>JBLHML010000003.1:0-134153 GCA_047622005.1 Dokdonia sp. | reverse complement strand
CATCTGCTTCTGCCAAAGTTAAATGGTAACTTACTGAGTAGTTTGGATTGTTACCCGTGATTTCTACGTTTTTAAGTGATAAATCAATACTTGTTATTCCATCTGGTATTCCGTCGTCACAAACTTCAAGTGCTGTTGGGTCTACAACTATTGGTTCTGAATTAGATGTTACAGTTTGTGTCGTTGTTGTTGGACATGTCCCATTATTTGTTGTATAATCAACAGTATAAACTGCATCAAATGGGCCTCCTGATATAACTCCTGTTACTGGATCAATAACTGCTCCATTAACTGGGTTTGGATTAAAGGTAAATATTCCGCCTATTAATCCTGTTACTGTTGCAGTAGCGCCATCACAAGTTGGACTCAATGTAAAACTAGAATCATCTTGGGCGAAAACAATTACTGTTTGCGTTACTGTCGCAGGACAGTTTCCTGATGTAGTATATTCTACGGTATAAGAAACCCCTGAACCTCCATTAGTGATTTCTCCTGTTGTTGGATCAAGTATAGCACCATCTGTTGGAGCTGGATTAAATGTAAATACACCTCCAGTGTCTCCTGTAATAGCAGTTGTAGCTCCTGTGCAACTTGGCGTGTATGTGAACGAGGCATCTTCCAAAGCAAAAACAGTTACTGTCTCACTTGTTGTTTCTGCACATGGTCCTGATGTCGTATATTCTACTGTATAGGTTTCTCCTGAGACTCCTGTAACTAATCCTGTAGCTAAATCTATTGTCGCTCCATCTGTTGGCACTGGGTTGAAAACAAATGTCCCTCCAGTATCTCCAGTGATAACTGCTGTAGCTCCTGCACACGTTGATGTTAGTGTAAAACTAGCATCTTCAAAAGCTAAGACTGTTACAGACTGATTTGTAATAGCAGGACATGCACCCGCAACTGAATAGTCAACAGAGTACGTGACTCCTTGAACACCATTTGTAATAATACCTGTTGTTGGATCAAGTATAGCACCACCTGTTGGAGCTGGATTAAATGTAAATACACCTCCAGCATCTCCTGTAATTGTTGCTATCGCACCATCACATGTTGGTGTTAAGGTGAAATCTGCGCTATTAGAGGAAAGTACAGTAACTGTTTGTGTTGTTCCAGGGCTACATGCACTAGCAAATTCGTAAAGCACAGTATAAGTAGTACCAGATACTCCAATAGTTACAGTTCCTGCAACTGGATCTATAACTGCGCCATCTGTAGGTTGTGGATCTTCAAAAGAGAAAACTCCTCCTGTATCACCTGTAATAATTGCAGTCCCTCCATCACACGTTGGTGTCATAGAAAAAGCGGTATCAAACACAGCGCCAACCATAATAGTTTCGATATCATCAATAACAACCGTACAAATATTTCCTGGTATTATGTATTCAACACCATCAATCCAAAGTTGACCTTCACTCCTTGTAAATGTTAATGTATTTGTAGATGCTCCAGTAGTAAATATGATCTGTTCTAAAACATCTTCTACTCCTGTATTATAATTCAAATTAGCTACGCCATCTGAAATGACCATATCACCAGTGATATTGTTTCTAGCCAAACTAATTATGATATCTGTACCAACTGGCACATTATTTTCTAATGTTAATGTTAATAAAGGTTCCGCAGAGGTTATTCTAGCACAATTTGTTCCATCTGCAACTGCACCAATAGGATCAATTGGACCAAGGGTGTTAGCTGTATCAAAACCACCAATGGCTGTTAGTGCATTACCGATTACATCTGGTGTTCCAAGAGAAACGTCGATAACATTCAATATTTGGTCTGCTATTGGCGCGGTAATAGTTACTGTTGCATTACCTGTCCCATCTAATACGACTGTTTGTAATGCTCCTCCATTAATGGTATATGCTACAGAAGCATTTGCTGTTCCTGTAATATTGAAAACCGCATCATCACCATCGCAAATAGTTGCAATTGTTGCTGCTCCATCTGCAGTAATATCTTCTGCCATATCAATACAAACTTCTTGTGTGTATTCACATCCAAAGTCATCAGTAACTCTATATGTATAACAGTGTGTTCCTGCAGTTAATGGCGCTACCGTAATTGTAGAACCTGTAATATTTGTAATTGAAGAATCTGTATCCCAGCCTTCAGAGGTAATTACAGGTGTAAAAGATAATTCTGGTGGTTGAATATTTGGATCAAAATTTAATCCCCAAGAAAACACATACCCATTGTCAATACTAAGGTTATCTACAATTTCAATACACCAATCTCCATTTAGAGGACTGCCAATTAGATTTGCAAAAGACTCTATTGGTAAATAGGTTCCTGGCTCCCAAGAGTTATTAGGAGGATTTGTTCCTGCGATAATAGTATTTGCATTTTGCAGAAGCGTTGTTGCAGACATGGAGAAGCAATAATCTGCTCCTACTCCTGGATTGTTACTAGTATCATCATTAGCACCACCAAAATAAGTACCGCCTCCTGCTTGTGTAAATAAATCGGCTTCTTGTCCATTAGGAGAAATTATTCTAATATCTAAATCTCCCGAATATGAGTGCTCCATATTAACACAAATATCAATAAGTTGGTTAACATCTGTCAACAGCTGATCAGACTCATAGCAATCTACGGTAATACATGTTGCATACACTGCACCTGAACCATCTGGTAAAAATGTAGTCCCACTTACTGGTGGTGTACAATCGTTAGCAAAAAGTGTTGCAGCAACAACACCATCTATAGTTGTTGTCTCTCCAAAACATAAATCTGTATTTGCAGCACCAGTACCCGAAAAACTAGGTTCTGTGGCTACTTGAATCACTTGATTTATTAAATTAGTATTAGCACATCCCAAAGGATCTGAGTCTGTATTCGCATCTCTAATGTTCATGTTTACAATATAAACACCAGGTATTGCGTAGGAAAAGGTTGCTGTTTGACCTGCAACTGTATTGCCATCCCCTAAATCCCATTCATATGTAGCTCCAGTTCCATCAAATTCAAAAACACCACTACCTGTTAATGTAATCTCTTCGCCAAGACAAACTCTTATATACCCATCTCCATTTGGAACTGGTGTTGCTGAGTCTATTTGTGATACTATAGTTTGACAAGGTGTAAAGCAAGACACATCTGCAGCCCAACCTGTGGTAGTACCAGAAGCATCTGAAACAAACTGAATTGTCAAACAACCCGATCCATTATCTTCTGTAGCAGTAACTGAACCAGGAGAATTTGCGCCATCAAATGTACCAAATACAGGCGATGCAACACTATCACCATTATAAATGGTCATAACATCTGCTCCCAATTGCGTATTGAATTCTGAGAAATTTAATGTAACTAATTGCCCAGGTAAATCAGGACAAATTGTTAATACTAAATCTTCTCCACTTGAATACGCTCCTCCTACTCCTCCAGAATCATAGAATGTTCCAGAGCAACCATTAACAGTACCATTTTGCATGATAATATCCTGGGCGTAAATACTAAAATAAAATAAAGTAAAAATTATGAGTAATGCCTTTTTCATAGCTTATAGTTATAAATGGATAATTAAGATTTTATTTATGTTGAGATTTGATAATGATAAAGTAATTGGTATTATCTACTCTATAAATATGCGTCCCATAGGAATTATAATTAAATAAATATTTTAATGGGTTAAAATTTTGAGGGTTAAAATTTGTATCGCGTTGTAAACCTGTAACATAATAATCCATTAATGACACTTCTGATAAAAACGGACAGGGTTTTTGATCACTTGGGTTAGGAATATTCTTTATCTCAACTCTGTTTCGAAGATTGTTTTTAATATCCTTTAAACGTTGTGGTTTATCTAATATATTTTCATGAGCTGTAGAACCATAAACCTCTCTAATCAGTGCTAATTCTGAACTCGTTAAAGGCGCATTGACATTAGAGCTATAGCTTACTGATTTTTGTTTTCTTGATTGCGAAAATAATGAAGTAGATACTAATAATGTGCATACCAGTATTAGAGGGAACAGATATTTTGGATTCATGATTGTTTTGTTTTTTTAAGAAGCGGAATTTAAGAAAATTTTAATAAATAAACTGTTAAATCGGATGTCATGTAATCTCATCTCGATTATAGGCATATAACATCCTAAATTAAAAAACCCCTACCCTATAATCGTTTTTTATTATTGTTTATCTTTGTATTCTCTTTTTAAAAGAGTTTTATAATTTTAAATAAAAGTAATTACGGTTGCTTTCCGAATATAACAAATGAAAATAGAAAAAGATATTCAAGATTTTGATGCTATTGGTGACGACCACGTTGGCTCTTCTTTTGAAACCCCTTTAAGAAAAGATGCTTTTGAATTAACATCATCTGAAAAGATAGAGATCATAAAAGGTGATGTGAGACACATTATGGAAACATTAGGGCTTGATTTAACAGATGACAGTCTTAAGGGCACACCAAAGAGAGTTGCTAAAATGTTTGTGAATGAAATATTTAGTGGGCTCGATCCAGATAAAAAACCTAGCGCTTCAACTTTTGATAACAAATACAAGTATGGAGAAATGCTTGTTGAAAAAAACATCACTGTCTATTCAACTTGTGAGCATCACTTGTTACCTATTGTTGGGAAAGCTCATATTGCTTATATCTCAAACGGTACGGTTGTTGGACTTTCAAAAATGAATAGAATTGTAGATTATTTTGCAAAGCGTCCTCAAGTACAAGAGCGCCTTACAATTCAAGTTGTTAAAGAACTTCAAAAGGTTTTAAATACCCAAGATGTAGCGTGCGTAATCGATGCGAAACATTTATGCGTTAATTCTAGAGGCATAAGAGATGTGGCGAGCAGCACTGTGACTTCAGAATTTGGAGGGATTTTTAAAACCAAAGAAACTAAACGAGAGTTTCTTGACTATATAAGTCTTGACACTTCGTTTTAAGTCTTCTTTCTTCCGAAGAAAAAAAATAAAATGTTAGCTTTGACTGCATATAAGATATTTCAGTATTAAATAGAAATTTAAACACCTTGCACTATGCACTTGTACGAAGAGCAGACCATTCAAATTTACAATACACTTAGCGGAAATAAAGACATTTTCACATCTATAGAAAGCGGTTACGTAGGCATGTATGTTTGTGGGCCAACGGTATATAGCAATGTGCATTTAGGGAATGTGAGAACGTTTATGTCCTTTGACATGGTGTTTCGTTATTTAAAGCATTTAGGCTATAAAGTACGCTATGTTAGAAATATTACTGATGCTGGACATTTAGAAAATGATGCGGATGTTGGTGAAGATAAAATCACTAAAAAAGCACGTTTAGAAAAAATTGAACCTATGGAAGTTGTTCAACGGTATACAGTTGACTTTCATAATATTTTAAACACCTTTAATTTCTTACCACCCAGTATAGAACCTACAGCTACTGGTCATATTATAGAACAAATTGAGCTTATTAAAACGATTATAGATAATGGTTTTGGTTATGTCGTTAATGGCTCTGTATATTTTGATGTCCATAAATATAACGAGACTAATAACTATGGGATTTTAAGCAAACGTAAACTTGAAGACCTCATCCATAACACAAGAGCTTTGGATGGTCAAAGTGACAAAAAGAATCCTCAAGATTTTGCACTTTGGAAACGCGCAGAACCACAACATATTATGCGCTGGCCTTCGCCTTGGAGTGATGGTTTTCCTGGTTGGCATTTAGAATGTACTGCAATGAGCACAAAATATCTTGGTGATAATTTTGATATTCATGGTGGCGGAATGGATTTAAAATTCCCACATCACGAATGTGAAATCGCACAGAGTGAAGCTGCTAAAGGTATCGCTCCTGTAAATTACTGGATGCATGCCAATATGCTCCAACTAAACGGACAACGTATGTCTAAATCTACAGGTAATATTATTAATCCTGCGGAATTAATGTCGGGAAAGAATGCTATCATGTCCAAAGGTTTTAGTCCAAGCGTGATTCGATTTTTTAATGCACAATCGTCATATAGAAGTGTTTTAGATTTAACAAATGATGGCTTATTGGCAAGTGAAAAAGGATTCTATAGATTAATGGATGCTGTTAATCTCTTGGATGAATTAAAAGCTGGCAACACATCAACATTTAATGTTAGTGATTGGCGTCAAAACTGTTATGATGCCATGAATGATGATTTCAATTCACCAATATTAATTGCACACTTATTTGAAGCTTCTAAGCACATCAATCAAATAAAATCTGGTGATGCTTCATTAACTTCGGAAGATTTAGAACGTCTTAAAAAAACGATGTTAGAATTCACTTATGATGTTCTAGGATTAGAAAACACTAATAAAGCAGATACTGGAACTGATAAATTAGCTGGAGCTATTGATCTTTTAATCCAATTAAGGCAAGATGCAAGAGCTAATAAAGATTTCGCTATGTCTGACAAGATTCGTGATGAATTAGCTGCAAAAGGCATACAATTGAATGATGGGAAGGATGGGACATCTTTTTCGACTAATTAGTAACATCCTTTGCTAATAAAAGGACTTGCTTACGTTTATGAAAAAAATCCTAACATATCCTTTCCTCCTATTGATTAAAGTATACCAGACTCTAATCTCTCCCTTCACACCTGCGACTTGCAGATTTCAACCAACATGTTCACATTATTCTAAAGAAGCTTTGGAGATACATGGATTTTGGAAAGGTGGTGGACTTGCTCTAAAACGTATTTTTAGTTGTCATCCATGGGGAAGATCAGGCTACGATCCAGTTCCAAAAAAGGATGACAACTAAAAACTTGCCAACGCGCCAGCTCGGCTGTTCGCCTGTTCGCTAAAAATGTACACCGCACATTTTTGTTTTCGCTCCATCGCCTTGGGGAAGATCAGGCTACGATCCAGTTCCCGAGAAAGAAGATTAAAACTATCTTAACAACAACTCTAGTTTATTCAATAATATTATCTTTATCCAATCAAAAAAAAATACTATGCTTGCTATTGATATGATTTGGGATCCTTCCAAAGGATTAGATTTAGGTTTTTTTACCTTACATTATTATAGTGTGATGTGGATTGTCGCGTTTCTCCTTGGTTTACAAATCATGAAACGTATTTATAAGCACGAAGGCCAAAGTGATGAGTCTTTAGATTCTTTATTTATTTATGCTGTTATTGGGATTATGCTTGGTGCTCGATTAGGCCATGTTATTTTCTATCAATCAGAACTAATTACTGAAGACTTTTTTAGCATCTTCTTACCTTTTAAATTTAAAGGCGGATTTGAATTCACAGGCTTTATGGGATTAGCAAGTCATGGTGCAGCAATTGCCATGATTATATCTATGTACTTATACAACAAGAAAGTATTACATAAAACGGTCCTTTGGATTCTAGATCGCGTTGTCATACCTGTTGCCTCTGGCGCTGTATTTGTTAGATTAGGGAATTTTATAAATTCTGAAATTATAGGTAAACCAACCGGAAGTGATTTTGGTGTGACCTTTAAACAATTAGGTGAAGATTTTGCAAGACACCCTGCTCAACTTTATGAAGCAGTAAGTTATATTTTTGTATTCTTAGCGTTATGGTACTTCTACTGGAAAACTAAAAAGAGTGAGCAACAAGGTTTCTTATTTGGACTATTTCTAGTTTTATTATGGACCGTTAGATTCTTTGTAGAATTTGTAAAAGAAGCCCAAAATCCTGAGCGTGCAGACTGGTTATTAAATACCGGACAATTACTTAGTATTCCGTTAATTTTAGTCGGTCTATACTTTATGTTTGTCTACAAGCCCAAAACGAAATTGACCTAGTGATGAAACATTTTGCTGTTAAGGTTTTTATTTTTTTGTTCTTCGGAAGCGTTGCCTTGCAACTGTCTTCATGTAAGGAGGAGCAGAATTCTTCCGAAGTAAAACAAGTGGAAGTCACATTTAAAAAAGAAGGAGAACTTCGACTTAAAAAAGCGATTACAGATTCTTTACTAGCTTCATTAGATATTGAAATTGCAGATGATGAATATGCTACTCAAACGGGTTTGATGTATCGTTCTAGCATGGATAATAGTCAAGGTATGCTGTTTGTTTTTCCAGATACAGACGATCGTTCTTTTTATATGAAAAACACTCAATTCCCTTTAGATATTATTTTTATTTCTGAAGATAAAACGATTGTAAGTATTCAAAAAAATGCGCAACCCATGAATGAAACCTCTTTGCCATCTGAAGCTCCTGCAAAATATGTGCTTGAAATTAATGCTGGATTGAGTGACAACTGGACCCTTGAGAAAGGTGACACCATAGCGTTTAAAGTTTTAAACTGACCTCTATAATTATAAAGAGCCATCCAATAGTCTTCTATTTGGGTTAAAGGTCAATCTTAATCTGGGACAACTTAAATTATCTAGATTACCATTATTAAAAAGAATTCCATAACTATAGGTTAAATTAACTTTGCCTCCTAAGCTAATTCCATGTTCTGGAAGAATTCTGAATTCTGAATTCTAAATTTCCATTTTGGAGATAATCCACTACTAATAATCGTAATGAAAACATGATTGCAGACCTATCAAAGAGACAAGTAGAACATGCTTGCTACTGTTTAATTATTTTCTTAACTACAACGAATCCAACTTGTTTATGAGATATATTGTAAGACCATCCTATTCATGAAATTATTCTAGGCTTATTGAACAGGCACATTTCCGAAGATAAAAAGTATTAAAAACAAAAAAGCCACTTCAAATGAAGTGGCTTTTTAAAAATCTATGTGAGACAATTAGTTATTGTCTTCTTCCTCTTTTGGAGGAGTAATACCTTTATTCTTTAACGTATCATACATCAATGGCGTTGCGATAAATACAGAAGAGTATGTACCAACTACGACACCAATAATTAATGCAAATAATAATCCTCTAAGAGATTCTGCACCAAAAATGAACATTGCCAATAACACCACTAATGTTGTTAATGACGTATTTAATGTTCTACTTAATGTACTGTTGATTGCTGAGTTAATATTCTTACCGCCTTTGAAGCCACCACGTTCTAGCAGTTCTTCTCTAATTCTATCAAATACAACCACGGTATCATTTAATGAATACCCAATTACGGTCAAGATTGCTGCGATAAACGCTTGATCAATCTCCATACTAAATGGCATGAATTTATATAGTAATGAGAAGATACCCAATACGATAATAACATCATGGAATACTGCAGCTACTGCACCAATTGAGAATTGCCATTTCTTGAAACGGAATAAGATATACAAGAATACTACTAGTAACGATCCTAAGACAGCTAACAATGATTCTCTTTTTATATCATCTGCAATTGTTGGACTCACCTTACTAGACAGTACAATACCTACGTCATCTTTGGCTTCAGAAAAGTCTTTGAATGTTTCTCCTGCTGGCAAGTAGGGTTTCAATCCTTCAAACAACATCATTTTAACTTCTTCATCTACCTCAACAGAATTCTCATCTACCTTGTATTTTGTAGAAATTTTTAATTGATTATCACTACCTATTGTTTTTACCTCTACACTTTGAAATTTAGCTGTTAAATCTTCTGCAACTTTCTCAGAGCTTACAGCATCTGTAAAACGCACTTGGTAGGTTCTACCTCCAACAAAGTCAATACCTTGATCTAACTTGTTTGTAAATAAAGACCCTAAACTTACTAAGATTAAAATACCAGATACAACATAAGCAACTTTACGTTTACTGATGAAGTTGATCTTATTATTCTGAAATAAGTTTTTAGTTATAGACGTTGAGAAATCTAATTTTCTACCACTATTTACATACCAATCTACTAATAAACGAGTGATGAAAATTGCAGTAAACAATGATGTTACAATACCTATTAGTAATGTCGTTGCAAAACCTTTAATTGGTCCTGTACCAAATACAAATAAGATTAAGGCTGTTAAACCTGTTGTAATATTCGCATCCAAAATTGAAGATAACGCATTTGCGAAACCATCTTTTACAGCTTCTTTTTGCGATTTACCTTTACCAAGCTCTTCCCGTATTCTCTCAAAAATAAGTACGTTAGCATCTACCGACATACCAATTGTTAATACAATACCAGCTAAACCCGGTAATGTTAATACAGCTCCTAATCCTGATAATACACCAAAGATTAATAAGATGTTGAATACTAAAGCAATATCAGCGAAGATACCAGCCTTACCATAATACATAATCATCCACAGTAATACCAATGATAATGCTAATAAGAATGATGTTGTACCACTATCAATTGCTTCCTTACCTAATGAAGGTCCAACTTGATCTGCTTGGATTATCTCTGCTCTTGCAGGTAATTTACCAGCTCTTAATACGTTTGATAAATCTTCTGCTTCTTTAACTGAAAAGTTACCAGAGATTTCAGTATTTCCACCAGAAATAGCTCCACTTGAAGCTGTTGGTGCAGAATACACGATATCATCTAAAACAATTGCTATTTGAGTTCCTTGAGCATTAGCTCTTCCAGTAATTTCTTCCCAGATCTTAGATCCTTTAGCATTCATTTGCATGGATACAGAAGGCTTGTTTGCTTGTGTATAAGATTGACGAGCATCTGTTACAACACCACCACTTAATTCTGGCTCGTTGTCTCTATTTCCTTTTAACGTATATAAATCTACGTATTCGATACCTGTTGCTGGATCAACTGTTGGTAAACCAAAAGCAAATTTTGTGTAACGAGCATCAGCAGGAATAAGCGCTTTTATCTCATCCATTTCTAAATAAGACTTAAGCGTTTCTTTATCCTCTAATTTAAGAGTAAAAGCGCCACCATATCTTCCAAGACCTAAGATATCACCTAAAGGATTAACAGCACTTACCGCTGTAGAATCTGTAGTAGTATCTCCTAATAGATCATCAACGATACTACCAGTTTCAGCAGAATCTTGAGCTACTATAGCTTCTGCTTTTTCATTAAGACCTAATTTATCTTTAAGCGCATTATTTGCTAGAGCAAAGAAGTTTCCTAAAGCTTGTCCATTATCAACATCCCAAAATTGCAATTGTGCAGTCGTTGTAATTAATTGTGTAGCACGCTTTACATCTTTAACGCCTGGTAATTCTACCAATACACGTCCAGAGTTCCCTAAACGTTGAATGTTTGGTGATGTTACACCAAACTGGTCAATACGCTTACGTAATACTTCAAAAGCAGAAATAATAGACTCATCAACTTTCTCTTCTAATTTCTTTTTTACATCGCCATCAGTCATAGAAATGTTGATCACATCATCTAAATCTCTGTTTGCAAAAATATCTGGTGACGCCAATTTTTGGTCACCTTTTACGTTTTCCCACGCTGTAAAGAAAGATTCAAGATAGGACTCTTGAGCATCTTTTTGAATCTCCTCAGCATCAAGAAGTGCTTTGTTAAAAGCAGGATCTTTACTCTTATTTGATAAACCTACTAAGATATCTTTTACCGAAATTTGAAGAATCACATTTAATCCTCCTTTAAGGTCAAGACCAAGGTTCATTGCTTTTTCTTTCACTTCTTTACCAGTGAAACTTGCAATCCCCATGTTGAAAGCCTCTGCATTAGATAAAGAATCTATGTATTTGATTTCACCATCATTTATGGCGTCTGAGCCTTCGTACTTGCTTTCTGCATATGTTTTTGCAGCAGTGTCAATTTGGTTGTTTTTGAATGTAAATGATAATTGGTAAATACTTACCAATCCAAATAACACAGCAAAAACCTTAATTAGTCCTTTGTTTTCCATTATAATTTTGTTTAGGTCAAATTTTTATCCGAAAATTTCGGAAGCGCAAATATAAAATTTACACTTGATTTGACAATTGTTTTTATGTAATATGTGTATTGTTTTGCTTTTACAGCGATATACGTTTTGTATTGAGTATATCTTTGGACGTATTTTGGGAATATTAATAGCTGAGCGCTAAAAACAGAAATCCCTAGATTGCAGGTCCTGCGCGAACCTCTGGGGTTTTATAGGAGTTATTGTCTATTGTGATTGAAACTGTTCTACTTAATTTGTAGGCAACCTTTTCAATATTTTCTTTTGCATCACTATCAATCTCAACTGCCGAAATTAGCACGTTAGGATTGAAAATTCTATCGTCTTCTGCTTTTGTTTCTAAAGCGAGTTTTCCATCTAATTCTGAAACATCATCACCTTGCTGAATCTCATAGACATCAAAGTTATAGGCGATAGTTTTTTCTTCGGAAGGTATCTTGCTTTGATTATCATCATAAGAAACATAACCTAAATAAAGGTTACATTTATTTGACAATAAGTCTTTTATGCTATCAACATCAGAATGACTATAATAAGATATTTTTAGCTGACCATCCCGCAGTGCTTGAACCTGTATATCATTAACACCAGCAATTTCCAGTTGTTGTCTAACACTTGTAATAGCCTTTTGAGTATCTTGAGTTGAGACGTTTATTGAAGAAAACTGAAGTACAATCTCTTGATTAGGTGCAGCAATTTGTTGTGTACTAGCTATGCTACCTAGAAAGGTGAGTGTAATTATGAGAATACTAATGTACCATCTCGAGTTCATGCGCCAAATATATAAAAAATAAAGACGATAGGTTTACTGTTCGTCGTTTATAGCAGATGAATTAACGAACTTTAGTTTTGGTATTCGTTTTTGAGAGCTAAAAATCAACGCTAAGTCTTGTGCTTCTTGGAGTGTGAAATTTCCAGAAATCTCAGTTTCCCCTCCTTTTATTGCTCCAGAAGATGCTGTTGGAGCAGAATACACCTCATCATTTAAAGTCATAGCCATTTACGACTGTTGTTGACACGCTATTTCTGTCATTCGTTCCCAGCGTTGTGCTCCTTTTTCATTCATTTCCATTGATATAGATGGACGGTTGGCCGACGTATAGCTTTGACGTACATCAGTAATATGTGTCTCATTCACAAATGCTACGCCGTTTGGCGTGGTTTTAACTAACTATAATGGCAAAAAACCATTTTCATCTGGTAAACCGAACAAGAACTTAGATTGCCTTAATGATGTTGGTAATAAATATTTAATCTCTTTATTATCAAGAAGTGTTCTCATATTAACTGTATCCCAAACTGCTAACGAAAATAATCCATAACCATATCCACCTCCTTGAATCAAATCAGAAAATGGGCTTATAGCATCATTTCCTGTGTTATAGTAATTATTAACTTTTATGAAAAAAGAACCTAACTCTTCTCTTTTTATAACTTCCCAAAAATCAAGCTTCCCTGAATTAGTAACAATCTTATTAATAGCATCCAATTCAAAATCTGTACTTAATTTGATTTCAATTTGTTGGGTATTGTTTAATCTCACTTCATAATTTGAAGCAAACTTATCTAATCGTTTATTCAAGACCTCTGCTGTTCCTAACTTATCATTGGCAGACACCTTATCAAGGTTTTCAAATTCATAAATAATAGAGAATTTATGTTTTGGTGTTACATTTCCGCAGGAAAACAATACATAGTAAGCAGATATACTTCATGTGTGATTAAAATTAAAAAAGGCTATCATTAATATGATAGCCTCAAATATTTTTAAAAAAGTGATGGGATTACAATTCTAACAATGCGTTAGTTGCTTTTACACCTTCAGCAGATTCTGCTAATTTTGTTTTTTCAGCATCTGATAAGCTAATTTCAACTATTTTTTCAATTCCGTTAGCACCCAAAACACAAGGGACTCCAATAGATAAATCATTTAATCCATATTCTCCTGCTAATAAAGCAGAGCAAGGGAATATCTTTTTAGTATCACAAGCAATAGCTTGAACCATTGAAGATACAGCTGCTCCAGGAGCGTACCAAGCAGAAGTGCCTAATAAACCCGTAAGTGTAGCTCCACCTACTTTAGTATCATGTACAACTTGATCCATTCTCTCTTGAGATAAAAACTCAGAAACTTTTACACTGTTTCTTGCTGCTTTACCAATTAATGGCACCATACCTTTATCACTGTGTCCACCAATGACCATACCGTCAACATCACTAATAGGTGCTCCTAAAGCTTCTGCTAATCTATATTTAAAACGTGCAGAATCTAATGCTCCACCCATTCCAATAATTCTATTTTTAGGTAAACTCGTTGTTTTATGAACTAAGTAAGTCATTGTATCCATTGGGTTACTCACCACAATAAGAATTGTATTTGGAGAGTGCTCAATTAAACTAGAAGATACCATCTTTACAATACCAGCGTTGATACCAATCAACTCTTCGCGAGTCATGCCTGGTTTACGTGGAATACCAGATGTGATTACACAAATATCACTACCTGCAGTTTGTGAATAATCGTTAGTGACACCTGTTATTCTTGTATCAAAACCATTTAATGAGGCGGTTTGCATTAAATCCATTGCTTTACCTTCGGCAAAACCCTCTTTAATATCTAATAAAACGACTTCACTTGCAAAATCTTTAATGGCGATGTATTCCGCACAACTTGCACCTACTGCTCCTGCTCCAACTACTGTTACTTTCATTATTTAATATGTTTTTAATTTAAAATTGTGTTGTTAATTGAGATTGCAAAATTACGAATTTTAACAGTGTTAAAGAAAAAAGCACAAGAGAAAATGTTGCGCATTTAGAAAATTTTATGAGTTCTATAAATTGATAATTAATCCATTATCCTGTTATAGCTTCTTTTTTTGATGTGACCTTAATAGAACCATTTTTAGTTTTAGACATCCGTTCTTTAAACTAATCAAATATGTTTCAATAATTTCGGCTTAATTCCCCCTCATCAATCTCTTTATGAATAATTGGTTTAAAGAAATTCCAAACCTCATTATCTTTTCGATAACCTCATCTTTGATACCACAAAATCATCCACGCTCGTTCTTACCAACCATTTTCTGTAATTATTTCTTTAAGCCTCTGCACATTTAATTCATCAACTTTAAGCATGAATCCCTTTGTCGCTTTTTATAATCTTCATTTTTCTTCGGAAACAGTAAAACTCGCTTTTTTTTCTGCTATTGAATTATTATCCGCTTGAGCATTTATAACACCTTGCATGGCAGCTTCCACATCTTCTTCTCTTCTACCACTTATATAATCATCACTTTTTCTTACGAACTGATCTCTAGCTATTAATTCTTCAATTTCTAAATACAAATCAATATTATCTATAGTCGTAAAATATTGTTGTCTTAGCTTATAATACTCATCAACTATTTCTTGACAAATAGTTGATCTCATACTGATATAAAGCCTTAATAACTTTTCAAATAACTCAATGACGCTGCACCTACTGCCACTCCTTTTCTTATCCATACGTTAGCAAGATCAAAACCTTTTGTTTGGATAGCACCATGCGCTACCTCAAAAACAGATGTACTAGAATTTAGCGTAAAAATAGACAACGCCACTTCGTAGTTTATAATTGTCATTTTATGATTTTTACCCTGTTTTAATGTTCTAGCCTCTTTAATCAAAGCATCAAAATTATCAGACTTTGTTTGTGTATTACAAAATGATATTATTAAGAGCAGACCTATTAATAATTATTTCATATCGTTACTTTCTATTAATTTTATTGATACCCAGAATAAAGCTGTTAACCAAAATTAAATTTAAACTGGTGCTAGCCCTATAATTTATGGCAATTGCATAATAAAAAAAGCAACTACAAATAAAGATGTAGTTGCCTTGAAATAAAAAATAAGATATAATGATTTTTATCTACGCATCAATATTTGCATAAATAGCATTCTTCTCAATAAATTCTCTACGAGGTGGCACTTCATCACCCATTAACATCGAGAATACACGATCTGCTTCTGCGCTATTATCAATCACTATTTGACGTAATGTTCTAAATTCAGGATTCATTGTCGTATCCCAAAGCTGAATAGCATTCATCTCTCCAAGACCTTTATAACGCTGAATTTTTGCTCCATCTCCGTATTGTGCCATCAACGCTAAGCGTTCCTCATCATTCCATGCATATTCTTTCTTAGCTCCTTTTTTAACCAAGAATAAAGGTGGAGTAGCAATATAGATATGACCGTTTTCAATCAATTCTTTCATGTACCTAAAGAAGAACGTCAAGATTAAAGTTTCAATGTGAGAACCATCTATATCGGCATCACACATAATCACAATTTTATGATATCTTAATTTTGATAAATTAAGCGCTTTGCTATCCTCTTCTGTACCTATAGTGACACCTAAAGCGGTGAATATATTTTTGATTTCTTCGTTTTCAAAAACCTTATGAGTCATTGCTTTCTCAACGTTAAGAATTTTACCTCTTAATGGTAAAATTGCTTGAAACGCTCTATCACGCCCCATCTTTGCTGTTCCACCTGCAGAATCTCCCTCTACAAGGTAAATTTCACATTTAGAAGGATCTTGCTCAGAGCAATCACTCAATTTACCAGGTAAACCCCCAAGACTCATTACCGTTTTACGTTGCACCATATCACGTGCCTTTTGAGCAGCGTGACGTGCTTGAGCAGCAAGAATTACTTTTTGCACAATGATCTTAGCGTCATCTGGATTTTCTTCTAGATAATCTGTCAACATTTCTGAAACAGACTGACTTACAGCTGCAGACACTTCCCTGTTACCTAATTTGGTTTTTGTTTGACCTTCAAATTGAGGCTCTTGAACCTTTACAGAAATAATTGCTGTTAATCCTTCTCGAAAATCATCTCCAGCAATATCAAATTTTAATTTGTCTAACATTCCAGAAGCATCTGCATACTTCTTAAGCGTATGCGTTAAACCTCTTCTAAAACCTGATAAATGCGTACCACCTTCGTGCGTATTAATATTGTTTACATATGAGTGTAAATTCTCAGTATAAGATGTATTATAAATCATGGCAACCTCAACAGGCACACCATTCTTCTCACCTTCAAAAGCAATAACATCTTTCATTAAAGGTACTCTCGTTGCATCTAAAAATTGGATAAACTCTTTAAGCCCTTCCGTAGAATGGAACGTTTCACCTTCAAACTCACCATCATCCTTTTTGTGACGACGATCTATTAAATGAATAGTAATTCCTTTATTTAAATATGATAATTCGCGTAAACGACTTGCTAAAGTATCATAATTATATTCTAGAGTTTGTGTAAAAATGGTTGGATCTGGTCTAAACGTAACAATGGTTCCTCTTTTATCGGTTGTACCCACTTTTTTGACTGGGTACATCGCTTTACCTTTCTCATACTCTTGCTCCCAAATCTCTCCTTTTCTATAAACGGTAGCTTTCAAGTGTGCAGATAATGCGTTAACACAACTCACACCGACACCGTGTAGACCACCAGAGACCTTATAAGAATCTTTATCAAATTTACCACCAGCACCAATTTTGGTCATTACAACCTGAAGAGCAGAAACCCCTTCCTTTTTATGAAGATCTACAGGAATACCACGACCATCATCTTCTGTAGTCACCGAGTTATCTTCATTTATAATCACCGTAATATTATCGCAATGACCAGCTAAAGCTTCGTCAATAGAGTTATCTACGACCTCATACACTAAATGGTGTAAACCACGAGTACCAACATCCCCAATATACATGGATGGACGCATGCGCACATGCTCCATACCTTCTAACGCCTGAATACTATCTGCCGAATAATTATCCTTGTTAAATTCTTCTTTTTTTTCGCTCATTATATTGAATAAATTTTAGTACGATTTATGGCTTAAAAAAATGACACCTCTGTATCATTTTAGAACACTAACAAATATACGAATTAATGATGCTTTTGAAAAGCTTTTCACCGACAAGACGCGATAATTATCAACATTTGTTAATTACTCGAAAGTGGCTTAGAGCCACTAAAAAGCGCTTTAAATTTGATTTTTATGATTTATTTTTATTTCTGTGATCACTTAAAACACAAAACATGGCAGAAGCGATATTTTCATAGATTTTATTAAATACCATCTTCACTAAACGTACATAGGTAACTAAAGATCGCTATCATTTTTGTAAGGCTTAAAATCTTAGAGGCTATATTGGTGATAATTGAGATATATCTCCAATTTTTTATTGTTTTTCTTTAAAATTATGGTAAAATACTTTTTTGAATTTTACTACAATTATTATCAGAAATTAGAAAAACCATATATACTCCTGAATTTAAAGTATTAATCGAAATAGCCTGAGACAAAACCTTACTAGATAATGAACTTGTATACATCAATCTACTCCATTTATTAAACACTTGTAATTCTATTTTTGATGCTATTGTGCAATCTGACAGAATAATTATTTTCGTTTAATGGCCTTTTTGCTAATGATTTGCCCATTAGATAAGGTGACCTTCGCAACATAAGCTGCTTTATTAAGGCGAGATAAATCATAGCGTTCTGTAGAACTGTTTCCTTTAAGATTGTAAATTTGTCTTCCTACAACGTCTAAAATTTCGACATTGGTGATTATAAAGCTTCTGCCAATCCTAAACTCCACATTACCATCCAAGAGTTCTGTTATCGTTAAGTCATTAGAATTTAGAGCTTGGTCACTTATCGAAAGCGCATCTGCTCTAAATACAATTTCGAAACGGTTGTTGAATTCGCCAGTTTCAGAAGTGAAGTTATAATCAGAATCTTTTAGGTTGTGCAAAACACTTAAAACATTGTCTTTGATATAGATATTAGTCTCTGTGTAAAATTCTCCTTCAAATTGTGCGATTGAAATTTTATAAAGCGTAGGCACAGTGATACTCGTTTTAAACCCAATAGGAATAATTTCATCTTCATCAAGACTGCTTACATTTCTCCCTTGAATAACAAACTTATTAGTATTACTATCTGCAATTACAGAATAAATTAAAGCAGCATTCCCTGTAGAAAGATTTTCCTTAACATCATATAGTGAACCATCATAAGCGTTTGTTGCTCCGTCTAAATGAGCAACTGCAATTTGTTTGGCAACTCCATTATCTGAATTTAAATTAAGCCAGAGAACCTGTCTAGAATCTGTTAACTCATCAATGGTATTTGCGCTACGGAAAAACTGGTTATTATTTCCAGTTTCTCTCATTGAATTATTAAAAGTGACACTGGTTCCCGACAACGCTTCAATAAAAAATCCTTGACCAGAAGACACAAAATCACCTGGGATTAATGATAAATCACCACCAGCAGTATTTATGCCACTAGCTGAAATCACAGCATAATCAGAACTAGAAAAGTTTGCACCTTCATTGCCAGTAGCATCGAAGGCAGCAGGTGTTGCTTGATTCCATAGGTATATAGTATCTACGATACCTGAATTAACGTTAAAAAAGTCAACTGTAGAAATAGCACTTGGATATGGGTTTCCAATAAAATTCCAATCGTTATAAACACCACCACTATTATTGTAAATGGTAGGCTGTATTACGCCATTATTAAAAGCACCGACAAAGATAATCTGCTGCGCCGCAGGAAATGGACCAAACGGACTCGGCATTGCTGCATAACCAGAACCTGGTAGTAATGGCCCAGAAGCTAATTGCCAAGCATTTGCATTATCATCAATATCATCTTGTCCAGGATTATACACACCTGTATTATTGATTTCGGCTAAGTTATCTTCAAAATTTAGTCCACTAAAAGAATAACGTCGTGTTACTGGAGTTGCCCAAAAAACGTTTTCAACAGTTTCTCCAACTACTGATGAGCTCCAATAAGTGTATTCTAAAGCGCTATTGAGTACTGTTGTCACTTTTTGAACTGCTATTATACCAGCTCCTGTTACAGTTGCTGAATCATTTCTTTGCACAACTGAGCCTTTGGTAGCGACAGTGATATCTCCATCCGCTACTATTTCGTTTTCTATATCAATGTAAGTACCGTCAGCAATAGTGAGGTCATAGGGACTATTTACAGTTAAATTGTTCCCTCCAAAACTAATTTGTAAAGGGTCCGGAGCTGAAGTATCGTAAAAACCAGCGATAATAACATTTGCTTTATCAGCAAATGTAGGCACTATACCGTCAGATGTGCCATCATTCCAAATCCATGTAATTCCTGTCCAAGTCGCTGTTCTAACAACTCCACCTAAAGCATAACCACCATGTATGCCAGTGTTAAAAGTAGCTTCAAATGTCAAACCTGCTCCATATATTCCAATTACTGCTTGTTGCTGCTCAATAGTAAAGCTTGCATAATTAGAAGGGTTCACATTACTTACTCTATCATTAACTACTTTATGTATATATAAAGTAGTTCTAGATTTCCCTGTTGTAGTCTCCCAATTAGCAATTTCTTCTTCTGTATAGTACAACGTAATCTTGTAAGACCCTGTTGTTGTATTAGTATCAGGGTCAACAAAGAAGGTTTTTGCAGCCAATGCATTAGCTGCTAACACATCCCAAAAAGGGACTGTTGGTCCGCCTGCCGAAGTAGCATCTCGATCAACTTCTACTCGTGTACATTGATAATCCCAAGTTGATAAATTTTGGATAGTTCCCATTACATCACCACTAGTCAGGTCATAGTAGTGTACAGTTTCCATTCCTCGCAAAGGAATATTTTGAGGAGAAGCTGTGTTATCTGTTACTTGTATGCTTGCAGCAGCATCTGCCGTAACCATTACATTATCAATAGCTAAACCATACATCCAACCACCACCATCATTGTATCTAAATCGAACTTGAACGGTTGCTTGACCAATATAAGGTGTTAAATCCACAGTTACACCGTTTACCCAAGGCGTTGTTGCTGCTCCACCACCAGTTATTGCACTAGTATTGGCTAAAGTTGCAATAAGCGTATATCCTCCACCTGTAGAAATTTGCACTTCTGCTGTTTCTGTTAGTAAATCGGAAAAAGCATGGTCAAAAGTTAAGGTTGCGGAAGTATAAGCACCGTCCAAACTAAATACAGGAGATCGTAAACGATCGTTTGATTTATTACAATTACAATTATCATCATTAGAATAAGCAAATTGAGTTGCATTACTATTCGCAATCGTCCAATAAGGACTGCTTGCTGCTACAGCATTGGCGACCAAGAAACGATCAGAACCCGCTGGACCTTGCGTCGTAAATGGAGCTAAACCAGATTCAAAATCTTGATTCAATAAAGTAATAGTTCCACCACTCGAAGGGACAAGGTCATCGTCATTAATCGTAATGTCGTGATCTGCTAAATCTGCTCCTGCAGCAACTGCATCTCCAGTTGTTGTTACATTAAAAGCAAGTAATATATTCTCTATAGGTTCTACAACACCATCGTTATAGATACGTACTCGAACTTGACGAGTTGGTGTTGTTCCTGTTGGAAAAATAACACTAGCTGGACTAATATCATAATCTACCCCATTTGTAGCGGTTCCTGTACTTATAAAAGTAACAGTTGCTGCGTCTGAAGGAGCCATGGAAATATTCAAGTCCAATAAAACGTCTTGAAAACTACAATCTGTTCCTTCATTAATAATTGTTCCACCACCATTAAAAAAACCAATGGTTGGTGAAGGAGTATTACATTTGTTAGAGTTTTGTAAATTTGCTCTTCTTGGGGACGTATCCAGTACAGCACGCATGCGCGCTTTTTGATCTGCTGTGAATATATTCATACAAGCATCATTTGTATAATCCATGTAGTTTTCAACCATATCTTGTGTTCCACAAGAAGTATGATTTGGACAACCTCCATTAGAAGCATCTGATTCTGGAGTATCGCCACAAAAATCATCTACACCACATCCGCCATCACCCCAAATATGTCTTAGACCCAGCCAATGACCAACTTCATGAGTTAAAGTCCTCCCTAAATTGTACGGTGCCGATGGTCCAGGATTGGCAACAGAACCAATAGTTCCTGCTCCTACTACAACCCCATCCGTATTCCCAGCTCCTCCATTCGCATTAAGTCCTGATAATCCTGAATTGTCAGGAAATTGTGCCCAACCAAGTAAACCACCAGATAAATTGGCACTCCAAATATTCATGTATTCTTCAGGATTCCACTGCGTGTTTGGCTTAATCGTATTATCAACCGTATTGCTTGTAAACGGTCCATCGCCATACGCAGTAACTCTGTTAATACCAGGTTCTGCCATAAGATTACCTAAAGGATTTTGCATTGCTAAACAGAATTGAACTTCAATATCTGCTGCTACAGGATCTATACTTCCCGCTAGATTTCTAAAATCAAGGTTTAATTGATCCAATTGTGCTTGGACAAGAGCTGCAGAAACATTATCCACACCTGCACCGTCTGTAATAATATGAAATACAATGGGAATTGTCAAAAGAGGAGCGATACGACTAATGGCAGCTCTTGATTTGTAGTCATCCACTAATGGTGCTAACCATTGTTCAAACTCTTCTGAAGTTCCTCGATTAGGAAACTGTTGTCTACTTAAATGATCTATTTCTACAGAAAGACATCTTATGATTCCAGTTTCAGAAAACATTCGTTGATTATCTTCTGTTAAAACAACATTTAAATTATTATTTTTTTGGCTAAAACTCTTCTCAATGCAAAGCAATGAAACTAAAAAAAACATTACTAAAATCTTCATTATTGATGTATTCATAGATTTCATGTACACGAGTCACAACCCATTTATATAAAACTGAGTTCTATTGAAAAAGAGAAAGGTAGGTAAATCCGTGGCTTTCAAGTTACGTATAATAGGCAAAAACTACGCAGGAATGCGTAATTACCGACAACTAACCTATATACCCATACGTTATACTTAAAAAATATTTCTAAGTGCATCATTAATAGTTTCAATAACCTATTGTTTTCTAAGCAATATCTTGTCATTCATTATAATTAACACATTTTATGTTGTTATTAATTGATGTAATTAAATACACCCCATCCACAAAAAGCAATTACACAAGTTCTTTACCTATATAGCTTTCTTCAAAAATTTTACAAAAAAAAAGCCAGCTTAAAAACTGACTTTCAATTACTTATTAAGATCATCTTTAAAAGATACCGCTATTCAGCTTCATTAGTACGCTTCATCGTGCACATTAGCAATTGCTCTTCCCGAAGGGTCGTTCATGTTTTTAAAAGCTTCATCCCACTCTAATGCTATTTTGGTACTACAGGCAACACTTGGCTCTTGCGGCACACTTAAAGCTGCAGCATCGCTAGGAAAATGGCCTTCAAAAATACTGCGGTAATAATACTCTTCTTTATTAATTGGTGTTTGAATTGGGTAACGAAATTTAGCACTAGCCATTTGCTCATCAGTCACTTCCTTATCAACCAGTTCTTTTAAAGTATCAATCCAGCTGTAACCTACGCCATCACTAAATTGTTCTTTTTGTCTCCAAGCTACGCTTTCTGGAATCATATCTTCAAATGCTTTACGAACCACCCATTTTTCCATGCGTTCTCCGTTAATCATTTTATCCTGAGGGTTAATTCGCATCGCGACATCTATAAATTCTTTATCTAAAAACGGGACACGCCCTTCAATTCCCCAAGCAGCTAAACTTTTATTAGCTCTCAAGCAATCGTACATATGGAGCTTATCTAATTTACGCACTGTTTCTTCATGAAATTCTCTTGCATTTGGTGCCTTATGAAAGTATAAATACCCACCAAAAATCTCATCTGCGCCTTCTCCAGATAACACCATTTTAATACCCATAGATTTAATAACTCTAGCCATTAAATACATAGGTGTAGACGAGCGAATAGTTGTAATATCGTAAGTCTCTATATTGTAAATCACATCTTTAATAGCATCTAAACCTTCTTGAATTGTGAATTTTATTTCGTGGTGAACAGTCCCAATATGGTCTGCTACTTTTTGTGCTGCAGCCAAATCTGGAGACCCTTCTAATCCCACAGCAAATGAATGTGTTTGTGGATACCAAGCTTCCTTTTCATCACCAGATTCAATACGTTTTTGGGCATATTTTTTTGCTATTGCAGAGACCACTGAAGAATCTAAACCACCAGATAATAAAACGCCATAAGGCACATCACTCATTAATTGTCTATGAACCGCTGCTTCTAAAGCTTCTTTAACCTCAGCAATACTTGTTTCATTTTCTTTTACAGCGTCGTAATCTGTCCAATCACGCTTGTACCATTGCACAAACTCCCCGTCCTTACTTGACATATAATGTCCTGGAGGAAATAATTCAATTTTAGTACAGGTCCCTTCCAGTGCTTTTAATTCCGAAGCCACATAGAAAGTCCCATATTGATCCCAACCAATATATAGAGGGATTATTCCCATATGATCTCTCGCCACAAAGTATTCATCCTTTTCTGTGTCATAAATAGCGAAGCCGAAAATCCCATTCATATCATCTAAAAAATCAACCCCTTTTTCTTTGTATAATGCTAAAATAACTTCACAATCAGATTCAGTTTGAAAATCATAATTAGGAAATTGTTTACGCAATTCACGATGGTTATAAATTTCGCCATTGGCTGCTAAAATGAGTTTTTTATCTGGACTAAATAGTGGTTGCTTTCCTGATGCAGGATCTACAATCGCTAAACGCTCATGGGCTAATATTGCTTTCTCATCACTATATATTCCGCTCCAGTCTGGACCTCTATGACGAATAGTCTTAGCCATTTCAAGGATTTGAGGCCTTAGGTCTTCTGCTTTTTGTTTTAAGTCAAACGCACATACAATTCCGCACATATCTTTATTATTTATATTGTAATTCTTTATTATATTCAAATTGATAGGACAAATATCAGTTTAGTATTACATATATAAAACATAATATTAATTATTGATTACATATTATAACATATAAATGCATTTTAACACTTTTTTGAAGTTAAACCACCATAAAAATACAATCTCCGCATAAAAAATGTAAACTTTAACATCAGTTTACGACTTTAGAGACAGTAATTAGACCTTGGAGGTTTATCTTTATACAATTCACATAAATTTGAAACAAAACATGAAAACAAAATCAATTATTTCAACTGTCGCTATGGCATTTATTATGCTTATCTCTTTAAACATGAATGCTCAAGACTTTGCTAAAATGGACAAAAGCCCTATGGATGGCGCTTCGTTTCCTTCGAGCTACAAAGAATCAAATAAGTTAATAAAAGTAGTTTACAGTAGACCTCAACTTAATGGTCGTGCACTAGAAAAGCTGGCACCAAATGGAGACGTATGGAGAACTGGAGCTAATGAAGCAGCAGAATTAACATTGTACACAACAATGGCTTTAGGAGACACTAAAATTGCACCAGGAACCTATACCTTTTATGTTATTCCTGGAGAAAAGGAATGGACTGCAATTATAAGCAAAGATCTTAATGTTTGGGGAAGTTATTTCTACAAAGAAGAAAATGATGTTGCTAGAATAACTGTACCAGTAACGCAAGCAAAAGAATCATTAGAAGCATTTGGTATTGCTTTTGAAGAATCTAAAAATGGTGTTTACATGCATTTAGGATGGGACATGGTTAGAGTTGCTATTCCTTTTACAAAGTAAAGAAAACTTACACTACGAAAAAAAAGCCTTGATAAACATCAAGGCTTTTTTTTATATAAATTTAGTTATGTTAATTCTCCTTATTCTGGACTAATTAATAAACTCTAAATACTCTTTTGCCCATATCACTAAAATATCTTTCTCTGTTGCGAGATCGAGTTTTGCTATAATATTTGAACGGTGCTTCTCAATAGTTCTCGGAGATAACGATAAGAGTTCACCGATATCTTTTGAAGATCTACCTTGACCTACCAGTCGCACAATAGTGCGCTCTGATGGTGATAATAATTTCATTTTTTGTAGTTGTGGCACAACCTCATTCTCTAGTACACTATTAAAAACAGAACTAAAATAGGGAATTCCTTGACTTATGCTCTGTATGCAATTATGCAATTCTATAAAAGGCTCATCTTTTATGATATAACCCGAAATATTTAATTTCTGCGCCTTATAAATAAAGATTTTTTCTTTGTGTGACGTGAGAATAATAAATTTGGTATCTATAGCGAGTTCTTTACATTTTTTTATCACTTCAAAACCTGTAAAAAAGGGCATCTCTTCGTCTAAAATAGCAATTGTTGGTTTTGTGTCTAAAATACGTTCTAATGCCATTCTACCATTTTCCGCAGTTGCCAAAACATTGTAATTATATTTTTTTAGCTGACTCACTAAGCCACTTAACAATAAAGGATGGTCATCTGCTACAACAAGTGAGATATTATTCATTTTTATACTGGAATTTTAACTGATATAGATGTACCTTCATCTCTTTTACTTTTTATAGATAAGTTGCCATTAAGCATACTAATACGCTCAGCCATAGTTTTTAAACCTAAACTATTTTGATGTATCATTTTGTTCACCTCAAAACCTTGACCATTGTCTTTTATTAAGACTTTAATACCATCACTTTGCTTTACTATATTTAAAATTAATGTTTTGGCATTGGCATGCTTTAATACATTGTTTACAGATTCTTGTATAAATCTGTAAAAATTGAGGGATTCAGTTTCATTAAAATTAGTGTTTACATCATCAATTTCTATCGATATAAAAAGATCAGTTTCTTCGTCCAAATCTAAAAGTAACTGTTCAATACTATCTGTTAGTCCTAGCTTTTTTAAGGTAACTGGGTATAAGTCTCTAGAGATACTGCGAACTTCTTCTAAGGCATTATGAGCCAAACCAGATAATTCTAATTGGTCTGCACTCTGAGCTTTCATTTTAATAAGTGTTATTTGCTGCCCAACGCCATCATGTAAATCTTTGGCAATACGTGTTCGCTCTTGCTCTTGAGTAACAATAAGCTGTTGCGAAAATTCTTGCTGTGCTAATCCACGTTTCTTGGCGCTGATGAAGGAACGATACACAATAATCCCACCGAAGAGCACTAAAAGCCCTAAAGATCCAAAAATCAAAAATTGGGTTTTGCTTTTATTCTGAAGATTTAACAAACTAATATTAGCTTTTTGGTTTTCAATCTGCAAATCTCGTTTTTCTGTTTCGTAAAGTGTTTGGTAAAAGGCTAAAGATTTTACATTTTGAATATTTGAAAGTGAGTCTTTGAGGGTATAATGATTCAGAAGATGTTTTTTATAATTGATATCATCGCCACTTGCTTTGTATGCTTCTGCCAAAAATTGTTCCGCAGAAACAATATCACCAAGATGCGTTTTTTTATTCTGTAGCAATGATAAAAACTCAGTACTATATTTTATGGCATTTTTATAGTCTCTTTTAGTAAAGAACAATACTCGTTTTGCTTTTACTATTTCCTCTTTCAGGGCTTCACTTTCACCCTTTACATATAGAGCATTAAGGTCTTCAAAATACTTTTCAGCTTGAGTTATACTGTCGTTTTTACAATAGGCACTAACGAGCTGTGTTAAAAGTTTAGGCTCCGCTAAAAATGCATTATTAGTTTTACTATTCGCCAAAAAGGCTTCTTTAATATTAAGGAGCTGCTGTTTATAATCTCCTGTTCTTTTATTATCCTCAGCTGCATTAAAATATAAATTTGTTAACGAACGAAATCTATTGGTCTTTCCTATCATTAAAATAGATTCGTTGCGCTCTTTTTCGGCCTCTACGTAAAAGGCATTTCTACTGTATAAAACCGCTAGTGCATTTTTAGCAGCAAGAATATTTGAAGTATCTTTTAGATTTATAAATATTTGTGAAGCTTCTTTTAAACTAACAGACGCTTTAGAAAAATCACCTGTTTCAGATTGATTATAACCAGTATACATTGTTGCCCAGCCAAGTAATTGCTGATCTTTTGCTTTTTCAGCATACCCTTTAGTCAAAGCATAATATTTAAAAGAAGTGTCTATATCACCAATATAGAAATAACTATCTGCTGCATTTAAATACAAGCGACCAATAGCGCCAAAATCTGTGCCTTTATTTAATTTCTCAACATACGTATTAAAGAGCTTGAGACCTTCCCGTGGCTTGCCTAAAAAATTATTTTGAAAGCCTATTAAATCAGCTACTTTTTTAGCCGCGAAATTTAAAGAATCTAATTTGATAGCAAAATCTATAGTTTTACGAAGTTTGGCATCGTATTCTAATGCTGGATTGCGATAGGTGAGTTTTGTCAAACTATCTAACCAATTAAGGCGTTCTCCTTTTTCGGTTTGTTGAATCTTTAAATTGACAAATTCTATTTTATGTTGTAGGTCTAAATCTTGTGCTGCTATTTGGAATACAAAAAACAGGGACATAACCACCAGTGTGTCTTTCATGAAAATTTAGTATGTCTTAAAGATAGCTATATTTCACTTTAATTATAGCTTAAAGACACCGTTATTCACAATAAAAAACTTAAGAATTTGACTGTAAGACTCTTAAGGGATATTCAAGTACTTATGAGTCTGTAGTGACACTTTCCATTTAGGGTTTGCCATCACATAATCTACAATTTGAGGCACTACTTTATCACGTTTACTCCATTCTGGTTGTAGATATAAAATGCAGTCTTTATTTACTTTTTTGGCTTGCTCTTCAGCAAACTTAAAATCGTCCTTATTATAAATGATACACTTTAGTTCGTGTGCTTTTTCATAGACTTTCTCCGTTGGTAATTTCATCTTCTTTGGTGAGAGACAAATCCAATCCCAAGTACCAGATAATTCATAAGCACCAGACGTTTCAATATGAGTTTGTACACCCTTAACTTTGAGTTGGGCTGTTAATGGTCCCATGTCCCACATTAAAGGTTCACCACCAGTAACAACAATCGTATTACTATACTGTACAGCATTCTCGACAATCTTCTCGGTTTCTGTAGGTGGATGTAACTCAGCTAACCAGCTTTCTTTAACATCACACCAATGGCAACCTACATCACAACCACCTATTCTTACAAAATAAGCTGCTGTCCCTTTGTGAAAGCCTTCCCCTTGAATGGTATAAAACTCTTCCATTAAAGGCAGTAATAAGCCTTTATCTATTAGTTCTTGTCGTTCTGTTCTTGTCATAGCATGCAAATGTATTGATTAGTTAGCAGTTTTCAGTTGCTGTTTAGAGTAAATTTAGACAACTAGAGTACTCAATATCTTGAATCATATCTTCTTTCTCCCACAAAGTCGCAAAGCTTACTCTTATGAAAATGTTGTGATGACAAGTTGTTTGTTGTTTAGATGTTTACTCCTGCTGTATTTTCTCGCAAAGGCGCAGATATGCATAATTTACTCATACAGTTTACACCTATTAAAAAAAACCATCTACTCTCTATTTTAAAATCCATTATTAAAACTTAACCTTCGGTTTTAAGTTACTAATTTTCAAAATAACCTAAACAACTTATAATGAGACTTATACTGTAAACTCTAATTACGACTGTAAACTATTTAGCTGCTATTACATCAATTTCAATACGAGCTCCAACAGCTAATCCTGATGCTGCGAATGTTGTTCTTGCTGGTTTCTTCGGAAAGTAGGACGTATAAACGTCATTAAAAGCTGCAATGTCATTTATGTCTTTTAAAATCACAGTACATTTTACAACCTGATCTAATCCTGAATCATGCTGCTACAAAACCGCTTTAATATTATCTATACATTGTTTCGTCTCTGGTTCTATTCCGCCTTTGACAAGTATTCTTATTTTATGATCCATTCCAATCTGTCCTGCTAGAAATAAAAATCCGTTCGCTTCGACTGCATCGCTAAAAGGTGCTTGTGCTTTTTTAGGTTCGTGAGATTTGTGGTAGACGATTTCCGAAGAACTATTTATAAAAGAGACATTTCCGAAGAAAAAAATTAGAGTAATAATAAATAGCAGATTTTTTAGTTGAGTTCATTTTATGTTTAGAATTCGTCTTGCCTCTTAGTTCTACCTGCAAAATCTCCATTTTGCACTCTATTTTCGCTCTTTTTTATAAACGTAGTTATGCTATGTTGATAAAAAACATCTTCGAAATAACACAAAAGCTAAACTTTTCGGTTTAAAACAAAAAATCAAGATAAATTCTTGACTAAAATTACACTATTTTTATGCAAATTTTGAAGTATGAGTAGAACTGAAGATTTTTTAAAAGAAATCACAGAGGGAAACATAAATAAAGGTGATTATATCACTTTAGGGGCTGCCATGTTAGATGGTAAAACCTTAACCAATGCCTTTGTGAATGTTCCTCTAAAAACCATGAATAGACATGGTTTGATTGCCGGCGCTACTGGTACTGGTAAAACTAAGACACTTCAAGTTTTGGCCGAGAGTTTAAGTGAAAAAGGTGTTCCTGTATTATTAATGGATATAAAAGGTGATCTCAGTGGGCTAGCAAAACCGAGTCCTGGACATCCAAAAATAGATGAACGTCACAAAAAAATAGGCTTACCATTTGATCCAAAATCATTTCCTGTAGAAGTTATGACCTTGTCTGAACAAGATGGCGTGAGACTTCGTGCAACGGTTAGTGAATTTGGACCTGTTTTATTATCTAGAATCTTAGACTTATCTAATACACAGTCTGGAGTTGTTGCTGTAATTTTCAAATATTGTGATGATAACAAACTACCACTACTAGATTTAAAAGATTTTAAAAAAATACTACAATACGCAACTCAAGAAGGTAAAGAAGAATTTACTGAAGCTTACGGAAGAATATCAACAGCCTCTACAGGAGCTATTCTAAGAAAAGTAGTTGAAATTGAGCAGCAAGGTGGCGATCTCTTTTTTGGAGAAACGTCTTTTGAAGTTGATGACTTATTGCGTGTTGATGACAATGGAAGAGGTTATATCAATATTATACGACTAACAGATATCCAGGATAAACCGAAGTTATTTTCAACATTTATGTTGAGTCTTTTGGCAGAAATATATTCTACGTTTCCAGAACAAGGCGACAGTGGACGACCAGAACTTATTATGTTTATTGACGAAGCGCATTTGATTTTTAATGAAGCTTCAAAAGCATTATTAAGTCAAATTGAAAGTATTGTAAAGCTGATTCGTAGTAAAGGAGTTGGTTTGTATTTTGTAACTCAAAATCCAACCGATGTTCCAGAAGCTGTTTTAGGTCAATTAGGCTTAAAAGTACAACATGCTTTGCGCGCTTTTACCGCAAAAGACAGAAAAGCAATTAAATTAACTGCTCAAAATTACCCAGATACTGAATTTTACGATACTGCTGATGTATTAACCTCGTTAGGTATTGGAGAAGCATTGGTATCTGCATTAGATGAAAAAGGGAAACCTACACCTCTAGCTGCAACGATGATGCGTGCTCCAATGAGTAGAATGGATATTCTTTCAGATATAGAACTTAGTGGTTTACTAGGCAAATCTAAGTTAGCCAAAAAATATAATCAAGATATTGACAGAGAGAGTGCTTATGAAATGCTCAATAAGAAAATTGAGATAGCAGAAGCAGAAGAAGCTAAAGAAAAAGCACGTCTGGAAAAAGAAAAACTCGAAAATTCAGAACGCAAACAACGTACCTCAAGGTCACGAAGTAGAAGCACAAGACAAAACCCAATAATTAAAGTTTTGACAAGCCCAACCGTCATTAGAAGTGTCCTTGGTATTTTGACAAAACTCTTTAAATAACAAATAAATATTTTTTTAAACATAAATTTTAGAACCCATATGAAACACCTATTTACAATTATTATTTTAACCGTATTACTATTAAGTTGTACTTCGAAAAAAGAACAAAATCCATTTTTGATAAACAAACAAAACGTTGGACTACTAACAGATTCTACTCAGGTTAAGGATTTAAAACTAGTTTTTGCAAAAGATTCAATTGTAAAGGCGTCTATTAAAGGAGATGAATTCACTGGTCAAAACACGGATATTGATATCTATTCTTCTACAGGCGAAAAACTACTAAGTCTTACTCCTAGTCAAGCATTAGATTCTACATCTGTAATTGAGAGTGTTAGAATATTAAGTGAGTCTTATAAAACAGCCAATAATATTTCGACCTTAAGTACGTTTAAAGATATTAAAGAGGCTTATGAGATTTCTAGTATAAATAACCTTATAAATTCAATAGTAATTTCTGTTAATGAAATTAATACATCATTTACAATAGATAAAAAAGAATTACCTGCAAATTTGAGATTTGACATGACTCTTAAAATAGATCCTGTACAAATACCTGATACTGCAAAAATCAAATATTTTATAATAGTTTGGTAAAATGAGATTGAGCAACTTCACGAGAACTTTGTTATGTTGCCCAAGGAATAAATAATAGTTTAGTGAGAACACATCATTATAAATGAAAAAATACAAAATTCAAGACTCTCCGTTTGTTGTTCCCACTACAGACGGTAAGGTCATCAAAGAACATTTTGGCAATGCCACAGATGGTAACTCACAAATCAGTATTGCTCATATGATAGCTCCTGCAGGATGGAGTGAACCTTTTCAAACTCCAGAGTTTGATGAATACACCTACATTATAAAAGGCAAAAAACAGTTTATAATAGATGATGAGACTATAGTTCTTGAGGCTGGTCAGTCTATTAAGATTAACAAAAACACAAGAGTACAATACTCCAACCCATTTACTATTGCTTGCACATATATAGCAATTTGCACACCTGCTTTTTCTATGAACCTTGTAAATAGAGAAGAATAAATGAAAGAATTCATAATTCAAATGGTGGGCTCTATTATAAATTTGGTTAGTTATATATCACCTCGACATGGTGGAAAAATGGCTTTAAATCTATTTTCTAAACCACGTCAAATAAAATTAAAAGAACCTGAAAAAGACTTTCTATTAACTGCTTTTATAGAAGATGTCAATTATGAAGATGTCAACATTATGACGTATCGGTGGTTAGGAGAAAAGGAAACTATTTTATTAGCCCATGGTTGGGAAAGCAATACAGTTAGATGGAAAGATCTCATTACACAACTCAATGCTTTAGATTACAATGTGGTTGCTTTAGACGCTCCTGCACACGGGAATACAAGTGGCCGTGTATTTAATGCTATTTTGTATTCAGAATGCATTAACGTCGTTGCAAAAAAGTTCAAGGCTAACATTATAATAGGACATTCGGTTGGCGGAATGGCGACTGCATTTTTCCAGAAAAAATACCAGTTACCTTCTGTAAATAAATTAGTCTTACTTGGTGCTCCTTCAAATTTTGTTGGTGTTTTTAGTAGATATGTAAAAATGATGGGTTATAACACAAGGGTTTCAAAAGCCATGAATAATCTTATATTTGAGCGTTTTAATCAAGAACCAGAACATTTTAATGCTGCGCGTTTTTTAGAAGAAACTACTGTTGATGGATTGTTAATTCACGATAAAAAAGATAGAATCATTCCTTATAGTGATGCAGAGGATTTTAAAAATTATTACAAAAATGCAACACTTATTTCTACGGAAGGCTTTGGTCACGGTTTACGTCATGAAGAGGTAAACAATCATATTATAGATTTTGTTAACGCATAGTATATTATGTCATTAGGAAAACTTATAATTTCAGTTGCGGTATTTATAGGAATCTTGATGTTTAACAAAACAAATACTAAGTTTTTAAAAATCATCTTACTTGGATATATCTTAAGTTTTATATCTTCTTTTTTTGATGAAAATTCATCAATTGACATTTCATATTTAAGCTTCGGAATATTAACGCTTATTTACTCTGTTTACTCTATTTATTCAAAAAAATGGCTATCAATAATTTTAGCATTATCAACGTTAATTTCTTTCATTTTTAAGACTCAACATTGGCCATATATGTTAGAAACTCAAACATTGATGATAGTACCAACTATCGCTTACATCTTAGCTCTAAAAAACTATAAGCCATACAAGGATGAAGTCTCAATTCAAACAATTTTGGTTGCTTATGCAATTTCTGAAATAATAAGATTAGTAAATTATTTAATTGCGATAAATTAATTTGCTCTTTCTTTGTCATTAATCTATTGTACTTTTGAAAAATGTCAGATAATTTAAAACGAATCAACAAATTTCTTAGTGAAGTTGGCCACTGTTCTCGCAGAGAAGCAGACAGACTTATAGACGCTGGACGTGTTACTATCAACGGAGTTGTTCCAGAAATGGGAACCAAAATTGCTCCAACGGATGAAGTTCATGTCGATGGAAAACTCATAGAGGACACAAATGAAGACTTTGTCTATTTAGCGTTCAATAAACCTGTAGGCATCGTTTGCACCACAGATACTCGCGTAGAGAAAGATAATATCATTGACTTTATAAAGTACCCTAAACGTATTTTCCCTATTGGACGACTGGATAAACCGAGTGAAGGTTTAATCCTTTTAACCGATGATGGAGATATTGTAAATAAAATTCTTAGAGCCAGTAATAACCACGAAAAAGAATACATCGTAAGAGTTGATAAACCGATTTCTCAAACATTTCTTTTGCGAATGTCTGGCGGAATTTACCTAGAAGACCTAGAGAAAACGACTAAAAAATGTCAAGTTAAAAAATTAGATTCACAAACATTTAGTATCATTTTGACTCAGGGACTAAACAGGCAAATACGTCGTATGTGTGAATATCTAACCTTTGAAGTAGAGACCTTAAAGCGCACACGTATTATGAACATCCCTTTAGATATGCCTGTTGGAGAATACAGAGAGCTAACTAAAGAAGAATTCACAGAATTAAACAATCTACTTGCAGCTTCTACCAAAACCTATCTAGATAACACTAATAAATAGAAGACTCATGTCAACTATAGTTTCGCCGTTTCACATCGCAATCCCTGTTCATAATCTAGACGAATGTAGACTGTTTTACAGAGATATTCTCAATTGTGAAGAAGGACGAAGTAGTGATCATTGGGTAGATTTCAATTTTTTTGGCCATCAACTTGTTATTCATTATAAGCCAAAATCTACAGAGGATGTTCATACTAATGCTGTTGATGGCAGATCTGTTCCTGTACCTCATTATGGTGTTGTTCTGCCTTGGGATACGTTTCAGGACTTCTCTAAGACCATTGCAGACAAAGGTGTAGCATTTGTTATTGAACCCTATGTTAGGTTTGAAGGTCAAGTTGGTGAACAAGCCACCATGTTTTTTTTAGATCCTGCAGGAAATGCACTAGAATTCAAAGCTTTTAAAGATATGACTCAGTTATTTACCAAGTAATTTTTTCTTTTCTTCGGAAAAATAAAATGGCATATAAATTATTAAAAATAACGGGATTATTATCAACTGAGCAACAACAATATAATAAGGCCACTCACCAAAATAATCTAATAACGAAGCCGATTCTGGCTTTCTATTCAAATAAAAATAATTAGCCTCTAAAACGTAATTGATTACAATCATCATTATGACATAGAGTTGCAATGCCATAAAGGATTTAAAAACACTTTTAAGTTTAGGTCTTAGCTTAAAGACGAATATGTTGTAGGCTATTACAATTAACAATCCTAAGTGAACTATCCAATACCTAAAATAATCTAGACTGGAAAAACCTTCAGCAATATCTGGAGTAATGACTCCCTGTAAGGTTCCAGCGATGATCCAAAAAACTAGGATCTCAAACATCCAATACTTTCGGTAATAAGTGAAAATTGGAATTATAATACCCAGAAGACTGCACAAATACAAAGGCAAGTCTGTTCTAATATTATAGTCTTTAGTCATCATGCTATGCACATGAAAAACTATAACTGTTAGCGAAATAAAAATAGCAAAATAGTGAATGACATGCTGCTGACCTTCCGAAGAAATTGATCTTGAAAACCGAATTAAAGTCACCGCAATAATTACAGCAAATACAATTGGAATAAGATGTTCCCAACTTAAAATTTGCACACGATTTACAGCAGTACATAATATAATCATACTGCAATATAAAATTTAATCTAAGAATAGGTTCTTTACATTACTTTTTATAGGGCAGCAAGATTACATGCGTTGCTCTCTAGCTAATAATGTATTTTTAAGAAGCATTGCTATAGTCATTGGACCAACTCCACCAGGAACTGGTGTAATATAACTTGCTTTCTTGCTTACGTTTTCAAAATCAACATCACCAGTAATTCTATACCCTTTTGGAGACGTCTCATCTGGCACTCTTGTAATCCCAACATCTATAATTACAACGTCGTCCTTTACCATTTCTGCTTTTAAGAAATTTGGCACGCCTAATGCAGAAATAATAATATCTGCTTGAGATGTGATTTGTGTAATATTTTTTGTGTGACTATGTGTTAATGTTACTGTAGAATTTCCAGGAAACCCTTTACGTCCCATTAAGATGCTCATTGGTCGTCCAACAATATGACTTCTACCAATCACAACAGTATGTTTACCTTTAGTTTCAACACCATAACGATCCATAAGCTCCAAAATACCAAAAGGTGTGGCAGGAATAAATGTACTCATATCCAATGCCATTTTCCCGAAATTTTCTGGATGAAAACCATCAACATCTTTACTTGGATCAACCGCCATCAACACTTTTTGAGTATTAATTTGTGGAGGTAGCGGTAATTGGATTATAAACCCGTCTATATCATTATTCTGGTTTAATTGTTCAATCTTATCTAACAATTCAATTTCACTGGTTGTATTAGACATACGGACCATTGTTGATTCAAACCCAACACGCTCACAAGCCCGTACTTTACTCCCAACATAAGTTAAGCTTGCGCCATCATTTCCAACGATAACTGCAGCCAAATGCGGTACTTTCTCGCCTTTAGCTTTCATTTTATCAACCTGTTCTTTGATTTCGTTTTTAATATCGTTGCTTACTTTTTTACCATCTAGAATTGTCATTTTTATAGTCTTCAGTTAGCAGTCTTCAGTTGGCAGTCTACAGTTTAAAATATTGTTTATTTTTATTTAAGAACAAGAGTGGACTGTTTACTGAAAACTGAACACTGCTAATTATTTTAATTCATCCCCTTCATAGCTTGCATCATTGCTTTTCCTTTTCCGCCTTGCATCATCTTCATCATCTTGCTCATTTGGTTGAATTGCTTTAAAAGTTGATTCACTTCTTGAACTGAAGTTCCTGATCCTTTTCCAATTCGTTTCTTACGACTAGCGTTTATAACTGATGGATTTGATCTCTCATCTGGAGTCATAGAATGAATAATAGCTTCAATACCTTTAAATGCATCATCGTCAATATCAACATCTTTCATCATTTTCCCTGCTCCAGGAATCATGCCGATAAGATCTTTCATATTACCCATTTTCTTGATTTGCTGAATTTGCTTCAAGAAATCATCAAAACCAAATTGATTTTTGGCAATTTTCTTTTGAATCTTACGTGCTTCCTCTTCATCATATTGTTCTTGAGCTCTTTCAACAAGAGACACAACATCTCCCATCCCTAAGATACGATCTGCCATACGTGACGGATAGAAGACATCAATCGCCTCCATCTTCTCACCTGTACCAATAAACTTAATTGGTTTATTTACTACAGATTTAATAGAGATGGCTGCTCCACCTCGTGTATCACCATCCAGTTTAGTAAGGATTACACCATCAAAATTCAAAATATCGTTAAAGGCCTTAGCAGTATTCACAGCATCTTGACCTGTCATAGAATCTACTACAAACAAGGTCTCCTGAGGTTGAATTGCTTTATGGATGTTAGAAATTTCATCCATCATGGCTTCATCAACAGCCAAACGACCCGCTGTATCAATAATAACAACATTGTGTCCATTTGCTTTTGCATGCGCTATACCCGCTTGTGCAATTGAAACTGGGTCATTATTACCTTTATCACTATAAACATCAATTTTTAATTGGTCACCTACAACATGTAATTGATCAATTGCAGCAGGACGATACACATCACAAGCTACTAATAATGGTTTTTTAGTTTTCTTATTTCTTAAGTAATTGGCTAATTTACCAGAAAAGGTCGTTTTACCAGAACCTTGTAAACCAGACATTAAAATAATACTTGGATCACCAGAAAGATTAATCCCTTCTGCATCTCCTCCCATTAATTCTGTCAACTCGTCTTTAACCAGCTTCACCATCAACTGTCCTGGCTGTAAACTTGTTAAAACATCTTGACCTAACGCCTTTTCCTTAACCCTTGTGGTAAATTCTTTGGCAATTTTAAAGTTAACATCGGCATCTAAAAGTGCTCTACGAACTTCTTTTAAGGTTTCAGCAACATTTACTTCTGTAATGCTACCATGACCTTTTAGTACGTGTAACGCTTTATCTAACTTTTCACTTAAATTATTAAACATATTCTTGTAGAATTTTAAAGGCACAAATTTAGCGATTTGTGATGTATTTATGAAGTGCAATTGAAGAAATAAAACCGCACCCTAATATTAACATTTATGATTGGCTACAAAATCATCATAAGAAAGCAAAAGCACGACTTTACGATTCAATAAAAAAATAAATATTTAATGCACAAAAAAAAGGATTGTTATGACCAACAATCCTTTCTAACCAACTAAAAACTAAAATTAACGGTTAAGCTTACTTAACGTTTCCTTATATTTTTAATAGAACAATTAAAAACATAAAACCCCTACCCTCATCTTCAATATTTAATTTTATAACTTCGCCATAACCAAAAATAAATATGTCAAAACCGCTTAAAGACCATATTTGCGAAGAACAGTTGTTCTCCTCTATCTTTAGGAAACACTCCAAAGATCTGCATGACTTTCTCTACTATAAATTTGGAAGCCAGTTAAATCCACAAGACAAAATGCAAGAAGCATTTGTGAAATTATGGGAGAATTGTGCCAAAATCCCACAGAACAAAGCCAAAAGTTTTTTATTTACAACTGCAAATAACTTAATGTTAAACGAGTTTGCTCATCAAAAAGTCGTGTTAAGGCATCGAAAGATTATACCAAAGCACAGTACGAATATAAATCCAGAATTTTTACTTCAAGAAAAAGAATACAGAGCAAAATTAGAAAAAGCAATTGCTGGTTTAACAGAAGCGCAGCGCGTTGCATTTTTAATGAACAGAGTTGAAGGTAAGCGTTTTAAAGAAATAGCACAACTACTAGACATATCAACAAAGGCAGTAGAAAAACGCATTTATGGCGCTCTTAAAAAATTAAGAAAAGACATTCATGAGCTGTGATTTAAGGTTTAGCTTTTTTAATCAATATTATTTTTTTTAACCTTTAATTTTATAGGTAGGACTTTTTAATAGTAAACTGTTATATGCTTGAATAGAGAACAATGAACAGAGAAGATCTCATACAAAAATGGTTAGATCATAACCTAAACCCAATAGAACTTGAAGCTTTTAAACAGCTTGAAGATTATCCTAGTTTAATTAAATTAGACCAAGAAATCATTGGCTTTAAAGCAGATACTATTAACGAAGATGAAGCTTTCAAACACGTTTTAAAATCTATTGATTCTATCAAAAAGAATCCAAATAAATTATTTACTACATTATCAAAAATTGCTGCAATTTTAGTCATCGCATTTGGCATGTATTTCTATACTACAACTCTTGACAGCATAACCAATACAGTCGCATCACAACAAAAAACATTAGTATTACCAGATGTGTCTCAAGTAGAATTAAATGCCATGTCAACCATTATATTTAATGAATCTAATTGGGATAACAATCGTCATTTAACCTTAAATGGTGAAGCATTCTTTAAGGTTGCCAAAGGAAAAAAATTCGATGTAAAAACAGATTTAGGAACTGTTACCGTTCTAGGAACACAATTTAATGTTAAGCAGCGTAAAGACTATTTTGAAGTGACTTGCTACGAAGGAAAAGTTGCTGTAACTAGTAAAACAAAACAAATCACACTCCTACCAGGAGACACTTTTTTAATTATTGATGGGAAATATATTGCCACTGAAAAAGAAAATTTATTACGTCCATCATGGTTAACCAAAAAGAGCACCTTTAGGAGTATCCCATACCGAGAAGTCATTAAGGAATTTGAACGACAATACAATGTATCTGTAGAGTTTGATGCCATCAATGACTCTCAAAATTTTACAGGAAGTTTTACACATAATGATATTGAAATTGCCTTAAAATCTATTACTTTACCTTTACAATTAAAGTATAGTAAAACGGATAATATCATTAGACTAAAACGTGAATAAAAAAGGTGTCCTCTATCTTTTTATAATCTTATTATTTTTGAGTTTGAGTAGCAGTTTTGCACAGTCAAATTCAAAAATAAAACTTCCGCTGACCGAAGTTCTCACCATATTAGAATCCAGATTTAGTATAAACTTTACCTTTTTAGATCAAACTGTAGCTTTTAAAAGTGTTAGTCTTCCTTCGGAAATTTTATCACTAGAAAACACCTTAGAATATTTAAGATCTGAAACTAATCTTGATTTCATAATCCTAAATAAGACCAGTGTTGTCATTTCAAAACGGTCTAATCCATTTAGCAGTTTTATAACACAAAAACTTGAAGAGGTTGTTATTACAAACTTCTTAACCAAAGGCATCTCAAAACGAAGTGATGGTAAAATTAATATCAATACTGAAGATTTTGGTATTCTCCCTGGACTTTTAGAGCCAGACATTCTACAAAGTATCCAAGCCTTACCTGGAGTTATGAGTGTTGATGAACGTGTATCAAACATTAATGTGCGCGGAGGAACTCACGATCAAAATTTGATTCTATGGGATGGCATAAAAATGTACCAATCTGGACATTTTTTTGGTTTAGTATCTGCATTTAATCCGTATTTAACCAAAGAAGTTAATGTCTCAAAAAATGGAACCAGCGTCAAGTTTGGTGATGGTGTTTCTAGCGTGATTGACATGCAACTCTCTAATAATTTAGATCAAGAATTTAAGGCAGGAGTAGGTTTCAACCTCATCAATGCAGATGGCTTTGCAAAAGTACCATTGGATGAAAAGACAGAGGTTCAAGTTTCTATAAGACGGTCTATAACTGACTTTATTTTCACACCAACCTACGACCAATACCTACAACGTGTGTTTCAGGATAGTGATTTTTCTAATCCGCAACAAGGAGCGTCCGAAGTGATTTCAAATAATGAACGCTTCTATTTTTATGATATCGCTACAAAGTTTTTATATGACATCACAGATCAAGACCAATTTAGGTTTAACTTTTTAACGATTAATAATAAGTTAACCTATGACCAACAAGCAAATGATGACTCTGGCATACCACTAAGAAATGAATTAGAACAAAATAATTTTGCAACAGGTTTTGAATATCTAAAATACTGGAATAGCAAACTCACAACGACTGCTCAATTCTACTATACCAATTACGACTTAAAAGCCACAAACTTTAATATTGCAAATGATCAACGTATCAATCAAGATAACAACGTCAATGATTTAGGTGTAAAGATTAATGCTACCAATCATATCGATGACAATTTAAAAATACATGGTGGTTATCAATTTAGCGAAGTAATTATTAGTAATGCTGAAGAGACCAATAATCCAGAAACTGAGCAATTTACAAAAGAAGTGGTTCGAACACATTCCATTTATGGTGAAGCAGAATTTACCTCGGCCAATAAAAACACCTATGCTAGAATAGGTTTAAGAACTAATTATATTGAAAAATTTTCAGAGTTTTTTACGGAGCCGAGACTATCTGTAAGTCACAAATTAAACAATGATTTTAGATTAGAATTTTTAGCAGAGTTAAAAAGTCAAACAACGTCTCAAATTATAGATTTACAGAATGATTTTTTAGGTATTGAAAAACGCAGATGGATTTTATCTAATAATGAAAACATCCCTATTATTAAAAGTGTTCAAGCAGCAGCAGGTATTCACTACAACAAAAACAAGCTACTTATCAGCATTGAAGCCTTTATTAAAGATATTGAAGGCATCACATCTCAAAGTCAAGGTTTCCAAAATCAATTTCAATTTGTAGAGGAGATTGGTAAATTTCAAGTTAGTGGAATTGATTTTTTAATCAATAAACAGTTTGAATTTTTTAGTACCTGGTTAAGTTATTCTTATAGTAAAAACGACTATGTTTTTGATGAATTGAATGATGGTAATCCATTCCCTAATAATATCGACGTGAGACATGCTGTGACCTTTGCAAGCACCTATAATTTTGATAATTTAAAATTTGCTTTGGGTTTCAATTGGCACTCTGGCAGACCTCAAACACTCCCTTTAGAACTCCAAGACCAATCAAGCACTCAAATTGATTACACGACTCCTAATAGCGGTCGTATAAGTGATTATTTTAGAACAGATCTATCAGCAACCTATCAATTAAAATTCGCTGATAAATTAGACGCCTCTATTGGTGCCTCCATATGGAACCTCTTTGATAGAGAAAATGTCATTAATACCTATTACGTAAAAAATACTGATGGTGATATCATAACAATAGATAATTTATCTTTGGGTATCACACCAAATATTAGCTTTAGATTACGATTTTAAAAACAGCCATTTTAACTTCAAAAGGTTTAGACAATTAACGTTTCCCCATTGAAGAATTTCAAAAGCCTGACACGATGTCTTCGGACAGGATAAACTATTGTATTAGAGCTATTTAGCGTTTTTCTTCGGAAATTTAAAAAATCACAAAAAATCTATTTAAAGAACAATTAAACTGGCAATACAGACCAGAGGGATGGAACTGCAAGCAAGTGGTTCATCATTGCGCAGATAGCCATGATGATAATTTGGGAGGCCCTTTAAATTTACTACATAGTCTTCATGCAAAACTAGGCAAGTTATTTAGGCACATTTCCGAACAAGAACTGAAAAAAGAATTTATTCATCCAGAATACGGTAAACGTATTTCTATTGACGAAACCATTGGAATGTATGCTTGGTATAGCAACCATCATTTAGCACATATCAAATAAGCTATTACTCATGAAGGACAATTTTAATCTACATACGCTTAGGCACATGAATACCTAACAAACCAAATGCGTTCTTAATAACATTAGCAACACTTTGCGCTAGTTGTACACGAAATATTTTTTCAGTCTCATTATCGGCTCCTAGAATAGACACGTTCTGGTAAAACGAATTGAATTCTCTTACTAACTCATAGGTGTAATTAGCAATTAACGCTGGACTATAATTATCTGCTGCATTTTTAATCACCTCAGGAAATAACTCTAATTGTTTTATGAGTTCTCTTTCTTTGTCATGTAAAGACACGTCTACTGTGCTCAATGTAACCGTAGAATCAATATTAGATTTACGCAAAATAGATTGAATTCTAGCATAGGTATATTGAATAAACGGACCCGTATTTCCCTGAAAATCAATAGACTCTTTTGGATCAAATAAAATACGTTTTCTAGGATCTACTTTTAAGATAAAATACTTTAAAGCACCTAAACCAATTGTTTTATATAAGTCTTTTTTTTCTTCGGGTGAATAGCCGTCAAGCTTTCCTAACTCTTCAGAAATCTCTCCAGCAGTCTGCGCCATTTCATCAACCAAATCATCAGCATCTACAACAGTACCTTCTCTACTCTTCATTTTTCCTGAAGGTAAGTCTACCATACCATAACTTAAATGATAGAGGTTATCTGCCCAGTCAAACCCCAATTTTTTAATGATTAAGAATAGCACTTGAAAATGATACTCTTGCTCATTACCAACGGTATAAACCATACCTCCAACATCTGGAAAATCTTTAACACGTTGGATTGCAGTCCCAATATCTTGAGTCATGTATACTGCAGTACCATCGCTACGAAGCACAATTTTCTCGTCTAGACCATCATCGGTTAAATCACACCAAACCGAGCCATCCTCTTTTTTTAAGAATACACCTATTTTTAAACCTTCGGCAACAAACTCTTTTCCTAATAAATAGGTTTGACTTTCATAGTACAATTTATCAAAATCAACACCTATACTTTTATATGTAGCATCAAACCCTTCATAAACCCACGAGTTCATCATTTTCCAAAGCGCGACAACCTCATCATCTCCAGCTTCCCATTTGAGGAGCATTTGCTGGGCTTCTAGTATAATTGGTGCATTTTTCTTAGCATTCTCTTCTGTTTGTCCTTCGGAAATGAGCTGTTGTATTTCAGCTTTATATTCTTTATCAAATTTGACGTAATAGTTCCCAACTAGCTTATCGCCTTTTAAACCTGTCGATTGTGGCGTTTCATCATTTCCAAAGCGCTTCCAAGCCAACATACTTTTACAGATATGAATCCCTCGATCATTAATGATTTGAGTCTTGTAAACTTTGCGCCCTGAAGCTTTTAAAATTTCAGAAACACTATACCCCAAAATCACATTTCTAACGTGACCTAAATGCAAAGGCTTATTGGTGTTTGGTGAAGAGTACTCCACCATAACCGCTTTTTGTTTTAAGCTTGTTGGTATAAACCCATATTGTGGTAGATCCTTAATATTATTGAAGAAATTGATATAATACGAATCCTCTATTTCAATATTCAAGAAGCCCTTTACGACATTAAATCCTTTAACCTCATCCACATGTCCAACCAAATACTGACCTATCTGCTCTCCTATTTGAACAGGATTACCTTTTACAACCCTTAACATAGGAAACACAACTACTGTAATATCTCCAGCAAACTCTTTACGTGTTGCTTGAAATTCTACCGATTGTAATTCTGCATCAAAAACAGCTTTAACAGCTTGTTTTACATTGTGTGAGAGTGTCTCCTGAAGATTCATTTTGGTATCGTTTTTAAGTCCGCAAAGATAGGTTTTTTATTAAATTTTTAAGATGCAAAAGCGCTTTTATTGATTATTCTGAACACATGAAGAACTCAAACAAACCATTAAGAAATATAATGTATGATAGGGTAAGGTTTTCCAAGAATAGTATTGTTCCAATTATTAAAACAATGAGAGACTATAAAAGACTATTAGTCTTGGCATTACGCGTAACACTACTTTTAACCAAAATTTACTCAAAATACTGTTTTCCAATACTTTAACTCAATTCACAGAACTATCATGCATTTCAACGACCAAAGTGCAGTTTTCCTATGATTTGTACCGTTAATCTATTCGTCGATGTTTTTCAAATTCATAAACTTCACTTTAACTAATTTATAGGTATTAAAACCTAAAAATTAGTGTTTAAGAACCTTTTTCTCCATTTTTGGAAGGCTATTAATCAAAGTCCCAAACGTTGATGAACCTTAATAATCAATCTTCAATGAGATTGACATTATTATTTTCCCACCGTAACTATCCAATATTAAAGGATGTTTCGAGTTTAAATAATTTTGCAATTATTCATACCCTAATGAAAGTATGAAACTGTTAATAACTTTAGCTGTTTTATGTACTTCGCTTTTTTGTTTTTCACAAACAAAAGAGATAGATAGTCTTACTGTAGAATTAGCTTATCAAAAACAGGATTCTTTAAAAATTGAAACCTCGTTAAGACTAGTTCATGCATTATACAACGCTAAGAGTTATAAAAAGGCCCTCACTTATATTGACAACACAGAACGCTTATCTAAGCTCCTTAATCATACAAAAGGAATTGCTGGTGTCTATTATTATAAAGCTTTAATTTATGCTAATAATGATGATTATTACAATGCAATTGACGGTTTCAATAGGTCACGTAGACATTATAACCAATTAAATGATACTTTAGGAATTGCCAAAGTGAACAATAGTATTGGCTTAATTGAAATTAAACGCGGTAATTACGCTGTAGGTCTACAGAGCTCATTGTCTGCAATACAAACATTTGAAACCAGAAATCTTAAAGATGAATTAAGCTCTGCTTATAACAATCTCGCTGATGCCTATTATAACACGAATCAAATTGATAAATCTCTAGAGTTTAACCTCAAAGCTTTAACGGTAAGAAAACAATTGAAAGATAGTACGGGTATAAAAATATCTACACGTAATATCGCAAACCTATATTCTGAGAGAAAAGAACATAGAAAAGCAATAGAATACTATGAGAATGCGCTAACGCTTCTTAACCCAAATAGTGATCAAATACTTCGAGGCGAAATCTTACCTAGAATTGGTGCAGAATACCTGCGTTTTAAGGATTACAGAAAAGCGACTGACTACTTGTTTGAGGGTTTAGAATTTAATAGAAAAATAGATAATAAAAATGGCATCTTAAGAGCACTTAATGCTGTTGGCGAATTAAATATGCAGTTAAAGAATTATAAAACTGCAGCTATTCAAATAGATGAAGCACACACCATTGCTCGTGCAATTGATAGTGAGCTAGAACTTCTTAAAAATTACAAACTTCATAAAGAATTAGATTCAATTAGAGGTCGTTTTCAAAATGCATTTTACTGGCAAGGAAAATATTATACTCTAAAACGTGAGCTTGATCAAGAAAATCAACCAAAAATTCCTGTCATCACCAAACCAGTAGAAGTAGAGCCTTTAAATGACATTAGAGACTTTAATGCGTTAGCATTACAAAAACAAGATAAAAAAGAAGCTATTGATTTCAAAAAACAAACCGTAATATCATACGTATTAGGAGGTGCTTTTTTAATTGTCTCGACAATATTGTTATTAATATATTTAAAACGTAAAAGCACTTTAAAATTTAACCAAGAACTTCAAGACAAGAATGCAGAAATCACATTGAGCAATAAAGAGTTTTCAAAACAAACTAAACATCTTGAGGAAGTAAATCATGTAAAAGACAGGTTGTTTTCTATTGTATCACATGATTTAAAAGATTCTATTTCATCTATCAAAGGATTTATTGATTTACTTAAAGAAGATGGTATTTCACGTGAGGAATTTTACGACTTAGTACCTGAGCTTAGTGAAAACGCAGATAGTGCATCACAATTGCTTTACAATCTTTTAAATTGGTCTAAGTCTCAAATGCAGAATTTAGAACCAAAAGCAGAACTTTTTAATGTACAGGACATATTTAAAAATAAGATAAGTTTAGTTGAGCAAAAAATTGAACAAAAGCGTATTATTCTTATTGATGAGTCACGAAGAGATTTCATATATGCAGATAGAAGTATGATAGAAATCGTGGTCCAAAATTTAATTACAAACGCAGTTAAATTTACGCGTGTAGGTGATTCTATTACGGTATCAAATTCTGATCACAATGGAAAGAGTTTAATTTGTATTGAAGATACAGGAGTTGGCATTTCTAAAGAAAACATAGATAAGCTATTCCAAAGTGGAACGTTTACTACTAGAGGAACAAGTAATGAAAAAGGTACAGGTTTAGGTTTAACGATTTGTAAAGAATTAGTAGAGTTAAACAATGGTAGAATCTGGGTTGAAAGCACACTTGGTATAGGTACTAAATTCTATGTTGAACTTCCTAAGATTGAGCCTAAAAATTAGGTTATACTTTAGGCAAGAACACCTCAGCCATCATACAACGAGCACTTCCACCTCCACATGTTTCTATAGTCTCTAAAGAACTAGATACGATTGGGCAAAATTTTTCAATATCTGCAACCTGTTTTGGAGTTAAACTATCATGAGCAGCCTTACTCATTACTAAATAACGTTGATCATTATTCCCCATAACCTGTAACATATTACCTGCAAATTGATGCATTTGGCTTTCGCTAATCTCTATGATTGTTTTACCATCTTGTTTAAGGTTTTTGACAACATTTTTTCGTTCCTTTTTATCATCAATTGAATCCAAGCATATCACAGAAAACAGCTCTCCTAAACACATCATTACATTAGTATGATAGATTGCCAAACGCTTACCTTCAACGTTTTGGTTTGCTGTGAATAGAACTGGAGTATATTCAAAATCTTCACAAAACTCTATAAACAATTCTTCATCAGCACGTGCTGACAATGCGCAGTAGGCTTTTGAATTTATGCGATCAAGAAGAAGACTCCCTGTTCCTTCAAGAAAAACACCTTCGTCTTCTGCACTGGTGTAATCTATAATATTATTAATTTGAAAACCTTCTTTTTCTAAACGTATAAAAATCTCATCACGTCTTTCCTTTCGGCGATTCTCAGCAAACATTGGATATAAACCTACGTCACCATTTTCATGAAAACTCACCCAGTTATTGGGAAAAATAGAATCTGGTGTATCTGTTAACTTATCATCCTGTTCAACAATCACACGAACACCTACTGCTCTAAGCTTGTCAACAAAGTAATCAAACTCTAATAGTGCCTTCGCATTGATTTCTGCATTTTTCAATTTCAACTCTTCTTGAAAATAATTATTGACAGCAGTTTGTTCATTCATCCTAAAGCTAACAGGACGTATCATTAGAATAGTATTTGTAGTTTGTGACATAACTTAAAATTAAGGAGCTGTAAAATTAATTAAAATTAGTGGAGTATTCATACTGCATTTCTATTATTAATATGAGTGTTCAACCAATTTAGGGCTGCAAGTCGCTCTCTAAAAATTTCAATGTTCCAATTATTTTTTTTGTTGAGATCCATTATTATTTGAGTAGCCATTTCTGCATTATGATTATAAGCAACAACAGCTCTGTAAGCAATATCGTTGATGTTACCCAACTCTAATTGAGCCTCAAACGTATAGGAATAAGTATTTTCTTTATTAATTAATATTGAAAACGGAGCTTCTAAGCGAGATCGCAATACATGATGATAGTCTTGAACTTGCTGCTTGTCTAGGGTTATGCCTTCGTTGATAATAATTTCGGCAATTTGAGGAGTAATCAAGTTGATTTTTCCAAAAGGGAGAATACATACTTTCATTATAGTTATTAGTTTAGAGGGATAAATCAAATTTAGAGTAACTTTGAACTGATTTTAAATGACATTTATAAAGAAATGAACAACATATGAACAATTTGAAATATCTATCTAAAAATCAGAACATAATAAGAGCAGGCATCTTAATACTATTACTTTTTTTTTGGTCTTGCACGCCCAATAATGACTCCAAAACCTATGATTTCACAACACAATTTGAAAAATCTGACGGTCTAGAAACTGCAACCTACAACGAAACTATTTCATTTTACAAGAACTTGGCAGACGTGTTTTCAGAAGTACAAATTGATAGTTTTGGTGAGACAGATTCTGGAAAACCACTTCATATAATCACTCTAAATCCTGATGGTAAATTTGAGTATTCTGAAATTAGAAAAAATAACCGTATTCTATTAATTAACAATGGAATACATCCAGGAGAGTCTGATGGCATTGATGCAACTATGATGCTCTTTCGAGATATCGTTCAAGGCAAAGTTGACATGCCTAAATCTACAACTTTAGTGACGATTCCAATTTATAATGTCGGCGGAAGTTTAAACCGAAACACCACAACAAGAACCAATCAAAACGGTCCGGTATCCTATGGATTTAGAGGTAATGCGCGTAATTTTGATTTGAACAGGGATTTTATAAAATCTGATACCAAAAACGCAAGAACTTTTGCTCAAATATTTCATTTAGTACAACCAGATGTCTTTATTGATAACCACGTAAGCAATGGTGCAGATTACCAATATACATTAACACATTTGTTTACACAACACAATAAATTGGGCGGAGAACTTGGCAGTTTTCTTCATACCAAAATGAGGCCTCAACTACAACAAAAATTGATAGAAAAAGATTGGGATATTACACCATACGTCAATGTCTTTAATAGAACTCCAGAACAAGGCTTTAGTCAGTTTATGGATTCTCCTCGCTATTCAACAGGCTATACAACCTTATGGAACACTTTAGGTATGATGGTAGAAACACACATGCTAAAACCTTACAAGCAACGTGTTGAAGGTACTTATGAGCTTATGAAAAGTATGATAGAAATTACTGAAAATGAAGGTGAGACTATTTCAGCATTACGTAAAAATGCAGTTACTAATATGCGAAATAAAAAAACATATCCGCTGCAATGGACAATCGACACCACAAAAACAACAACCTTAGATTTTAAAGGATTTGAAGGCCACATGATTGAAAGCGATTTAACTGGCGCAAAGCGATTAAAATATGATCAAAATAAACCATTCACCAAAAAGATAAACTACAAAAATTATATGACCTCAACATTGGATATCGAAATTCCTGAGGCCTATATAATACCTCAAGGTTGGTGGAATGTTATTGAACTCTTACAGTTGAATAACATAGAAATGACTCGCTTTGAGAATGATACTACCTTAACTGTGAAATCTTATAAAATCAAAAACTACGAGACAAAAAAACAAGCTTACGAAGGCCATTATTCGCACTATAAAGTGGCGTTAGATGTTTCCGAAGAAAAAATAACATTTTTTAAAGGAGACTATAAGATTAACACCAATCAAAACGGATTTAGATATCTACTTGAAACTTTAGAACCACAAGCTCCAGATTCGTTTTTTAGTTGGAATTTTTTCGATACAATTTTGCAACAAAAAGAAGGATTCTCTCCTTATGTGTGGGAAGACAAAGCGCAACAACTACTGCTAAGTCACCCAAAATTACAAATCGATTTTAATCTAAAAAAGACATATGATAAAGACTTTGCTAAGAATTGGTATGCACAGTTAGATTGGTTACATAAACAGAGTGAACATTATGAAAAGGCGCATTTACAGTATCCAGTATTTAAGTTCTACTAATCAACCAATATTCGTTACACCAATAACTTAATATTAGCATAACTATTATCCAATGCTTTTTGGATATCCTCTGGAGAAAGCCACTCTACTTTTGTGATCCCTTCGTTTTCTTGTGGAAATAACTCCCCTTCAAACGTCGTTTTCATTTCAAACCAATACGTCACTTTGATTTTATGCTTTCCGTTACGTTTAAAAATATGATAAGTCGTATCCAAAGGCTTTACAATCTCCAGACCCTGTACTCCAGTCTCCTCCTCTACTTCTCGTATTGAGGTTTCCTCAATACTTTCATTTTTCTGAGTTTTACCTTTTGGTAAATCCCATTTATCATTTCTATAAATAAAAAGAATCTCTCCATTTGCATTGTACACTTTCCCACCACCAGCAACGACATTTGGTAGCAACTTCAGAAATTTATTAATCAGTTTATTTTCTTTTTTACCAACAAGCCTAACCTCTGCTAAATCTGTAGAATTTAGCTTCTTTATCACTTTACCTATATTAACTTTTTTGAGTAGATAGTTTTTAAAACCGTCCTCTTTTGCAACTTTAGTCGTTAAGCTAATTGGTTTATCATTTACAAAAATGTGATGCATTACTTATATTTGTAGGGTTTTAAAAAGTAAAAGTATAGTTTTTATAGAGATGACAGGTATTTTTCAAATTATTTTTATTTTAAATTCTGAAATTATTTTTGCTAAAAAAAGTGTAGTTTTGCAGCATGATTTTTGACAAAGAAACTGCCAAACAAACTGCTGACGTTTTATTACAAATTAACGCTATAAAACTGCAACCTAGTGACCCTTTCACGTGGGCATCAGGCTGGAAATCTCCAATCTATTGTGATAATAGAATTGTACTTTCCTTTCCACCAATTAGAAACTACATTCGCGAAACCATGGCGAAACATATCAAATCGCACTACGGAAAAGTAGATGTTATTGCTGGTGTTGCAACTGGAGCTATTGGAATTGGAATGTTAGTTGCTGAGCACCTAGGTCTGCCTTTTATTTATGTAAGACCAGAAGCAAAATCTCATGGACGACAAAATCAGATCGAGGGCTTTGTAGAATCTGGACAAAATGTAGTTGTCGTTGAAGATTTAATAAGCACCGGAAAAAGCAGCTTGAATGCTGTAAAGGCTCTTAATGAAGCAAACGTAAATGTTAAAGGCATGGTCGCCATATTTTCTTACGGGTTTGAAGTTGCTAAAAACAATTTTGAAGCTGCTAACGTAGATCTTCACACCTTAAGTAGCTACGAAAATCTTTTAGACCAAGCACTAGACACAAAATATATAACAACAAAAGAACAAGAAGTCTTGGCACTTTGGAATGCTAATCCGAGCGAATGGAACGCTATTTGATTGTAGCTTTATAAATTTATAATCTTACACGCATGAAACGAGCATGCTAAACGTTTTACCATCCGAGAGAATGATTGATAGCGAACAACATGTGTCCATAAAAAATTATTAAATATAAATACATGAAATTAGAATCACCAAAAACAATTATAAATAAATCGGCTCAAAACACGTTTGATTTTTTAGCTGATATCAAAAACTTCGAAAAATTAATGCCTGAGAACATTAGTAAATTTGAAGTCTTAGACACAGATAAATTTCTATTTGCTCTCAAAGGGATGCCAGAAATAGTACTTAAAAAGAAAGAAGCTATAGCACCAAACAAAGTTGTTTTAGGCGCTGCTGGCGGGAAATTGAATTTTTCGTTAACTGCAAATATTACTGAAACTGCTCCTTCTCAAAGTGAGGTAGAGTTAATTTTTGAAGGTGAGTTCAACGCCATGATGGGAATGATGATTAAAGGCCCAATCAGTAAGTTTATTGAAACTTTAGTTACTAACATGCCTGCACAAATCTAATAAAGCAGTTTGACTTCCTTTAGATCAAATTCTTTGAGAATATCATCTTCTATTAAAACCTGTAGATGTCCGGAATTTGAAACGCCTTTTATAAAACCTGAAAACAAAGCACCTTCTGCATTTCTAAATGTAGAAGGCTTTTCTTTTCTAAATAATTCGGTTTCATAGCCTTTCTTAAGCTCGTTAAATTGACCTTTTTTCAGTAAATTCATGTAGTATTTTAAATGATCTATGACTTTATTAAGAACAGAGTCAATACAAAAATGTTCTCCAGAAACTATTTGCATGGAGGTTGCAAATGGTAAATTATCAAAGTATACTTGATTAATATTAAGGCCAAAACCAATAATAGAGGCTTGAAGCCCATTATTTTTTATGACATTCTCTATCAAAATACCTGAAATCTTCTTTTGGTCTGCCAAAATGTCGTTTGGCCATTTCACCTTTACATTGCGTATTTGAAAACCTTTTAATGTATTAGATATGGCCAACGAGGTTGCCATACTGATCCAAAAACTGTAGTCAATTTCTAAAAATGAAACATCAACAAACACACTAGCCATAAGGTTTTTACCTGATTTAGAACTCCAAGAAGTCCCCATTTGTCCACGACCTTTTAGTTGCGACTCTGCAACAACAACCGTGTAATCCTCTACCCTCTTCTCACTACTCAATTGTCTTAAAAACGTATTAGTAGAGTCGATGGCATTAAGTTTGATTATATGCATAATTATAGGCTAAAAAAAATTATAATTTTCTTATGATGAATAACAGTTTATAAGAAGTAAAAAAATAATAACTTTGCACAAAATTAAATCAATTTAATGGCGAAAAAAAATACAAGTCCAGATCAACTCATAAGTACAGTGATTGCTGGTATTGAAGATATAAAAGGGAAAGAAATTATACTTTTAGATCTAAGAGAAATTGAAAATACAGTCTGTGATTACTTCATTATCTGTGAAGGTACATCTAATACACAAGTAAACGCCATCGTTAACTCTATTCAAAAAAAGGTTAGTAAAGAACTTAAAGACAACCCTTGGCACGTAGAAGGAAGTGATAATGCAGAGTGGGTGCTTATGGATTATGTTAATGTTGTTGTTCATGTCTTCCAGAAGCATATACGAGAGTATTATGACATTGAGAGTCTTTGGGGTGATGCAAAAACAACACAAATAGAATCAAGTTACTAAATATAAAAAAAACCGAATTTACGGTACGACATAGATGGCAAAAGACAATAAAAATTTAAGTAAAAAACCAAAGTTTAATTCTTGGTGGATTTACGGAATTGTAATCGTAGCATTTTTAGGTATCCAGTTATTTTCTGGAGGAATGGGCGGAAGTGAAGGAAAAAAAATAAATCCTACAGAGTTTTTTGATTACATGAAACAAGGTGATGTTGCAAAAGTTGACATTATTAACAATCGTGAAGCGCGGGTCTATATTACTGCCGAAGGTCAAGAAAAAGAAATACATAAAAAATCTAAACCGACAAGTTTTTTACCTCAAGTAACACCATTGCCTAACTATGCGTTTGAATTTGGAGATTTAAAATTATTCCAAGAAGAAATAAGCACCATTAAGGCAAATGATTCTAGCATCGAGGTTCCTGTAGCTTTCAAATCTGAAGAAAATGTCTTCGGGAATCTAATATTCTCACTACTTCCATTCATTTTAATAATAGGAGTTTGGATCTTTATCATGAGACGTATGTCTGGCGGCGGCGGCGGTGGTGCAGGTGGACAAATTTTCAATATAGGAAAATCTAAAGCCAAATTATTTGACGAGAAAACAGACGTCAAAACATCATTTAAAGATGTTGCAGGTCTAGAAGGTGCTAAGGAAGAAGTGCAAGAGATTGTAGATTTCTTAAAGAACCCAGAAAAATACACATCGCTTGGTGGTAAAATTCCCAAAGGAGCATTATTAGTTGGGCAACCAGGAACAGGGAAAACCTTATTAGCAAAAGCAGTCGCTGGAGAAGCAAAAGTACCTTTCTTTTCATTATCTGGTTCAGACTTTGTAGAAATGTTTGTTGGTGTTGGCGCATCTCGTGTTAGAGATTTATTCAAGCAAGCAAAAGAAAAATCACCAGCGATTATATTTATTGATGAAATTGATGCGATTGGTAGAGCACGTGGTAAAAGCAATTTCTCAGGTTCTAATGACGAACGCGAAAATACACTTAACCAATTGCTAACAGAAATGGATGGTTTTGGAACCAATACAAACGTTATTGTACTAGCTGCAACAAACAGAGCCGATGTTTTAGACAAAGCATTAATGCGAGCTGGACGATTTGATAGACAGATTTTTGTAGATCTTCCAGATGTTAGGGAACGTAAAGAGATTTTTGAAGTTCATTTAAGACCTATCAAACAAGCTGAAAAATTAGATGTTGATTTCTTAGCAAAACAAACACCAGGATTCTCGGGAGCAGATATTGCAAACGTATGTAACGAAGCTGCGTTAATTGCGGCAAGACATGGTAAGAAAGCTGTTGACAAACAGGACTTCCTAGATGCCGTTGATCGTATTGTTGGTGGTCTTGAGAAAAAAAATAAAATTGTGACGATTGAAGAGAAAAAAGCGATTGCTTTTCATGAAGCTGGCCATGCAACTGTAAGCTGGATGTTAGAACATGCTGCACCCCTAGTTAAGGTGACGATAGTGCCACGTGGACAATCTTTAGGTGCTGCATGGTATTTACCAGAAGAGCGATTAATCGTTCGTCCAGAACAAATGTTGGATGAAATGTGTGCTGCTTTAGGTGGTCGTGCTGCAGAGAAAGTGATTTTCAACAAGATCTCTACAGGTGCACTCAGTGATTTAGAAAAAGTGACTAAGCAAGCAAGAGCTATGGTAACTATCTACGGTCTCAGTGAAAAAGTTGGTAATTTAACCTATTATGACTCATCAGGTCAAGAGGCTGGGTTTACAAAACCATATAGTGAGCAAACGGCACAACTAATTGATTCAGAGATTTCAGATATTATAGAAAAGCAATATCAACGTGCAATTGTGTTATTAGAGAATAATAAAGACAAGCTTACGCAACTTGCTGAAGTACTCCTTGAAAAAGAAGTTATTTTTAAAGATAACCTTGAAAAAATATTTGGAGAGCGTCCGTTTCAAAAACAAATTGAACATCGCTTATTACAATCTATCAAAACAGAGGAAGAGGAATAAATTTCTTACACTAATAATCTTATAAAAAGCTTAAATTGACTCACATTAATTTAAGTTTTTTTATATTTGAGAAATACCTTAATTCAATCAGGTTAATAGCTATTCTTATAAATGAGTCTATTTCGTAAAATCTTCGGTTTAAAAAGAATACCTGAGGACAACATAAAAAGCGAACAGAGAGGCAAGTACATGCCAGAAATCAAGCTACCTATTGATGAACAATTTACCATAAACTTCAAAGCTAATGGTGGGAAATTCTTGTATTGTGAAGATATGCAAGAGATTCAAAATTCCCTAAAATCAATTTTGTTAGAAAATAATTGGAAAAATGAGAAAGTTTTTTTGTTTGATAAGAGATTAGACGAACTTTTCAAAGATTTTAAATTAGATAAGTCAACACGAATATCAGAAAGTGCATTTTTCTTTTCTACTTGTGAATATCTCATTTCCGATGATGGTTCCTTGCTAATTTCATCTAATCAAATTGCAGAGAAAAAATTAAAAGAGTTACCAGATAATTTTGTCATCTATGCCACCACAAGTCAATTTGTTCAAACTATTGGTGAAGGCCTTAGAGGTATCAAAGGGAAAAACAGAGATAAAATTCCAACAAATATTACAACTATAAAACACTTTAAAGCTATTGAAGATAAAGATTTCTTAACCTATGGAAGCAGTTCAAAAAACCTATACCTATTGCTTCTAGAAGATTTATAAATGAAAGAAACTATCACAAGAAGTATCTCAGGATTGTTATACGTTTGTCTTATTATTGGGTCACTTTTTTGGCAACATGCTCTCATCCTACTATTTTTTATTTTTGGAATTATTTGTACGGCAGAGTTTAAAAAACTCATACAGTTAAAAAGTTTTCTACCCTATATAATTTTTTCAGTATTGTATTTTGGTTTCGCTTACTGGAAACTCTACGCAGATCCCTCAACAGGATTTAACGAAGTCTCTCAAATATTTCTGGTCCTTACTGTTTTTGTGATGCTTATTCTTATCAAAGATTTATTTTCAGAAAAAACAATTCCACTATTTAGTTCCAAACGCTTTATAATCACAACCTTTTATTTATCAAGTGGATTTGTGTTCTTAATCTGTATTGGGAATTTTTATGAAAGATTCACGCCTCTACTTGTACTAGGCTCGTTTATATTAGTTTGGGTTAATGATACTTTTGCTTATTTAGTGGGTAAGAATTTTGGAAAACAAAAGCTGTTTCCAAGTATTTCTCCTAAAAAAACAGTTGAAGGTTTTCTTGGCGGATTATTTTTTGCATGTATTGGCAGTTATTTTATTTGGTATTTTACACAAACACTTACCTTTACGCATTGGTTAATTCTAGGTATTATTGTGAGTGTTTTTGGTACCATAGGTGATTTGATAGAATCCAAATTTAAGCGTCAAGCAAACGTCAAAGACAGTGGTGTTATAATGCCAGGGCATGGAGGTTTACTAGATCGCTTAGATAGTATTATATTTGCAGCACCATTTATATTTTTATATTTAAGACTTATTACTTATGTTTCATAAAGAAGGTTATAAAATTATTCTCATCGCTTTAGTCATTGTGATTGGCTCTATACTTATGATTGATCGGTTTATCGATTTAGCATGGTTACGCGTATCACTCATGATTGGCATGCTTGCTTTACTGGTGTTAATTCTTCAGTTTTTCAGGAATCCTAAAAGGATTACAACTTTAGAAAATCATACCGTAGTGTCTCCTGTAGACGGTAAAGTGGTTGTGATAGAAGAGGTTTTTGAGAAAGAAGTGTTCAATGACAAACGCATCCAAGTGTCCGTATTTATGTCACCAATTAATGTACATGTCACACGTTATCCTATAGGTGGAAACATTACTTACTCAAAATACCATCCAGGAAAATTCCTGGTTGCTTGGCATCCAAAATCTAGTGAAGAAAATGAGAGAACCACTGTTGTTGTTGAAAATGATAACTTCGGAAAAGTGCTGTATAGACAAATCGCAGGAGCGTTAGCAAAACGTATTGTCAATTATGCAAAAGTTGAAGATAATGCAGTGCAAGGATCAGATTCTGGGTTTATAAAATTCGGGTCTCGTGTGGATTTGTACCTACCTTTAGATTCCGATATTAAAGTAGAGTTAAATCAAAAAGTAAAAGGAGGCGAAACTGTTATTGCCGAAAAAAAATGACTTCAGAAGAATTAGACATAGAGTTTCTCGAAGCGGTAGATCGTATCAATGCACATACCGAACCATTTCCTGCAGATATGCTTTTGCGTTTGTATGCCTATTATAAAAAAGCGAGTAACAATTACGAAAGACCAAGCAGTCGTAAACCTATAATCAATGCGTTTAAAACAAATGCATTATTTCAAATCAAAGATGTTTCCGAAGATGAAGCGAAACGGATTTATATTGATTTGGTAAACAACTATTTTCTATATCGAAAATAGAACTCCATAGTACCTCAAAACTCAAAACATGAAAAAATTATCTTTTTTACTCGTTACACTTGTCACTATAAATGTAACAAGCGCACAAACCTTTAATCAATTTTATGCAGATATTGTAAGTGATACTTCAGAGGCTAATGTACTTAATGATTTAACAGCTTTTGAAAGCTTTGGTATAAAAACAGTAGGATCTACAGCCTTAACAAATACCGAAAATTGGATTACATCAAGATATCAAAGTATTGGTTATACAGATATCGTATTGCAACCCTTTACGTATTCCGCAGGAACAAGTAATAATATTATTGTGACCAAAACAGGTACGTTGTTTCCAAATACGTTTTTAATTATCGATGCGCATTACGATACTATCAATGGACCAGGAACAAATGATAATGGCACAGGAACCGTTTTATTATTAGAACTCGCAAGACTTTTAGAAAATGTAGAAACAGAGTATTCAATAAAATTTATACACTTTTCGGGAGAAGAAGATGGTTTAATTGGCAGCAACTACTATGTAAATAATACGGTCGTTCCTCAAAATTTAGATATTAGACTTGTATTTAATATTGATGAAGTTGGAGGTGTTAGCGGGATGACTAATGATACCGTTGTTTGTGAACGTGATTTAACAAGTCCGCAATCCAATAACGCAGCATCTAATGACGCCACAAATAGCTTAGCCATTCTAATAGAATTGTATTCAAATCTAGAGACCGAAATTTCAAATGCCTTCGCCTCAGATTATGTGCCTTTTGAGAACAACGGTGAAATCATCACTGGTTTATACGAAAGTAATGTATCACCAGTAAATCATACTGCAAACGACAACCTTGCTAATATGGATGTCACATACGCTTATGAGGTAATTAAAGGCTCGCTTGGAGCTGCTTTAGAGTTTGCAGTGGCTTTTGAATCATTGAGTATTGAAGAGCAAGACAACTTTAATGAGATGATTAGCGTCTCTCCTAACCCGTCGAGTAATTACATCGATATAGAATTCAAAAACCCACTACAACAAACTGTAGATTTCAAACTTATTGATGTAGTAGGCAAACAAGTATATCAAGATAAATTGACTAAACAAAACCAAAGAATTTCACTAGATAGTATTGAGTCTGCTCAATATTTCGCAGTTTTCAATATTGGTAATAAGCGTTTTGTAAAGACCATTGTTATAGAATAATCCATTAATTCACCAATGACGACATCCTCAAAAACACCACTTACATTTAATTGTGGAGTAACAATGTCTAATCGTTTCATGTTAGCACCAATGACCAATTCACAGAGTCATGAAGATGGTACACTTTCAAATGATGAGTACAATTGGTTAACAATGCGATCCAAAGGTGGTTTTGCATTGACTATGACTTGCGCATCTCATGTGCAAGCTATTGGAAAGGGATTTCCTGGACAGTTAGGGATTTTTTCAGACCAACATATTGAAGGTCACAAGCGTTTAGCTGCTGGTATTCAAAAAGAAGGCTGTCTCGCTGTGATTCAATTGCATCATGCAGGTATGCGATCTCCTAAAGATGTTATTAGTGAGCAACCCGTATGTCCTTCGGAAATTGATAAACACAACGCTCGTTCGTTAACATTAGCAGAGGTCCATAACTTACGACAAGACTTTATCGATGCTGCGATTAGAGCACAAAAAAGCGGTTATGATGGTGTAGAAGTTCATGGTGCTCATGGCTATATTTTAACTCAATTTTTGAGTTCAGATATTAATAGACGTACAGATATTTACGGAGGAAATTTAGAAAATAGAGCAAGACTCATATTTGAAATTGTTGACGGAATTCGCAAAGCTTGTGGACCTGAATTTCTATTAGGAGTTCGTCTCTCACCAGAACGTTTTGGCATGCAACTCCAAGAGGTAAAAATAGTCTCACAGCAACTAATAGATACTAATCAAATTGACTTTTTAGACATTTCACTTTGGGATGTATTTAAAATGCCAGACGATGAAGCCTATGGAAACAAATCACTCCTCGCCCACTTTCAGGAATTGGATTATAAAAATGTAAAATGGACAGTCGCCGGAAAAATCAATTCAGGTAAAGACGTTCAAAAGATTCTAAATACTACTGTAGACTTCGTGTCTATTGGTAAATCTGGAATTTTACATCATAATTTCCCAAAACTAGTCATTGACAGTCCTAATTTTGAACCAACTCCAACTCCTGTGTCTATAAGTTATTTACAAAAAGAAGGTTTAGGGGATGCTTTTGTGGGGTATATGAAACATTGGGAAGGGTTTGTTGAAGAATAAATACCTTACTATTAAAAATTCATAACTCACTAATAATATCGTTTTTTTACAATCATAAAACGTCTTGATGTTTCATATTTGCCATGAAAACAAACAACTATGGAAAAAGTAATTATTGCACAATTAAGTATACAGCAATCGAAGATAGACGCATTTTTAAGTTTAGCCAAAATTATGGTGAATACCAGTGCATCGGAGAATGGTTGTATTACCTATAAATTGCTAAAAGAAATAGATAAAGAAAATTCATTCTTTTTTTATGAAAAGTATGAAAGTAAAGAAGCAGTTGAAGTTCATAATTCATCAGAACATTTTAATAGTTTCATTACTGCTGTAACACTTTATTGACTAAAGAACCAATAATTGAAATCTTTTAATGTCAAAAAGCACATCCTATAAACCAAATACTTTTCTTTCAAAATACATTGATCGCTTTTACACGTTTGAATCATCGCAAAGTGATTACTTTGAACTTCCAGCTGTACTCCCTGGAAATGGTATAGAATTACTATTTTATTTGGATGCACCTTTATCAATAAAGCTAAAAAGCTACCAAAAGCACATACGGTCTGCCCAAGAAAAATGTTTCATTTTGATGTTGTAAAAAGTGTATCATTTATATCTATTCGATTTAAAAGCGGAGCGTTTAGACATTTTACGTCAAAGCCATTTTCAGAATTAAACAACGGGTTTGTTTCTATTCAAGAACTATGGGAAGATAAAGGGGATCAATTGCTCATACACTTCAAAAAACAGCAAGTGGTGAATACAAAATTAGAAGTATTGAAGCCTTTTTACAAGAAACTTTCAGTAACTACCATGATGACAGAAATGACAAATGGGATTCGATCATAGACCAATTGTATTATAATTTTGACACGAACACTATAGAACAATTAGCTGTGAAATCTAGTTTATGTCTACGTCTATTTGAAAGAGGCTTTAAATCCCAATTTGGAATCACAGTTAAAGAATTTCAAAAGCTAACAAGATTTCAAAATCTAATCAAAAATATACTTCTTAAAAGAACACCTAATTATTTAGATACTATATTAGATAATGGCTATTTTGACCAAAGCCACTTTATTAAAGAATTCAAATCTTTAACCCAAAAAACACCTTTAGAGTATTTTACAGAAGCTAATTTTGATAGCCACTTCTATCATAAATCGGTTAATACAAAGCCTGCTGATCATACTTTATAATTATTCTAGTTACGTATTTCTAATGGAGTGAAATAGAAACATAAGCGTAGAAAAATATCCTAAAATATACGTAGAACTACGTAGTTTTTGTATTTTTTAAACCTGTAACTTAGTCATTAGTAATAAGTAACACAATTAGCTATGCAAAATCCAATCAGCAAAAAGGTTAACAATATGATTAACCTAGACTACAAAAAAGAAGATGACATCTGGCTACAAAATAGTAAAACACTAAGAAAACTAATTGGAATTTTAGGGATGGCATTACCCATACTCTTAATCATCATCACCTTTTTATTCTTTGATCTCACTAGACCTATAGAATCTATAAGCCATTACTACTATACAAGAGCCGGAAGCATTTTTACTGTCATCTTAAGTGTGATTGCTATATTTCTAATTGTGTATAGTGGTAAAGAATCAAAAGACTTTTATATTTCTACGCTTGCAGGTGTTTTTGCATTATTTGTGGTCTTCTTCCCAACCGAGAATTTAAGTGAAACCTGTTGCGACACTTTAAAAGCATACTCAGTGACATTTATTAATGGTAATGCAAGTACAGGTTTTAGAGAAACGTTTCATCTCGTCTCTGCTGCACTATTTTTATTATTACTCGCCTATATGTCATATTTCATGTTTACAAAATCAAATAAACCAAAGGGACAACGTGGAGAAAAAAAGGTCATTAGAAATCGTGTTTTTAGAGTATGTGCTGGACTCATTGTTGTGTCACTTATCATAATACTACTTGGTTTCACAGGTGTTATCAACGAAGATATTTACAATGGGAATCAACTCACCTTCTGGATGGAGACCGTTGCTGTAGAAAGCTTTGGCTTTGCTTGGTTGGTTAAAGGAGAGGCGATGTTTAGCGATGATCCAGACTTTATGGTTGCAAATGCAGGAGCTGAATAAGAATTGAAATATACGTAGAACAACGCATTGACTTTTTACAAAAAACAACTAACTTATTTAAAATGAGCGTATTAACAACCTGTTCTTATTTTACTTGTACTGAAGTCATTTCAGTATTTCAGTATTTCAGTATTTCAGTATTGAAACAGTCGATATCCTAACACATTATCTGTAATTTGAACCAATCTTTATGGTAGAAAAAAAAGACATCGAGAAATTGATAATTCAGAACAAAAAAAGTAGTCTTAAAAATCATTGGAACGATGCATTTCTAATTAACTCAACAAAATACAGCGGAGAAGTAAAACAGAACGAACTCCTAATTTGGAGATCTTCACCTTTTTTAAGAGGAGCTTATCCGGTTTTCCACCTAACTTTTGACAAAGACAATAAACTTAATGGAATCAAAACTGAGAAAAATCCTTATCACAAACTACAGAATAAAACAACAATCGGATTTATAATTGTGCTTGTTTTAGGTTTGTTTCTTTCTATAATTTGAACAAAGCAATCATTGGAATAATTGGACTTTCTGTAATTGGATTTTTAATGCATATAATTTTTTCTGGAGCTACTAAAAATGAAATAAGATATTTGACTGATGAACTAAAAGAATCCATCGAAAAGATAGAACAACAGAATAATCCTGAACTGATAAGTAAAACTAAATTAAAGAAAGGGAAGGTTAAAGAATGGGCTTTTATTAAGATATTGACAAGACTACTTCTCTACCCTTTTTGTCTATTGCTTTTATGGTTTTCGTTAACTGGATTTTTACAAGAAGGAAAAATACTCTACGGAATAGTTGGAATAGTTTTCGCTGTTGCTTACCTAATATCTGACATACTATTAGTAATCGGAAAAAACAAAAACTACAGCAAAAAATCTGTATAACCCATTGTTTGCTTTGTGTGTACTCGGAAAATCCTGCGGATTTTCCTCTGGTTCATTTCTTTTTTCAAATTTAGTACTAAACCAAAACAACGTGCCATACACGAATACATTAAACGAACGTTTCCAAAAAATAAAAATCCCTAATCCCTAACCAAAGGCAACGTACTACACCTAAGCAATCCTTCTTGTTTAGCAATTTCAGCATAAGGAACTTCCTCAACCGTAAAACCTTGTTCGCGAAGCCATGTGTTTAGTCGGGTGAAATTTTGTTCGGAAATAATAACGTCTTCCGAAATGGAGAATACGTTGCTGTTCATATTGTACATTTCATCTTTCGAAATAATAAAGCAGTTCTCTTGTCCGAAGTAATTAAGCAACCACTCGTACTCGTCTTCTTCTAAGAACCCTTCTTTATGTAAAATCGCTTTACTGCTACCAATAGGTTGGAAACAACAATCGAGATGTAAGGCATTATCTTTTGCTATCATATTTGATTTACACAACTCAAACGCCTTCACCGTTTTATGAGGAAACAATTCTTGTATGGCAATCACCGCATCCATATTTGTGCGAGCTGTAATGTAATCTGAATAATCTTCACCAGAATAGGTGCCAATAAAAATATAATCGTTCCAAGGCATAACATCACCACCTTCAACATGACATTCTTCTGGTAATCGCAGCTGGTTTTCCTCCGGGACCTGACTCCACACATGTTCTATGGCTCCAATCTCGCGATCTCTGTCTGGTAAAATATTAGCTCTAATAAATTTATCATCTATGACAAACGCGATGTCTCTAGCAAAAATTTGATTGTAATTATTAATGACTTTTGGTCTATAAACTTTGACGTCATACTTTTCAAGGACTTGAGCTACAGCCTCCATTTCTTTAACCATATCGTTTTCTAAAGGATACGTTCCTGCTTTGATATGTTGTAAAGATTTAGGATCGTAAGCTTGGTCAAGAGTTGGTGTTGGACCATTACTTTTTGCTGTACCGAGAACAACTGCTCGCAAACGAGAGGTCTCATTTTTGATATTTAGTTTTATCATCATAGTTACAAATATAAAAAAAGCTCCATAAATACTTATGAAGCTTTTTAGACTGTGTTACACAGTTTATCTTTTACTAATTTCTTTAAAAGGTCTGTACGTTTCTCCAATATAAAGTTGACGTGGACGTCCAATTGGTTCTTTACGTATTCGCATTTCTTTCCATTGTGCTATCCAACCTGGTAAACGCCCTAGAGCGAACATTACGGTAAACATCTCTACAGGAATTCCCATAGCTCTGTAAATAATACCAGAATAGAAATCTACATTTGGATATAATTTTCTGTCTACAAAATAGGGGTCTTCTAAAGCTTCTTTAGCTAAACCTTTTGCGATATCTAAGATTGGATCCTCAACACCTAAATCTCCTAATACGTCATCTGCAGCAACTTTAATGATTTTTGCTCTTGGATCAAAGTTTTTATAAACGCGATGCCCAAAGCCCATTAAACGGAAAGGATCTTCCTTGTCCTTAGCCTTAGCCATATACTTCTTAGTATCACCTCCATCAGATTTAATGTCTTCTAACATTTCTAAAACTGCTTGATTAGCTCCACCATGTAGTGGTCCCCAAAGGGCTGAAATACCAGCAGATAATGATACAAATAGTCCAGCATGCGATGATCCTGTCATTCTAACAGTAGACGTAGAACAGTTTTGCTCATGGTCCGCGTGAAGAATCAATAATTTATCTAAAGCATTAACTAAGATTGGATTTTGTGTGTACTCTTCGTCAGGACGTTTAAACATCATTTGTAAGATATTCTCTACATAACCTAAAGATGAGTTACCATAATCTAATGGCATACCATTCTTTTTACGCATCGTCCAAGCGACTAAGATTGGAAATTTACCTAAAATTCTTACAATGGCATTATACATTTCCTCTTCAGAATCTACGTTCACAGACGTGGGATTAAAAGCGGTCAAAGCACTAGTCAATGACGCCAAAACGCCCATTGGATGTGCTGTTTTTGGAAATGCATCCAATATTTTTTTTATGTCATCGTCTACAACAGCATGATTTTTTATATCAGCATGAAACTTATCATGTTGTTCTTTATTTGGTAATTCTCCAAAAATTAAAAGATATGCTACTTCAAGAAAATCTGCCTTTTCTGCTAACTCCTCGATAGAGTATCCTCTATATCTTAAGATTCCTTTTTCTCCATCTAGAAACGTGATTGCACTCTCACAAGACCCTGTATTTTTGTATCCAGGATCAATAGTTGTAACACCACCCGTAACTCCTCTTAACGTTTTGATATCTATTGCAACTTCATTTTCCGTACCTGTAATTAATGGAAACTCGTATTTTTTACCATCAATTTCTAGTGTAGCTTTATCTGACATTTATTATAAAGATTATATTAAAATTTAACTTTTTCTGCTGTATGTAAATTTACGAAATATCTAAGGATTTACGAACTACATTTATAATGCTTTTAACAATTAAGATATTCATAAAATAGATTATCTTTTTCTTCGGAAACATACAGTATTCATAACCGTTATACCTCATTACACAATCTCATCATGATTCATTGTTTTAAACCGAAAAACACAGCTTTTATGGTGTAATGAAGTTGCTTTTCTCAACATAGCATCACTACATCAATAAAAAACAACAAAATTAGAGTACAAAATGTTTTTCTAAAGGTTAAAGAAAAAATCAAGGTGAGTTCTATAATAGAAATTTTATTTTTGCAACTTAATTTTCATCTTCATGTCGAAACTTTCATACCTCATATTCTTTTTAAGCTTCTCAGGCTTCTCTCAAGTAGTCAATATAGAAACCTTACGGAAAGTTTCAGATTCAACAACATGGACAGGCTCAATAAGTTTATATGTGTCATTGATAAAAAATAAGAATGATATTTTCAGGATTGCAAATAAAGCGCATGTGCAATATAATGATCAAACTAATTTATGGTTGTTTGTTAATGATTTAAACCTTGAGAAGGTAGAAGGCAACTCATTAGTTAATAGAGGCACTCAACATTTAAGATACAATCGAAAAACATCAGATCGCGTTAAATGGGAAGCTTTTGGACAAGTCCAATACGATGCCATTTCACTAATAGACTTTAGAGGTATAGTTGGGACTGGTCCTCGTTTTAAATTATCAAAAAATGAAAACTACCTTTTCTATCTAGGGACGTTGATTATGTATGAATACGAGAAAGCATCTAATGTTGTTAGTGACCGAATACAAAAGGACGTTAGAGGAAGTGCCTATCTATCGTTTAGTTTATATCCTACGGAAACGATAAGTATTATAAGCACGAGCTACTACCAGCCAAAATTGGATGGGTTTAGTGATTATCGTCTTTCTAGTAATACTTCTATCCTATTTGAAATCTTTAAGGACTTTGCGTTTAAGACTAATTTTAATTATTTCTATGATGCATTTCCTGTGAGTTCTAGTATTCCTAAGACACAGTTTGAATTGACAAATGGGTTGATTTATAGTTTTTGATTACATTTAATTTCGATGATTGACAAGCTGTCATTCAGAAAGCGTTTCTTTTAACAACAGGAGAATCTCTATAGTAGATTCATCGTTTCACTCTGAATAACATTCATCCGTTAAAAAAAAAACCTACCCGAATTAACGAATAGGTTTTAGAATTTATATGTTCTGATGCTTTAAAAAGCTCAGTAATCCTGAATTACTTTATCTTAAAAGCATTCATTCCTGGGTAATAAGCAACCGTGTCTAATTCTTCTTCAATACGCAATAACTGATTGTACTTTGCCATACGATCACTACGCGATGCAGATCCTGTTTTGATTTGACCCGTATTTAAAGCAACCGCTAAATCAGCAATTGTATTATCTTCTGTTTCACCAGATCGATGTGACATTACAGAAGTATACCCTGCATTATGTGCCATATTTACTGCTGAAATCGTCTCAGTCAATGTTCCAATCTGATTTACTTTAATTAGGATAGAGTTTGCGATACCGTTGTCAATACCACGAGATAAACGCTCTACATTAGTTACGAATAAATCATCACCTACTAATTGTACTTTATCACCAATTTGCTCAGTTAAATACTTCCAACCGTCCCAATCGTTTTCATCCATTCCATCTTCTATAGATAAGATTGGGTATTTACGAGAAAGCTCTGCTAAGTAATCTGCTTGTTCTTTACTTGTACGTATTTTTCCAGATTCACCTTCAAATTTTGAGTAGTCGTATCTTCCGTCTACAAAAAATTCGGCAGCAGCACAATCTAAAGCGATCATAACATCATCTCCTAATTTATATCCTGCATTTGCTACAGCTACAGCAATCGTTTCTAAAGCATCTTCAGTTCCACCTGCAAGATTAGGTGCAAATCCACCTTCATCACCAACAGCAGTGCTCAACCCTCTATCATGTAATACTTTTTTAAGATTATGGAAAATCTCGGTTCCCATTTGCATGGCATGGGTAAAGTTTTTCGCTTTAACTGGCATCACCATAAACTCTTGAAATGCAATTGGCGCATCACTGTGAGAACCACCATTGATGATATTCATCATTGGTACTGGCAATGTGTTTGCAGAAACGCCTCCTATATATCTATATAATGGCATTCCTAACTCTGCAGCAGCAGCTTTAGCAACAGCTAAAGACACTCCTAAAATAGCATTAGCACCTAATTTTGATTTGTTTGGCGTACCATCTAAATCAATCATCAATTGATCAATTCTATTTTGGTCAAAAACAGATTCCCCTAATAATTCTTGAGCAATTGCAGTATTAACATTGGCAATAGCGTTAGAAACACCTTTTCCCATATAAGCATCTCCACCATCTCTCAACTCAACAGCTTCATGTTCTCCTGTTGAAGCTCCAGAAGGTACTGCTGCTCTTCCCATAACTCCGTTTTCAGTAATAACATCTACTTCTACTGTAGGGTTTCCTCTTGAATCTAAAATTTGTCTTGCACGTATGTTAATTATAATGCTCATTGTATATTTATTATTAATTATTTAATATCATCTTAAAGATACCTACAAGGTTTTTGAAAAATTGAAGGTTTCGGTACTACAAATTTACAAATAAGTTGGTCCAAATGGAATTTACACAACCGAGAATTACATTATATATCAACTACAATGTTTTCGTAAAAGAGAAAAAGCAACGAATTTTAGATATCGTTGCTTTTTTATCACTAGTTATTATTCATGTTCTTAATAAACTGGTCAAATAAATAGACCGAGTCATTTGGTCCAGGGCTTGCTTCCGGATGGTATTGTACCGAAAAACAATTTTTATTTTTCATTTTTATTCCAGCAACTGTGTCATCATTAAGATGCACATGTGTAATCTCAATATCTGGATGATTCTCAGTTTCTTCTCTGTTGATAGCGAATCCATGATTTTGAGATGTGATTTCACCTTTTGTTGTGACTAAGTTTTTCACTGGATGATTGATTCCTCTGTGACCATTGTGCATTTTGTAGGTAGAAATTCCGTTTGCTAATGCAATCACTTGATGTCCTAAGCAAATACCGAATAAGGGTAAGTCTCGCTTAATGATTTCTTTTGCTACTGCTTGAGCTTCTACCAAGGGTTCTGGATCTCCAGGACCATTAGATAAGAAATAACCATTTGGCTTAAATGCTTCTAAGTCTTCAAATTTAGAGTTGTATGGAAACACTTTGATATAAGCATCACGCTTTGCAAGATTACGAAGTATGTTCTTTTTGATTCCGATGTCTAAAGCTGAAATTCTATAAGTTGCATTCTCGTCTCCATAGAAATAAGGCTCTTTTGTCGATACTTGAGACGCCAACTCTAAACCTTCCATACTAGGCACTTCGAAAAGTTGCTTCTTCAAGCCTTCAACATTTTCAACATCTGTAGAAATGACAGCATTCATGGCTCCATGATCTCTAATGTGACTTACAAGTGCTCTTGTATCTACATCTGAAATAGCTAAAAGATTACTATCATTTAAAAACTCTTCTAAAGATTTATCTCCATCTGGACGTGAATAGTTGAAACTAAAACTCTTGCAAATTAAACCCGAAATCTTAATAGAACCCGACTCTGATTCTTCGTCCTTAGTACCATAGTTACCAATATGTGCATTGGTTGTGACCATTAACTGACCATAGTATGAAGGATCAGTAAAAATCTCTTGATACCCAGTAGTACCAGTATTAAAACAAACTTCGCCAAAGGCAGTCCCTTCTTTCCCTATTGATTTACCGTGAAAAATTGTTCCGTCAGCGAGTAATATTAAGGCTTTTTTACGTTTTTGGTATTTCATTGTTGTTGTGTATTGTATGTCCTAGAGTTGTCTTTAATTATCTTATTGTTCTTCTGCCTTAAGGATTACTCATCCATTCTACTTTTTATACGGAATAATGAATACTTCGTGTTTAAGGCATTGTTGGAACTCCTCGTAGAGAGTGATTACCGAAAGCCTGACGTTTTAATGCAGTGAAGCAATAAAAGGTAACGCCTAAAAACAGTTTCACAAAAATCCATAAAAAAAAGGATAATCTAAAATAGATTATCCTTTTTATATTAAATGCTTATTAACATTTATTCTTCTTCTTCGTTGGTTGATTTAGCATCAACTGGAGGAGTAGCTGGTTTAGCACCACCTCGTCGACTTCTTCTTGTAGTCTTCTTCTCAACTTTACCTACATTGTAGATTTCATTGTAGTCAACTAGCTCGATCATCGCCATATCAGCATTATCACCAAGTCTATTACCTAATTTGATAATTCTTGTATAACCACCTGGACGATCACCAATTTTAGGAGCAACATCTCTGAATAATTCAGTAACAACATCCTTTTGTCTAAGTTTAGCCATAACAATACGTCTGTTGTGTGTTGTATCTGACTTAGACTTTGTAATCATTGGCTCAACAAATTGTTTTAAAGCTTTTGCTTTTGCAACTGTAGTGTTGATACGTTTGTGTTCGATTAACGAACAAGCCATATTAGCTAACATTGCTTTTCTGTGAGCAGTCTGTCTTCCTAAATGGTTAAATTTCTTACCGTGTCTCATGACATTTTATTTTAATCATCATCTTGCTTCAAACTCAATATTGAGGAGCAAAATATGACGTATTAATCTTTATCTAATTTATATTTTGCTAAATCCATTCCGAAGTTAAGACCTTTAACATTCACAAGCTCTTCAAGCTCAGTTAAAGATTTCTTACCAAAATTACGGAACTTCATTAAGTCATTCTTGTTGAAAGATACTAAGTCTCCTAGAGTATCCACTTCTGCCGCTTTTAAACAATTTAATGCACGAACAGATAAATCCATATCAACTAATTTAGTTTTCAATAGTTGCCTCATGTGAAGTGACTCCTCATCATAAGTTTCTGTTTGAGCAATTTCATCAGCTTCAAGAGTGATACGCTCATCAGAGAATAACATGAAGTGGTGAATTAGTATTTTAGCAGCTTCAGTTAAAGCATCTTTAGGAGCAATAGAACCATCAGTTTGAATCTCAAAAACTAATTTTTCAAAATCAGTTTTTTGTTCAACACGCCAGTTCTCAATGCTATACTTAACATTTGTAATAGGAGTATATATAGAATCTGTAAAGATTGTTCCCATTGGTGCAGAAGCTTTTTTATTCTCTTCAGCAGGAACATATCCTCTACCTTTTTCAATAGTAATCTCCATATTGATACTAACTTTAGGATCTAAATTACAGATCACTAAGTCTTTGTTCAATACTTGAAACCCTGAGATAAACTTCTGAAAGTCACCTGCAGTTATTTGATTTTGTCCTGAGATAGAAATTGAAACAGACTCGTTATCAACTTCATCAATTTGACGCTTAAAGTTTACTTGCTTTAAGTTCAAAATAATTTCAGTAACATCTTCAACTACACCAGCAATTGTTGAAAATTCGTGATCTACGCCTTCTACTCTAATTGATGTGATTGCAAACCCTTCTAAAGAAGATAATAAAACTCGTCTCAAAGCATTACCAACTGTTAATCCATAACCTGGTTCTAAAGGTCTAAATTCAAATTTACCTTCAAACTCAGTTGAATCAATCATGATTACTTTGTCGGGCTTCTGAAAATTTAATATTGCCATATGTTTCTTCGTTTTAATTGTTATTTGGTTGCGCGATCTATAAGTTTGAAGAACACTAATAAAACCTTTGGCCAAATACCAATATAATTAATTTACTATTTAGAATAAAGTTCAACGATGTACTGTTCGTTGATGTTTTCTGGAATTTGAATTCGTTCTGGAATAGAAACGTAAGTTCCCTGTTTTGTATCGTTGTTCCACGTCATCCACTCAAACACATTGCTAGAGTTAGCTAATGAGGATTGAATAGATTCTAGTGATTTAGATTTTTCTCTAACCGCCACAACATCTCCTGCTTTCAATTGGTAAGAAGGAATGTTCACAATACCACCATTTACAGTGATATGTCTGTGAGATACTAATTGTCTTGCTCCACTTCTAGTTGGAGACAATCCCATTCTATAAGCAACGTTATCCAAACGAGATTCACAAAGTTGTAATAAAACTTGACCTGTGATTCCTTGGGCAGCTGTTGCTTTCTTGAACATGTTTCTGAACTGCTTTTCTAATATACCATAAGTATATTTAGCTTTTTGCTTTTCCATTAACTGGATTGCATATTCAGATTTTTTACCACGTCTTTTAGCGTTACCATGTTGACCCGGTGGGTAATTTCTTTTTTCAAAAGCCTTATCATCTCCAAAAATAGCTTCACCGAATTTTCGGGCTATTTTCGTTTTAGGACCAGTATATCTTGCCATTTTAAAATTTGTTTAGAGAGTGTTTGTGAATTAAGGTCTTAATCTTATCCTTCGACGAACGTTGATCTCTCGTTGATACTTGTTTGTTATTTTTCAGTTTGCAAATTTATGCAAAATAAACTAATATCATACATAAATGCATTAATATTAGTTTATCTATTTAATTACGAGATTACACAATATAAAATTACGCAGTATCTGAAGTTAATTCAGATTAAACTCTTCTTCTTTTTGGAGGACGACATCCATTATGTGGTAATGGTGTAACATCAATGATTTCTGTTACCTCAATACCAGCATTATGAATTGATCTAATAGCAGATTCTCTTCCGTTACCAGGTCCTTTAACGTAAACTTTCACTTTCTTTAGACCAGCTTCTTTAGCAACTCCCGATGCATCTTCTGCAGCTAATTGAGCAGCGTATGGTGTGTTCTTTTTAGAACCTCTAAATCCCATTTTACCAGCTGATGACCATGAAATAACGTCACCTTTTTTGTTTGTTAAAGAAATAAGGATATTGTTGAAGGATGCAGCGATATGAGCTTCTCCAACAGCGTCTACTATTACTTTACGTTTTTTAGTACTTGACTTTGCCATATTATTAAGTTTCTAGTTGTCAGTTTTTTGTTGTTAGAATCCTAAACATTTCTATTTCGAACAGATTCGTCTAACGGTTAAAACTAATGACTAATGTCTAATTATTATTTAGTTGCTTTTTTCTTGTTAGCAACAGTTTTTCTTCTACCTTTTCTCGTTCTAGAGTTGTTTTTAGTTCTCTGACCTCTTAAAGGAAGTCCAGCTCTATGACGAATACCTCTGTAACATCCAATATCCATTAATCGCTTAATGTTTAATTGTGTTTCAGAACGTAATTCACCTTCAATAGTAAACGTTCCAACAGCGTCCCGGATTGCTCCAATTTGCTCATCAGTCCAATCTTGTACCTTGATGCTTTCGTCTACTTTAGCTGTTGCTAAAATTTCTACTGATCTGCTTCTACCTACTCCGTAGATATAAGTTAGAGAGATTACTCCTCTTTTCTGTTTTGGTATGTCTACACCTGCAATTCTTGCCATAATTACCCTTGTCTTTGTTTGAATCTAGGATTCTTTTTGTTAATGACGTAAAGTCTACCTTTTCTGCGGACTAATTTACAGTCTACACTTCTTTTTTTAACTGATGCTCTTACTTTCATCTTTGATTATTAATTATTTACTAATGTAAAATGGAACCTTACGATTTCATCGTATTAGTTAGTATCTATAAGTTATGCGAGCCTTAGTTAAATCATAAGGACTCATTTCTAATTTTACTTTATCTCCTGGTAACAACTTAATGTAATGCATACGCATTTTACCTGAAATGTGTGCTGTCACAATGTGACCGTTTTCTAGCTCAACTCGGAACATAGCATTTGATAATGCCTCTATGATTGATCCGTCTTGCTCTATTGCTGCTTGTTTTGCCATATTTTATGTTATAGTGTTTAATCTAAGTTTAGCAATTGACTTGCCTAAAATTTATAGCTTAGATTAAACTCTAAATTATTATTCACATTAAGATGCTGACTTCCTGTTTTTACCAGTCTTCATCAAACCATCATAATGCTTATTCAACAAATACGAATTAATTTGCTGCATCGTGTCTATCGCAACTCCAACCATAATTAGTAGCGATGTACCACCAAAGAATAATGCCCATCCACCTTGAACACCCATAATTTGAACTATAATCGCCGGGAACACAGCAAGTAAAGCTAAAAATATAGAACCAGGTAATGTTATTTGAGACATTACTTTATCTAAATACTCAGATGTTTCAGTTCCTGGTCTAATACCTGGAATAAAACCACCACTTCTTTTTAAATCATCTGCCATTTTATTCGTTGGAACAGTAATAGCAGTATAGAAATAAGTAAAGATGATTATTAACACACCAAACAACACGTTATACCATAATCCAAAAGGATCATTAAACTGTGCCTGCATCCATTGACCGACTTCACTTGAAGATCCCAATGATTTCCCAACTAAACTTGGTACAAACATAATGGCCTGAGCAAAGATAATTGGCATAACACCAGAAGCATTTAATTTCAATGGTAAAAACTGTCTATTACCTCCAAACACGTTTTTCTCATAACCACCAGAGGCAGTACGTCTTGCATATTGTACAGCAATTTTACGAACAGCCATCACAAGCATAATACAAGCTAATATAATCACAAACCAAACTACAAGCTCGATTAAGATCATCATTAATCCACCATTTGCACCACCATCTAAACGAGATGCTGCATTTTGGATAAATGATTGTGGTAAACTTGCAATAATACCCACCATAATTAATAATGATATACCATTACCAATACCTTTATCTGTAATCTTTTCTCCTAACCACATGGCGAATATACACCCTGTAACTAATATGATTACCGAAGATATATAAAACTGTGGTCCCGTACCTAATAAAAATGCTGAAGAAGGTATACCAAATGCAGGCTGTAAACTAGCCAAATAACCTGGTGCTTGAAATAAACAAATGATGATTGTCAACCAACGCGTGATTTGTGTAATCTTCTTTTGTCCACTTGCACCTTCTTTTTGTAATTTCTGTAAATAAGGAATAGCAATTCCCATTAACTGTACTACAATAGAAGCCGAAATGTAAGGCATAATACCAAGCGCAAACACTGAAGCATTAGCGAAGGCACCACCAGTAAACATATTAAGAATACTTAATATACCAGTATCTGTACCACTAGCTAAACCTCCCAGTTGACTTGCATCAATACCTGGTAAAACAACCTGAGCACCAAAACGGTACACTAAAAGCAAACCAAGTGTAAGAATGATCCTATCTTTTAATTCGGTTATTCTCCAAACATTTTTTAATGTATCTATTATTTTCATACTAAAAGTGTTCTTATAAAGTTACAGCTTCTCCACCTGCTGCTTCAATTGCAGCTTTTGCTGTAGCAGTAAATTTATGAGCAGTTACTGTTAATTTTGATTTTAATTCACCTCGACCAAGAATTTTTACAACTTCATTCTTTCCCGCCAAACCTAGATCAACTAGCGTTTGAAAATCAACTACATTCTTTATTTTCTTGTTCTCTACCAACCACTGTAATTTATCCAAGTTTACACCTTGATATTCTACACGATTAATATTTGTAAATCCAAATTTAGGAACTCTTCTTTGAAGTGGCATTTGACCACCCTCGAAACCTAATTTTTTAGAATAACCAGAACGAGATTTTGCTCCGTTGTGACCACGAGTTGCAGTACCACCTTTTCCAGAACCTTGTCCTCTACCTATTCTTTTACCCTGACTCTTTACAGAACCTTTTGCTGGTTTTAAATTACTTAAGTTCATTGTATCTTATTATTTTGTCTCTTCGAAAGAAACTAAATGTGAAACTTTACTTACCATTCCAAGAATACTTGGAGACGCATCGTGTACTTTGGTTTGACCAATTTTATTTAACCCAAGAGCTTCTAATGTTCTCTTTTGAGTTTTAGTACGATTTATTGCGCTTTTTACTTTTGTTACTTTAATCTTTGCCATCGTTCTATTGATTAACCGTTAAATACTTTTTCAAGAGAAACACCTCTATCCTTTGCAATCGTTCTTGCATCTCTTAACTGTAACAAAGCATCAAAAGTTGCTTTTACTACATTATGTGGATTAGAAGATCCTTGAGATTTAGATAATACATCGTGAATACCAACTGCCTCCAAAACTGTTCTAACAGCTCCACCAGCAATTACACCTGTACCAGGAGCAGCAGGAATAATATTTACTCTAGCTCCACCAAATTTACCTTTTTGTTCGTGAGGCAAAGTTCCCTTAATAATAGGAATTCTTACTAAGTTTTTCTTAGCATCCTCAACAGCTTTTGCAATTGCAGTAGCTACATCTTTAGATTTTCCTAGACCGTGACCTACAACTCCAGCTTCATCACCAACCACTACGATCGCTGAAAAACCAAAAGCTCTACCCCCTTTTGTTACTTTAGTAACTCTTTGAACACCAACTAAACGATCCTTAAGATCAATTCCACTTGGCTTTACTAGTTCTGCGTTTTTATATTTCTGATACATAATGTCTTAAAATTTAAGTCCGCCTTCTCTTGCGCCTTCAGCTAATGATTTTACTCTTCCGTGATATTGGTATCCACCTCTATCGAAAGATATAGTGTTAACACCAGCTTTTATCGCTCTCTCTGCAACAGTTTTACCAACTAGGGTAGCCATTTCAGTTTTATTTCCTTTTGTAGAAGCTACATCTTTATCTCTTGACGATGCTGCAGCCAAGGTTTTCCCTGACACATCATCTACAACTTGAGCATAAATATCTTTATTACTTCTAAAAACAGCTAATCTAGGTCTCGCTTCTGTACCAGAAACAACCTTGCGGATTCTGCTTTTTATTCTTAGTCTTTTTTCGTTCTTTGTTAATGCCATAACTAATTTTTTAAGCTGATTTACCTGCTTTTCTTCTTAACTCTTCTCCAACAAACTTCACACCTTTTCCTTTGTAAGGTTCTGGTCTTCTAAAACCACGTATTTTCGCAGCTACTTGTCCAACCAATTGTTTATCAAATGATGTTAATTTTATTATTGGATTTTTTCCTTTATCTGAAATGGTCTCGATCTTCACTTCTGGTGCAATATCTAAAACGATATTGTGAGAAAAACCTAGAGCCAAATCTAATTTTTGACCTTGATTAGATGCTCTATAACCTACACCAACAAGTTCTAATTCCTTCGTCCAACCTTTAGATACACCGTCAATCATATTACTGATTAACGATCTATATAAACCATGCTTGGCTTTATGATCTTTATTATCTGCTGTTCTTGTTACAAGTACGTTACCGTCTTCAACTTTAATACCAACAGTATCAAATGCTTGTGTTAATTCTCCTAATTTACCTTTTACTGTAATTAAGCCATCTTTAACATCAACAGTAACACCTTCTAAAATTGCTACTGGATTATTTCCTATTCTTGACATGTTCTTTCTGCTTTAAATTAGTAAACGTAACACAATACTTCACCACCTACATTGTCTCTTTGCGCTTGCTTACCTGTAATAACACCTTTAGATGTAGAAACAATAGCAATACCTAAACCATTAAGGATTCTTGGCATTTCATTAGCGCCAGCATACATACGTAAACCTGGTGTACTGATTCTTTGAATTTTTCTGATGACTGATTCTTTAGTCTCTTTATTGTACTTTAAAGCAATCTTAATTGTTCCTTGTACAACTGAATCGTCAAATTTGTAACTTAAAATATATCCTTGATCGAATAATATTTTAGTCATCTCTTTCTTTAAGTTTGATGCAGGGATTTCAACAACTCTATGGTTGGCTTTCACTGCATTTCTGATTCTTGTTAAGTAATCAGCAATTGGATCTGTATTCATTTATATTAATTTGCGGTAGTGGTTTTCGACTTCCGTTTCCTCGGAATCGAACCTAAAACCAATTTATAATTCTTGTTGAAATCGTTATAAAACGATTTTGTTTACCAAGATGCTTTTCTAACACCTGGTATCAAACCTTGGTTCGCCATTTCACGAAATGTAACACGTGAAACACCAAAAGTTCTCATATACCCTTTAGGTCTTCCTGTTAATTTGCATCTATTGTGCATTCTAACTGGAGAAGCATTTTTTGGTAACTTTTGTAATCCCTCATAATCGCCAGCTTCTTTCAAAGCCTTACGTTTTTCAGAATATTTAGCTACTGTCTTTGCTCTTTTTACCTCACGGGCTTTCATTGATTCTTTAGCCATATCTTAGTTCTTTTGAAATGGTACACCCATTTCAGTTAATAACGATTTTGCTTCTTTATCTGTATCAGCAGATGTTACAAATGTAATATCCATACCAGAGATTTTATTGATTTTATCAATATTTATTTCTGGAAAGATAATTTGTTCAACAACACCTAAGTTATAATTCCCTCTACCATCAAAACCTTTAGCCTTGATACCGTTGAAATCTCTAACTCGTGGTAACGCAGAAGTTACTAAACGATCTAAAAACTCATACATCTGTTCTCCTCTTAACGTAACTCTTACACCAATTGGCATACCTTTACGTAATTTGAAAGATGCAACATCCTTTTTAGATAATGTAGCAACAGCCTTTTGACCAGATATCATTGTTAATTCATCAATTGCATGATCAATTAATTTCTTATCTGCAACAGCAGCTCCAACTCCTTTAGATATTACTATCTTTTTAAGTTTAGGAACTTGCATTACGTTTTTATATCCGAATTCTTCTGTAAGAGCAGAAACTACTTTGTCCTTGTACTCTTGTTTTAATCTTGGAATATAAGCCATAACTATATTACTTCATTTGATTTTGTTGAAAACCTTACTTTCTTGTCACCTTCCATTTTGTAACTTACTCTTGTTGTTTCACCCTTAGATGTTAACAATGATAAATTAGAAATATGCATTGGTGCTTCTTTCTCTACAATTCCTCCTTGAGGGCTTTGTGCACTTGGTTTAGTATGTTTCTTAACCATGTTCACGCCTTCAATGATCGCCTTGTTCTTATCTTTTAATACCTTAACAACATTACCTTCAACACCCTTATGGTCTCCAGCAATTACTCTTACAGTATCTCCCGATTTAATTTTAAACTTTGTCATTTTATTAGTCATTAAAGCACTTCAGGTGCTAATGATACAATTTTCATGAATTGTCTATCACGAAGTTCTCTAGCTACTGGTCCAAATACACGTGTTCCTCTCATTTCACCCGTTGGGTTTAAAAGCACACAAGCATTATCGTCAAATCTAATATAAGATCCATCTGGACGTCTCACTTCTTTTTTAGTACGAACAACTACTGCTGTTGATACTGCTCCTTTTTTAATGTTTCCATTAGGAGTAGCATCTTTAACTGAGACAACAATTTTATCTCCAATAGAAGCGTATCTTCTCTTTGTACCACCTAGAACACGGATAGTTAAAACTTCCTTTGCTCCTGTGTTATCAGCTACTTTTAATCTTGATTCCTGTTGTACCATAATTACTTCGCTCTTTCAATTATTTCTACTAATCTCCAACATTTAGATTTACTTAAAGGTCTTGTTTCCATGATCTTTACTGTATCTCCAATGTTGCAATCGTTTGTTTCGTCATGAGCAACATATTTCTTTGTTTTCAAAACGAACTTTCCGTACATAGGGTGTTTTACTTTTTTAACTTCAGCAACCACAATTGATTTCTGCATTTTGTTACTAGTAACAATTCCTACACGTTCTTTTCTTAAATGTCTTTTTTCCATCTTTCAGCCAGAATACAATTACTGTATTTCTCTTTTAGTTAATTCTGTTGCAATTCTTGCTACTGAACGTCTTACGTTACGTAACTGAATTGGATTATCTAATGGAGAGATTGCATGTGCCATTTTTAGGTCTGCATAACTCTTTTTAGTTTCGCCAAGTTTCTCTTGTAACTCAGTTACTGATAATTCTTTAATTTCTGATTGTTTCATAATATCAAATAAATTAAGCTTCGTAATCTCGAGCCATTAAAAACTTAGTTTTTACTGGTAATTTCTGCGCAGCTAATCTTAAGGCTTCTTTTGCAACTTCCATTGGTACTCCACCAACTTCAAATAAAATTCTACCTGGTTTTACCACAGCTACCCAGTATTCTACAGCTCCCTTACCTTTACCCATACGTACTTCTAATGGCTTCTTGGTAATTGGCTTGTCTGGAAATATCTTAATCCATAACTGACCTTCCCTCTTCATATAACGAGTCGCAGCAATACGCGCAGCTTCGATTTGACGAGAAGTCAAGAAATTAGAATCCATAGATTTTATTCCAAACATACCGTTAGAAAGTGTAAAACCTCTTCCTGTATTTCCTTTCATACGTCCTTTTTGGACCTTACGAAATTTTGTTCTTTTCGGTTGTAACATTTTTACTTTTCTTTAAAAATTACTTTCTACGACGAGACTTATTATTATCACGACCGCGTCCTCCTGGTTTACCACCTTGTTTCTTAGACAAGCCAACTAATGGAGAAAGTTCTCTTTTTCCGTATACTTCACCTTTCATAATCCACACTTTAACACCCAATCTACCATAAGTAGTATGTGCCTCAACTAAAGCATAATCAATGTCAGCTCTGAAAGTAGACAAAGGAATACGTCCTTCCTTATAATGTTCGCTACGTGCCATTTCAGCACCATTTAAACGACCACTAATTTGAATTTTTATTCCTTCAGCATTCATTCGGATTGCTGCAGCAATTGCCATCTTAATAGCTCTTCTATAAGAAATTCTATTTTCGATTTGGCGAGCTACACTAGTTCCTACTAAAAATGCATCAAGTTCAGGTCTCTTAATTTCAAAGATGTTTAACTGAACTTCTTTTCCAGTAATTTTCTTAAGCTCCTCTTTTAACTTGTCTACCTCTTGTCCACCTTTCCCAATAATAATACCAGGTCTCGCAGTAGTGATAGTAACGGTTACAAGTTTAAGCGTACGCTCAATAATAACTCTAGATACACTTGCTTTTGATAAACGAGCATGAATATACTCTCTGATTTTAAAGTCTTCAGCAAGTTTATCACCATAATCGTTTCCACCATACCAATTAGATTCCCATCCTCTGATAATTCCTAAACGATTTCCGATTGGATTTGTCTTTTGTCCCATATCTCTATTTAAGCTTGTGTGTTATTTTTAGCTCCAATCACAACTGTAACGTGATTAGATCTTTTTCTTATTCTGTGTGCACGACCTTGAGGAGCTGGACGTAATCTCTTTAACATCGTTCCTCCGTCAACTCTAATCTCTTGAACAAATAAATCTGCTTCTTCTATATCAGCATCTTCATTTTTAGCCTGCCAATTAGCAATTGCTGACAACAACAATTTCTCTAAACGTCTTGACGCTTCTTTTGAGCTAAATCTTAAGATTTGTAATGCCTTTTCAGCTTCTTTTCCTCTTACCAAATCTGCAACTAAACGCATTTTTCTTGGTGAGGTAGGACAGTTATTTAATTTTGCAAATGCAACTTTCTTTCTGCCTTCCTTAATAGCGTCTGCCATTTGTTTTTTACGACTTCCCATAGCTACTATTTTTTACCTTTATTTTTTGCACCTGCATGACCTCTAAAAGATCGTGTTGGTGAAAATTCTCCTAGTTTATGACCTACCATATTCTCAGTTACATAAACTGGTACAAATTGACGTCCGTTATGAACCGCAATAGTCTGTCCAACAAAATCCGGAGAAATCATAGAGGCTCTAGACCACGTTTTGATTACCGTCTTTTTGTTAGACGCTACATTAGCATCAACTTTTTTACTCAATTTATAATGGATGTAAGGTCCTTTTTTTAATGAACGTGCCATATTATATCAATTATTTCTTTCTACGTTCTACAATATATTTGTTACTCGCTTTAGTCTTAGAACGTGTTCTATAACCTTTAGCCGGTATACCATTTCTAGATCTTGGATGTCCTCCTGATGATTTACCTTCACCACCACCCATTGGGTGATCAACTGGATTCATAACAACTGGTCTAACTCTTGGTCTTCTACCTAACCATCTACTTCTACCCGCTTTACCAGATACAGTCAATTGATGATCAGAATTAGAAACAACTCCAATTGTAGCTAAACATTCTACAAGAATCATTCTAGTCTCTCCCGATGGCAACTTAACAGTTGCAAACTTACCATCTCTTGCCATTAATTGCGCGAATGCTCCAGCACTTCTTGCCATTACCGCTCCTTGTCCAGGACGTAATTCAATACAAGAAACAATTGTACCCAAAGGTATTTCGCTAAGTGGCATAGCATTACCAATTTCTGGTGCTACTCCTTCTCTTCCAGAAACTACATTCTGCCCAACTTGTAAACCATTTTGAGCAATTATGTAACACTTATCTCCATCTTGATAATTCAATAATGCGATAAAAGCTGTTCTGTTTGGATCGTATTGAATAGAAGCTACTACACCAGGAACTCCTGATTTTTCTCTTTTAAAATCGATAATACGATACTTTTTCTTATGACCTCCACCAATATGGCGCATGGTCATTTTTCCTCGATTGTTTCTACCACCAGACCTTTTGTTCGGGACGAGTAAACTCTTTTCCGGCTTATCAGTAGTTATGGCATCGAATCCATTTACTACTCTAAATCGCTGAGCTGATGTTACTGGTTTTAATTTTCTTACTGACATTATTGTCTAATTACATGTTAGTGTATAAATCAATTACTTCACCTTCCGCCAGTTGTACAATTGCCTTTTTAACAGCATTTGTTTTACCATGTTGAATACCAGTTTTTGTAAACTTAGTACTACGATCTGGACGGACATTTATAGTACGAACTTTTTCTACAGAGACACCATAAGCAGCTTCCACTGCTTTTTTGATTTCTACCTTGTTCGCCTTGGTGTTCACTTGAAATGTAAAGCAGTTATTCAACTCACTATTAGTTGTCGCTTTTTCAGTGATGATAGGTTTAATTAAGATACTCATTGTCTTCTATTTACTTAAATTCGTTATAATACCTTCTAAAGAACTCTCTAAAAGAATTAATTTATTTGCGTTTAAAATCTTGTAAGTGCTTATTTCTGAGTTCATTATGACTTCAGAGCCCTTAAAATTTCGTGATGACAAATATACATTATTATTTGACGCACCCAACACAAACAAAGACTTTTTGTTTTCTAAATCTAATGCCTTCAATACAGCAGTAAAGTTTTTCGTCTTTGGAGCATCAAAATTGAAGTCTTCCAAAATGACAATATCTTTATCATTTGCTTTCATTGTTAACGCTGATTTACGTGCTAAACGCTTCAGGTTTTTATTCAGTTTAATACTGTAATTTCTTGGTCTTGGTCCGAACATACGTCCACCACCTCTAAATACACCAGATTTAATACTACCTGCTCTCGCAGTACCAGTACCTTTCTGTTTTTTAATCTTACGTGTACTACCAGAAATTTCCGCTCTTTCTTTTGCCTTGTGCGTTCCTTGACGTTGATTAGCAAGATATTGCTTAACATCCAAATAAACCGCATGATTATTAGGCTCAATAGCGAACACATTCTTAGAAAGGTCTACCTTTCTACCTGTGTCTTTTCCGTTTATATCTAAAACTGCTACTTTCATTATTTTTGAATAATTACATAAGAGTTTTTGTGTCCTGGAACACATCCTTTAACGACAATTAAGTTCTTTTCAGCAACTACCTTGTAGACTCTTAAATTTTCGACATATACTCTTTCGCCACCCATTCTTCCGGCCATTTTCATTCCCTTGAATACTCTCGCAGGATATGAAGCAGCACCAATAGAACCAGGAGCTCTTAAACGGTTATGCTGTCCGTGTGTCGCTTGACCTACACCAGCAAATCCATGACGTTTTACAACACCTTGAAAACCTTTTCCTTTAGAAGTTCCTGCAACGTCAACAAACTCACCTTCTATAAAGTGATCTACTGTTATTGCATCTCCTAATTTGTAATCTCCCTCAAATCCTTGAAATTCCGCGACTTTTCTTTTAACAGAAGTACCAGCTTTTTTGGCGTGACCAATTTCAGCTTTAGTAGCACTTTTCTCTGTCTTGTCATCGAAACCAAGTTGAAGGGCACTGTACCCGTCGACCTCTTCGGTTCTGACTTGGGTAACCACACATGGTCCAGCTTCGATTACTGTACATGGAATATTCTTTCCATTTTCATCGAAAATGCTGGTCATACCGATCTTTTTTCCTATTAACCCAGACATAATTAATTATATTTTGTTATTGGCAATTCGCGACTTGCCTTCTTGTTTATGTCGGACAAGTCGCGACTTGTCCCTATAATATTAAAATTCAAGGCCGAAATACATTCGACCTTGAATTGTACTTTTACCGTTTTTCCTTTGCACGCAGCTTAGGACATGTTTCACTTTTTTAAACTAAGTGATAAGTTTTACTTACACCTTAATCTCAACTTCAACTCCACTTGGCAATTCAAGTTTCATTAACGCATCAATTGTTTTAGAAGATGAAGAGTAAATATCAAGTAGCCTCTTGTAAGAGCTTAATTGAAATTGTTCTCTAGACTTCTTGTTAACGTGCGGTGAACGCAATACAGTGAAAATCTTTTTGTGTGTTGGTAATGGAATAGGTCCAGTGACAACAGCACCAGTACTTTTTACTGTTTTTACAATCTTATCAGCAGACTTATCTACTAAGTTATGATCGTAAGACTTTAATTTTATTCTAATTTTTTGACTCATTTTCTTAACTTTTAAGATTGTTCTCCTTTAGCTGCCTTAATCACTTCTTCCGATATATTTGAAGGTGTTTCAGCATAATGTGAAAATTCCATTGTTGATGTTGCACGACCTGATGATAATGTTCTTAATGTAGTTACATAACCAAACATTTCTGATAATGGTACAGTAGCTTTTACAGTTTTTGCACCAGCTCTATCACCCATATCACTCATTTGTCCACGACGACGATTTAAATCCCCTACTATATCACCCATATTTTCTTCAGGTGTAATCACCTCAAGTTTCATAATAGGCTCCATTATTACTGCCTTCGCAGCTCTAGCACAATTTTTAAATCCTAATTTAGCTGCTAACTCGAACGACAACTGATCAGAATCAACATCATGATAAGATCCATCTCTCAATGTCACTTTCATCGAATCGATTTCATAACCTGCTAACGGTCCGTTAATCATTGCCATTTTAAAACCTTTCTCAATTGAAGGGATAAATTCTTTAGGAACATTACCACCTTTAATTACAGACTTAAATTGAAGACCTGTTTCACCTTCATCAGCTGGTTCTACTGTAAATACGATATCCGCAAATTTACCACGACCACCAGATTGCTTTTTATAAACTTCTCTATGATCAGCAGCTTGAGTGATAGCTTCTTTATACTCAACCTGAGGCTGACCCTGATTTACTTCAACCTTAAACTCACGACGTAAACGATCTACAATTACATCTAAGTGAAGTTCGCCCATTCCAGATATAATAGTCTGTCCTGAAGCTTCATCTGAACGCACTGTAAATGTTGGATCTTCTTCAGCTAACTTAGCCAATCCCATCCCTAACTTATCAACATCTGCTTTAGTTTTAGGCTCAACCGCTATACCAATTACTGGATCAGGAAAGTCCATAGACTCTAAAACAATAGGAAACTTTTCAGCTGTAAGTGTATCTCCTGTTTTGATAGATTTAAATCCAACAGCAGCTCCAATATCTCCAGCTTCTATATAATCAATTGCATTTTGCTTGTTAGCATGCATTTGGTAGATACGTGAAATACGTTCTTTTTTACCAGAACGATTATTTAACACGTAAGAACCTGCGTCTAATCGACCAGAATACGCTCTAAAGAATGCTAAACGTCCTACAAAAGGATCTGTAGCAATCTTAAATGCTAAAGCAGCAAAAGGTTCATCAACACTTGGCTTACGTATTTCTTCTAATTCTGTATCAGGATTAATCCCAACGATACCTTCCTTATCCATTGGAGAAGGTAAGTAACGACATACAGCATCCAATAAAAATTGTACACCTTTATTTTTAAATGCAGAACCACAAATCATAGGAATGATTGCCATATCCATCACAGCAGCTCTAAGTGCAGCATGCACTTCTTCTTCTGTAATAGAATCTTCATCTTCCATGAACTTCTCTAACAAGTCTTCATCATAACTTGCTACTTCTTCAATAAGTTTAGCACGAAGAATTTTTGCTTCTTCTTTCAATTCTTCAGGAATATCAACAACATCAAATGTTGCACCCATTCCCTCTTCATGCCAAATAATAGCTCTATTCTTAACTAAATCAACAATACCTTTAAAGTTCTCTTCATCACCAATATTCAAAACGATAGGCACAGCATTTGAACCCAACATTTCTTTTACTTGGCTACAAACCATCATAAAATCAGAACCTTGACGATCCATCTTGTTTACGAATCCTATTCTTGGTACTTTATAATTATCAGCAAGCCTCCAGTTAGTTTCAGATTGTGGCTCAACACCATCAACTGCACTAAACAGAAATACTAAACCATCAAGGACACGTAAAGATCTATTTACCTCAACAGTAAAATCTACGTGACCTGGAGTGTCAATAATATTAAAATGATAGTCCTTTGTATCAGCAAGAACTTCAGCATTTTCCTTAGGAAACTGCCATGTACAAGTCGTTGCAGCCGAAGTAATTGTAATACCTCTTTCCTGCTCTTGTTCCATCCAATCCATTGTTGCAGCACCATCGTGTACTTCACCAATTTTATGTGAAACTCCCGTATAATAAAGAATACGCTCTGTAGTAGTCGTTTTTCCTGCATCAATATGAGCAGCAATACCTATGTTTCTTGTATATCTTAAATCTCTAGCCATTTCCTATTAAAATCTAAAGTGAGAGAATGCCTTATTTGCTTCTGCCATTTTGTGAGTATCAACTCTCTTTTTAACAGCTGCTCCTTCTTCTTTAGCTGCAGCTAAAACTTCAGCAGCTAATTTTTGTGGCATAGATTTTTCATTTCTTTTTCTTGAGTAACTAATCAACCATTTCATAGCTGTAGATACTTTACGATCTGGACGAATTTGCATTGGAATTTGGAATGTTGCTCCACCCACTCTACGACTACGCACTTCTACGTGAGGCATAACGTTAGATAATGCATCTTTCCAGATTTCTAAAGCTGTTTTATCTTCATCTGTTTTTTTTGCTTCTACGATATCAATTGCATCATAGAATACTTTGAAAGCGACAGACTTCTTACCATCCCACATCATCATGTTAACAAAACGAGTTACTAACTGGTCGTTAAATTTTGGATCTGGTAAAAGCGGTCTCTTTTTTGCTGCTCTTTTTCTCATGTCTTCATTAAGTTGTTTAGTTGTTTGTTGTAGTTACTGATGCATTACGCAATCATAACTGATAACTCCTAACTTGTTTTACTTCTTAGGGCGTTTTGCACCATACTTAGATCTACGTTGTGTTCTACCTGCGACACCTGCTGTGTCTAAGGCACCACGAACAATGTGATATCTAACTCCTGGTAAATCTTTTACCCTTCCACCTCTAACCAATACTATCGAGTGCTCTTGTAAATTGTGTCCTTCACCACCGATGTATGCATTAACCTCTTTTCCGTTTGTTAAACGAACCCTTGCCACCTTACGCATTGCTGAGTTTGGTTTTTTAGGTGTCGTTGTATAAACACGAGTACACACACCACGTCTTTGTGGACACGAATCTAAAGCAGCCGATTTACTCTTCTTGGTTATTTTGGCTCTTCCTTTTCGTACTAATTGTGAAATTGTTGGCATATATTTCTATATAATTTTTATTAAATCCTCTCTTTAGAGGGCTGCAAAGGTAGAAATAAATATCAATTATTCAAACACCAAACGATTAATTTTAGAAAGTTTTTCAAATTATTTTTATATACAGATATTTTTAGTAATTATTTTGCGTTAGATTTGAATAATAGAATCATTGATGCCAAAAATAAAATATCTTTTTATTACATTCCTATTTTTGTTGAGTTTCACATATAGTAATGGTCAAAACATAAACCTTACATGTGTTGGTTCTTTGGAATTTGAAACAAAAACGATAGATTCTTTAGGCTATAAAAAAGCATTTAAAGACTATTCCTCTTTAGAAGCCGAAGTAACTGATCTTCAAAAAAAACTGATTACAATTGGCTACATAGAAACCGAGCAGCTTAATTTAATCAAACAGACCGATTCTTCATACCAAGCAAATTTCAGCTTAAAAAATAAATATGAGTCTATTACTATTGCTCATAATGACTTGGTTAGTTTGCCTATTTTAAAATTAAGTGGTTTTCTAGATAAAAGTAATGATTTAATAGTTCCTATTGAAAATATTGAATCTACTTTACAATTCATAAATACACAATTGGCAAATCAAGGCAATCCTTTTAGCTCATTAGTTATTACTGATATTGCTAAAATTGACATTAAAAACTTAAAAGGCTCGCTATCTGTTTCGAAATTAAATAATAGAACTATTGATAAGCTTATTTTGAAAGGCTACGAAAAATTCCCTGAATCATTCATTAAACATTATTTAAAAATTAAAACTGGACAAACCTTCAACCTACAAAAGATAAAAGATAAAACAAGGTCACTTAACGACTTAAATTTCGCCAACCAAATTAGAGATCCCGAAGTTCTTTTCTCGCAAGATTCTACCATAATATATATGTACATAGAAAAAACTAAGAGCAACACCTTTGATGGTTTCTTAGGATTTGGAACTAATGAGGCTACAAATAAGATTGAATTTGATGGTTATTTGGATTTGAATTTGACCAATAATTTAAATTATGGTGAGTCTCTAAAACTATTGTATAAAAGCGACGAAGGCGAACAGCAGACTTTTGATTTAAGATTAAATGCACCATATGTATTTAGCACTCCAGTTGGAATCGACTTAAATTTAAATATTTTTAAAAGAGATTCCTCATTTGTTACAGTAACCCAAGCCGCTAAGCTTAATTATCAAATTAATAGTAAACATATTATCTCTGGTGGAATTTCATCTGTTCAATCAACAGAACTACTCGATCTTCCCTCTCCTTTAATTACAGATTACAACTCAAATCAATACTTTATAAATTACAGGTACACAGAACGTCAAAATTTCAATCTTCTATTTCCTATTAATTTTCTATTTGATCTATCTACTGGGATAGGAAATAGATCCTATGAGAATGTATATGAAAAACAATTAAATTTTTATCTCAATACGTTTAAAATTTTTAATCTAAATAATAAAAATAGTCTCTACGGAAGGTTTAGCTCCAACTACTTAATCTCTAATACCTATTTAGAAAACGAACTTCCTCGTTTTGGTGGCATAAATTCTATTCGAGGGTTCGAAGAAAATAGTTTAATCGCAAATTTATATGCAGTTCTAAATACTGAATACAGATACAAACTCAACAACACAATTTATGTACATACAGTAATTGATGCAGCATATTTTGAAAATCAACTAACAAACCAAAAGGAAAAACTTTTTAGTTTTGGGTTTGGATTTGGACTACTTACAAATGCTGGATTATTTAGATTTAATTACACTAGTGGTAAGACAGAAAATCAGAGATTCAAATTATCTGATTCTAAAATTCATTTGAGCTTAACCACAACATTTTAATAACTAAGCGTCATGTTTTTATTTGCTTAATCCAGAGTATTAAAATCTAATTTGCTGTATTTTAACAAAAAAAAGCGGAAATAATATTAAATTTTAACACGTATACTCGTTTTCTTAACATTTTATTAAGATATTTGGATAAGGCTAATTCAAATCAAATATTTTATGAAAACAAAGTTTAGTATTATTCTAACACTATTACTGGTGTTTACTGTGCATATGGGAAATGCACAGGAAAAATCAATTTCAGGAACGGTCACAGACCAATCTGGAGTGCCAATTCCTGGAGTTAATATTGTGGTTCAAGGAACCACTAGCGGAACACAGTCTGATTTTGATGGTAAATATACCATTACAGCAAACGAAGGAGAAAAACTTATCTTTTCTTATGTTGGTTTAACAAATCAAACTATTACTGTGGGTACAAATAGCACTATTAATGTCACCATGCAAGAAGACGCAGCGATACTTGATGAAGTTGTTATTACAGCCTTCGGTATCAAAAGAGAGAAAAGAGAAGTCACTTATCAGACTCAAAAGGTAGATGAAGAACTATTGAATCAAGCGCAAACCACTAGAGCATCTAGTGCTCTTGCAGGTAAAGTTGCAGGTTTGCAAATCAATAATCAAAGTAACGGTGTGAATCCAAGCACTCAAATTATTTTACGTGGATTGAGGTCTATTGGCCAATCCAATGAAGCTTTAATAGTTATTGACGGTGCTATAGCCAGTATTGGTGCTTTTGATGATTTAAATCCAAACGATATAGAAAGTATAAACGTATTAAAAGGTGCTACAGCAGCTGCCATATACGGATCAGATGCAGCTAACGGTGCATTAATCGTAACAACCAAAAAAGGAAAGTTTGGAGAAGCTATTACATTTGGTTTAAATACCACAGTAACTTTTGAAAACGTTGCTTACATGCCTGATTTTCAAAGTGAATACGGAACAGGTTGGCAAGGTGCTTACGACCCTATTGAGAATACTAACTGGGGACCACGTTTTGATGGTACCATAAGACAAGTTGGGCCAACATTTGCAGACGGTTCTTTTCAAACTCTAGCATATTCACCAGTAAAAGATAATGCCCGTGACTTTTTTGAAACAGGACTTACGACTCAAAACACTGCTTATTTTAGTGGTGGTACAGATACTGGAAGTTTATACCTCTCTCTTGGTAATCAAAAAACAGAAGGAATTATACCAAATGACGAATACAAGCGTACAACATTCAAAGCAAATGCTGTTCAAAAATTGGGCAATGTAGAACTCGCTTTAAATTCTTCATTGTTTAGAGATGAATCCAATACTGTAGGTAATACATTAGGATCTCAAGACAGAACATTATATTGGTTTATTCTTAATCAATCTGCAAACATACCTATTTCTCAATATAGCGATTGGCAAAATGATTTATACTCTTCTCCAGATGGCTATTACAATGGCTATTATCAAAACCCTTATCATATGATTGCCACGAGTAGAGATACCGATAAAACAACTCGTTTTATCGGTAATATGAGTGCTTCATGGGATGTTAAAAAGTGGTTGAATCTTACTGGTCGCGTTGGTGGTAACTTTTTTGCTGGAAGAGGAAAAGAATGGCGTGATGAACAAACATTCACTGGTGATTACACCCGACCATCTCCTAATACCTCATTTGTTAGAGATAGTGAATTTCAAAGAACCGATTATACGTTTGATTTTTTAGCAAACGCTAACTTTGACCTTTCTGAGGAATTTACTTTAAGGGCTTTACTAGGTGCCAGTTCAAGAACAGCTCAATTTAGTGGTCGTCGCGTACAAGGTGATAATTTATCAGTACCTGGTTTATACGACCTTTCAAATGCTGAAAGTACACAGGGTGGTTATGCTTCCGGTGCTTATGCTAATGATTTTGAAGAAAGGCAATACGGTTATTTTGCTGATTTAACCTTTGGTTATAACAACTGGTTATTCCTAAATGCATCTGGTCGATATGATTTCACATCGACACTTAGACCAGAAGATAATAGTTATTTCTATCCTGCTGTAGGATTATCTGCAGTACTAACAGATGCTATACCTTCCATAAAGAATGATGTACTTAATTATGCCAAATTTACGGTAAGTAATTCCACTGTTTACAATGCATTAGGCGCGGAAGATATTATAGAATCATTTAGTGCTCCTGCAGCTTTTCCATTTGAGAATACGAGTGGTTTTGGACTGCAAAATGGAGCAATAGATCCAAACATTAAAAAAGAGAAGATTAACACTACAGAATTCGGTCTAAACTTAGGGCTTTTCAACAATCGAGTAACTCTAGATGCAGCTTACTATAAAACCATTACTACAGATAATATAGTACGTTCAACAACGCCAAATTCATCCGGTGGTAACAGTTTCTTGACCAATATTGGTGAGTTAGAAGGCACTGGTGTTGAATTAAGTATTGGTGCAACCATACTTAAGTCTGAAGATTTCTCTTGGGATGTAAGCATTAATTATACTTCAAGTAAAACCGTAGTTAATAAAATTACGGACGATTTAACCGAAATAGCTCTAACGACCACAGGTGAATTTGGAATTTATGCAGTTGTTGGTCAGGAATTTCCAACAGTTCAAGCCTCTGCTTACTACAGAGATCCAAATGGTAATGTAGTCATTAATCCAGTTAACGGAAATCCATTAAGTACTACAGAAATTGCTGGAGATAATCCACAGAGTGGTCTAAAGAATTTAGGTACAACAACCCCGGATTATATTATTGGATTAAGTTCTTCAATAAATTACAAGAACTTTAGACTATCAACGACTATAGACTACAGAACTGGACATGTGTATTACGCACAAGGATCTGACAATATGGAGTTTACAGGACGATCAAAAGAAAGTGTCTCTGCAAACAGACAAGATTTTGTTTGGCCAAATTCTGTAATAGAAACTAGCCCTGGTGTGTTTGTGCAAAATACGAATATTCCAATTTCTGATGGTAGACAAGATTTCTGGACTAACGTCTATAACGAAATAAAAGAAAACTATGTAAGAGATGCAACCGCTCTAAAAATTAGAGAAATCGCATTAAGCTATAACTTACCAAGTAAATATTTAGATAAGACATTTGTAAAAAAATTAACTGTAGGACTAGTAGGTAGAAACCTATTAACTTGGTTGCCTGAAGAAAACAGATTCTCTGATCCTGAATTTAGTAACAACGGTGGACCTGCAGGTAATGCGATTGGAATTGGTGGTTACGTACAAGGACCTCCGACTAGCTCTTTTGGTTTTAATGTAAATATTGAATTTTAAAAAAAATGAAAATGAAAAAATATTTAAAATATGTTAGTATACTATGCGGAGTGCTATTAATGGCATCGTGTAGTGATGATTATTTAGATGTGAATACAGACACCAATAACCCAACAATAGCGGTATTAGGTCCAGAATTAGTATTACCTGTAGGACAATATTGGTCCGCTGAGATTCATAATAGAGATAGATATAGCAATACTCTTGGTAACCTATTAATGGCTAATTGGAGTCAAGCAGATGGTTTTTCTTGGTACAGCGATGAATTTTTATACAACATAACGACCTCCTTTTATTCAATTATATGGGATAGAACGTATCGTGATGCTTTAAAAAACTATAGAGTTTTGCAAGGATATGAGGGAGATCAATATTCAAATTATAAAGCGATTGGCACAATAATGGAATCTTATCACTTTCAAATACTAGTTGACATCTATGGAGACATCCCTTATTCTGAAGCGTTATTAAGAGGAGATAATCCAACGCCAGCATACGATGATGCACAATTTATTTATGAAGATTTAATCGTTAAACTAGACGCTGCAATGGCAATGATTGATGGCGCTTCTGAAGAAGCTTTAGTGCCCTCTAACGATGATATCATGTTTAATGGTGATATGGATATGTGGAAGAAATTTGCAAATACAATAAAATTAAGAGTTTTAGTACGTCAATCAGGCGTTGGTGCATTGAATTCTAGTTTTGCTGATTTATCATCGGTTGGATTTATTACGTCAGACGTCACAGTGCAACCTGGTTATGCTGTTGTAGAAAATAAGCAAAACCCATTTTGGAATGCCTATGGTTTTGACTCAGGAGGGAATGTTATCAATAATAATGATGCGACCTGTGCTACACCTTTTTCATTAGATTTCCTTAGTTCAAACAATGACCCAAGAATTGATTTTATATATGAAGAACCTGATACTGGCCATTTAGGTGTTCCTCAAGGTATTTTAGATTATGATATTCCAGTTGCTGATCAATTTGATCCAAATCTTGTATCAAATATTGGTCCTGGCTTGTTGAAATCTGGGACACAGGATGCTGTTATATTTACAGCCTCTGATAGTTATTTTTTACAAGCGGAAGCTATTTTTAAAGGCTATATTTCAGGCGATGCTCAAACTGCCTATGAAAATGGTATTGATGCATCGTTCGATTATTTAGGAGCAGCAGGTGCTTCAGATTACTATGCACAAGCACTACCAAATGTGGGATGGAATAACTCATCTGATAAAATGGAAGCTATCATTACACAAAAATGGGTTGCCCTTAATGGCATTGACGCTATTCAATCATGGTTTGATTATAGCAGAACAGGGTTCCCTGCAGATGTACCCGTTTCACTATTAGCATCAACAGGCGATAGGCCTGTAAGGTTATTTTATCCTGCAAGTGAAATTACTGCGAATTCAGCTAATGTACCATCACAACCAAATGCATTTACAGCAAACGTATTTTGGGCTAATTAAAAACAATGAAAACAATGAAAAATTATATTAAATATTTAACTATCGTATTTGTTTCGTTACTTCTAACTTCTTGTTTAGTTGACGATGAAGATCCTTTTGAAGCTTTTGATGAAGGACCTAATCTTGTGGGCTTCACAAGTGCAACAGTGAATGCATCTGTAGTTGCAGATGGTTCTACATCTGATGTGTTATTACCAGTAACATTTGCTGGCCCAACCGCCTCATCATTTCAAGGTGACTTTACAGCAAATATATCTGTTGATCCCGCTTCTACAGCTATTGAAGGTGTGCATTACACGCTTTCGAGTACAACAATAAATATGTCTGCAGACACGAACTATATTGCAACATTTCCAATAACAATTATAACTGAGGGTATTGATCCTCCTTTGGATACCAATCCATTACTCATATTAAACCTAGTTGATATATCTGACGGATCAATAGTTCCTAATGGTCGTACGGCTTCTATTGATATTACGATAGAATACTTATGTTTCTCTTTAATAACAGGCAAATATAGAGCGCTTTTTGGGGAGTATTATAGAATTGGAGAAGGTCCAAATTGTGTTGCTTCTGATTGGCCTGCTGAAACAGAGATTATTTATCTTTGCGGCACTACCTATAGAGTTCTTGAATGGTTCGGATGTTTTGATGGTAACGAATGGTATATTGATATCGCTGAAAATGGTACTATTAGTTACCCTGCTTTAACGCCAGATGGCGATGTTCAAACTGGTAACGGTCAACCCTTAATAACTTGTCAAACCAATCCTGCCGACATGACCAATGTTCCATGTGGCCCTGGTTCTAATACTATGACAATAGATGGAGGTGTAGTTACTTTGAACATGTCCTATGGATATTACACTCCAGACTCGGGTTCTAGAGAATTCACTCATATACTAGAGAAAATTGTAGACTAATCTTAAATTTTAAAATAGATAAAATGAACAAATTTAAATATATATTAAGCGCAATTTTTTTGGCAGCATTCATATTTGGATGTGATGCAGAATCATCAAGCCAAGACCCTGAAGGGGTAGGAAGTACAGATAATTATCCCACACCTTCTTTCGTGTTTTCGGCAGGAGACCTTACAACTAATGAAAGAGACGAAACTGTTATAGTTTACGATGTGACATTAGACAGGCCATCAAATAGACCAATAGATTTTAGTTGGGTAGTATTAGAATCAAGTACAGCTGCAGCAGATGACGATTTTGAGTTATCTAATGGTACCGTTCCTGCATATCAAACTACAACTCAACTTACAGTTACAATTTTTAATGATGTAATTGTAGAAGGTAATGAATCATTAGATTTAACAATTGAAAGTGGCCCCTCTTTAGCCAATAAACATTTGGTTAATCCAGACACTGTTTATCCTGAATTAAGTGTTCAAATAGAAGACTTCTTGTTTTGTCTTTGGACATTAGACGCAACAGACGTTTATGGAGATGGATGGAATGGCGGTTCTATTGAAGTGATTTCTGAAGGGGTTACCACCAATTATTCCACACCAGATGACAATGAATTTTTCAACATACCTATAGCACTTGGTGCTGATTATTCTTTTACTTACGTTTCAGGTGGAGGTACAGGAGCAGGTCCAGGATGGGAAAGTGAAAATTATTATGAGCTAACTGCTCCTGATGGAACAGTTTATGCCGATGGTAGTTTAGATTATTCTGGTATTCCAACTCCTGGTTTGATTGCAAGTGGAGTTGCAGATTGTCAATAATAAATTGAAATTTAAAAAAAAAGCCACCTAGAAGGTGGCTTTTTTTTATACTTTGTAAACATGAGATACTTATTTATTTTAGTTACCTTCAGTATTACGTCTAACCTTTTCAGCCAGAATACTTTGGGCATAATTCAAAACAATCTTGAAGCGTATAATGGTTATACTCTATTTGGCCCAAACAACTCTACAGAGACCTATTTAATAAATAATTGTGGAGAAGTTGTGCATCAATGGTCCAGCACCTATACACCTGCTGCTTCCGTTTATCTGCTGGAGAATGGAAATCTATTAAGAACTGGAAAGATTTCTAATACTGAAATCACATTTGGTGGTGTTGGTGGTAAAATCGAACTATTTGACTGGGACAATAACTTATTATGGGAATATACTTATTCCTCTACACTTATGAGTCAGCATCATGATATATACCCGTTACCTGATGGCAATGTATTAATGCTAGCTGTTGACACGATACTCGAAGCTGAAGCAATTAATGCAGGGAGAAATCCATCATTAATTTCAGAAGGAAAAATATTTAATGAACAAATCATAGAATTAGAACCTATTCTAGGTACAAACACCGCCAATATAGTTTGGGAGTGGAATATTAAAGATCATCTTATTCAAGATCACGATATTACTAAGGCAAACTATGGCGTTGTAGCGAATCATCCAGAATTATTAGATTTCAACTTTCTGAACAACAATTCCGGAAATGCTAATTGGCTACATATAAACTCTCTACAGTATAATGCTAGTTTGGATCAAATAATATTGAGTTCTAGGCTTTTGAGTGAAATTTACATAATAGATCACTCAACAACTACACTTGAGGCTTCAACAAACGATGGAGGCATTTATGGAAAAGGGGGTGACTTTCTTTATCGTTGGGGTAATCCAGTATCTTATAATATGGGTGATGAAACTAATCAAACATTGTTTAGTCAACATTATCCACATTGGATATCAGAGGGCTTAGTGGACGAAGGCAAAATAATGGTATTTAATAATGGTAATTCTATAAGATTCTCTTCGGTAGATATTTTTACACCTCCAACTGTTTCACCAGGAGTTTACCAATATGACTCAGCACTCGGATATGGACCTATTTCATATGACTGGACCTATATAGACCCAATAGACCCTGAAAATTTCTTCTCCGCAATCTTATCAAGCGTTCAAAGACTCCCTAATGGCAATACGCTTGTATGTGATGGAGATTCTGGATATTTCTTTGAATTAAATCCTTCAAACACTACAGTATGGGAATATATTAATCCAGATACCAATAATGGTATCTTATCGCAAGGTGATACACCTTCAGCAAATTTAGTATTTAGAGCACTAAAATTTTCACCAGATTTTCCGGCATTTACAGGAAGAGATCTTACTCCTGGACTTCCTATTGAATTAAACCCAGATATCTCTGCTTGCGAAAATTTAAGTATTACTGATGTTGATGTTATTGATTTAAAACTATATCCAAATCCTACATCAAATTTTATAAATATAACATCTATTGAGACCATTGATAAAGTTGAGTTATATTCTATATTAGGTAAAAAAGTACTTGAAGTTAATCGTAATAATTCAATAGATATTTCAGCATTTAACTCTGGAATCTATTTTGTAAAGATTCACTCAGGAAATAGAACTATTAGTAAAAAGATCATCAAGAAATAATTGTCAAACATAATTGATTAAAACCATTCTAATTTTAGGATGGTTTTTTTATACCTTTGCGCCATGGAAAAAGAAACAACCATATTTGGTATTAGATCAGTTATTGAGGCTATAAAATCTGGTGAAAATATTGATAAAATATTTTTGCAAAAAGGATTACACGGTGAGCTATTTACAGAGTTAGAACAATTACTTAAAAAAGAACGTTTAAATAGTTCATATGTACCTGTAGAAAAGCTAAACAGATTATCAAAGGGGAATCATCAAGGCGTGATTGCTCAAATAGCACCTATTACATTTCACGATATAGAAGAATTGGTAATGAATGTTATAGAATCTGGTAAAGTTCCATTGTTTCTATTACTAGATCAGTTAAGCGATGTTCGTAATTTTGGAGCCATTGTTCGTACAGCGGAATGCACAGGTGTTTCTGGAATTATTATTCAGAAAAAAGGTGGAGCACCAGTAAATGGTGACGCCATAAAGACAAGTGCAGGAGCTATTTTTAAAATTCCAATTTGCAAAGTTGACCATATCAAAGATGCGGTTTTTCACATGCAAGCTAGTGGAATAAAAGTCATTGCTGCTACGGAAAAAACAGATAATACTGTTTACGACGTGTCATTTACCGAACCATGTGCTATCATTATGGGCTCTGAAGGGAAAGGTATCAATCCGTCAGTTTTAAAGGTATCTGATGAAAGAGCTAAACTACCTATTTTAGGAGAAATTGAATCCCTAAATGTATCTGTAGCTTGTGGTGCTTTCTTGTACGAAGCAGTTAGACAAAGACGCTAATCCTCTTTATTTTCTTTAAATGTATACGTAATATGAGGACTAGTTTCTTCGGAAATTGGCTCCTCCTCTATTTCTGGCTCTTGAAGTTCAACAAAATTGCCATTCTCATCAAAATGTTTTAGAAAAGGGTCATCATCTTCATTAAAACCTGGTTGCTGCCAAACATAACGTTCAGGTTTTGCAATTGATTTCCTAAAAATCACAGCAAATAACAACCCAGACAGCAGTCCGCCAAGATGCCCTTCCCATGACATGCCATCTTTAACAGGAAATGCGTACCAAATCATACTTCCGTAGAGAAAAATCACAATTAACGATAAGGCAATCAATCTATAATGCTTAGCAAAAATTCCTTTAAAAAAGATAAAGCTAACTAGTACGTATACCAATCCACTGGCTCCAATATGGTTTGCAGGCCTGCCAATGACCCATGTGAACAGTCCAGACAATACTATTCCGAAGAAAATAACCTTCCATGAAATTTTTCGATAGAAATAAAACAGTGCAACCGATAAAATAAAAAGCGGAATACTATTATGATATAAATGCTCTATATCTGCATGAACAAAAGGACTCGTAAAAATTCCCAGCAATCCATGTAATTCTTGAGGATAGACTCCTAAGCGTTTTATAGACGGGAAAAATCTCACCTGCATCCAGAAGACTATCCAAATGGATAGCACAAAAAGTATAGGGTATGCAATGACTCCTGTAGAATATTTAAATTGTTGTTGATTACTCATATTAAATCTTTATTATCAAAATGCTGTCCATTTATCAAAACTATGAAATATTGTCACATTGGTTTTTTGTAATTTTACAGTATGAACGAACCATTAGCAGAACGATTACGTCCACATACGCTTGATCACTATTTAAGTCAGTCGCATTTAGTTGGCAAAAGTGGCGTTTTGACACAGCAATTAAATCAAGGTATCATTGCATCTATGATTCTTTGGGGACCACCAGGAACTGGAAAAACAACTCTAGCTAACATAATAGCTAATGAATCTAAACGACCGTTTTACACCTTAAGCGCTATAAACAGTGGCGTAAAGGACATTAGAGAAGTTATAGATAAAGCCAAACAAAGTGGTGGTTTATTCACAACTAAAAACCCGATTTTATTTATTGATGAAATTCATAGGTTTAGCAAATCGCAACAAGATTCTTTACTACAAGCGGTAGAAAAAGGTTGGGTAACCTTAATAGGCGCAACTACCGAGAATCCGAGTTTTGAGGTCATACCAGCACTTCTATCTCGCTGTCAGGTTTATGTATTAAATTCTTTTTCAAAAGATGATTTAGAAGCTCTTTTACATCGAGCTCTTAAAGAAGACAACTTATTAACAGAACGAGACATAAAGCTTAAAGAAACAGATGTACTCATTAGACTGTCTGGAGGTGATGCTAGAAAGCTCCTCAATTTATTTGAACTCATCGTTACATCATTTGATAAAAAAGAAAAAATTATTATTACAAATGACGTCGTTTCTCAGAGAGTTCAAAACAATATTGTGAGATATGATAAATCTGGAGAGCAACATTATGACATAGTTTCTGCATTTATAAAGTCTATAAGAGGTAGTGACCCTAATGCTGCAGTATATTGGTTAGCACGCATGATTGAAGGTGGTGAAGACGTCAAGTTTATTGCACGACGTTTATTAATCCTAGCTAGTGAAGATATTGGTAATGCCAACCCAACTGCACTAGTTATTGCTAATAATGCGTTTCAAGCGGTTTCTGTAATTGGTTATCCAGAATCTCGAATTATTCTGAGTCAGTGCACAACCTACTTAGCAACTTCTCCAAAAAGTAATGCTGCATATGAAGCCATAGGTAAAGCTCAGCAATTAGTAAAAGAAACAGGTGATTTATCTGTACCTCTTTCTGTTAGAAATGCACCAACCAAACTGATGAAAGAGTTAGGGTATGGCGATAATTATCAATACGCACATAATTACGACAATAACTTTGTAGCTCATGAATTTTTGCCAGATGACATAAAAAACACGAAACTCTACAATCCAGGAAATAACGCTCGAGAAAATGCTCAGCGTGAGTTCTTAAAAACGCGTTGGAAAGATAAATATGACTATTAAAATTTGAGGTTTATAGAGCTTAATTTCAAATCTTCACCACTATTCAAAGCATAAACCCAAGAACCATTTTTTTTATAGACTATAGCATCTTTACCTTTTACTATAAAGACATCAGGAGTTCCTGTATCTAATAGAATCATAACTTTTTTAGGTTGCGTATCTACAACTTGAAAACCATTTTCTATTGGCTGTGCATAAAGAATATCCATTTTGGACGACAATTCTATTTTAGGCACTACAGTTACTATAACAACATCCTTTACTTCTTTTACAGATGACTTAACTGCTGTATTTATTTCAAGTCCTTGGCCTTCGGAAATCATTTTCACTTTCTCCTTTTCAGCCTTTAAGGCCTCAACTTCTTTTTTAAGTTCCTCAAGTTCTTTTGCTTCTAAAGAATTTGTATTAATAGCCCCTGAGGCTAATCCATTATTACTAGCCACATATTCATAATTTAGAAACTGAAAGGTCTCAAAAGCACCTCTAATAGCTATTTGATAAGCCTTACTGTACTCTTTTACTTTAGTCTCTCCTACTTGAGAGCTCATTACAATTTTCCCATTACAATCTATAAGATCAATTTGAAGTCTCGTAATTAAGAAACCCTTTGTTTTTTTTATATCAGATCTTAACCCTAAGCATCTATTAACACTCAATTCCACAGGTAATTCATCCTCCAAAAAAGCGGTATAACCATATTTATTAAATAAAAACTTAGTTAATGAACTGGATTGATATTGATCTGGTGAATTCAAAAACTCAAACTGTTTTGGAACAATAATGTACTTATAATCATTTATAGAAGTCTGCGCTACAAGCTGGGTTTGAAATCCAATAAAACAAATAAGAATATATAGTAATCTAGTCATCTGAATCAAAAATTAAGTTCATTGCGAATTGTAAAGATACACTTTGTGCTTTAGAAATATTTTGCAATTCGAACAAATTATTTCACATGAGTTACGTATTAAAGCTACCAATATAAAACAATGCTACCATACTAATATTATATGCAGAAAAATAATCAACGTTGCAGACGACCTTTAAAAGGTTATTCATTTTAAACAACTACCTCAACGTTTTTAAAGATATTTTTTCAAATCAACAAGTTGTTTAACTTGTTTAATATGAGGCTCTGCATTATAATTATGATAATTAAATAAAATCACATCTATCCCAACATCAATGGCTCCTAAAATATCTGCTTCATAATTATCTCCAATCATTATACTATCATTTGGTATTGCCTTAGAAGCCTTCAAGGCATGATTAAAAATTATTGGATTAGGCTTCTTTACTCCTGCAGATTCCGAGTTTGTAACGGTTTTAAAATATTTAGAAATATTCGAATTATCCATTTTTAGCTGTTGCGCTTCTTCAAAACCATTGGTAATGATATGCAGATCATAATCTAATTGTAAATAATCTAAAAGATCTATAGCACCTTCAAAAAGATGATTAAATGTTGTTAGATACGTAATATAGTCTTCTGATAATTGATAAATAACCACATCTGAAACTTGAAAACCCACCGCATCAAAAGTGTCTTTTAAACGTTTATATCGCAAACTCGCTTTATCAATTTTATCCTCTCTATATAATTTCCAGTAGCCTAAATTTATAGGCTCATAAACCTCTAAAAAATCACTGGTATTAACACCTAAAGCATGAACTTCAAATATTTTTTCAAAAGTGAGCGCAGAATTTTTATCAAAATCCCAAAGTGTATGATCTAGATCAAAAAATACATGTTTTATTCCTTTAATTTTCATTTGCTATCTCTGTTTTTTTCTATAACCAAATGGAACATCAAAATTAGTAATTGGTTATTGACTATACTTTTTCTGTTGATGTTTCATCGACAGAGTCTAATATTTGTGTGAATAATTTTCTAAAACCTTTCCATTTGGCATCACTCCCAAATGAATAATTATGAAACACAGGTGTAAATGTTCCTTCTACTTTCTTTACCGTATTTATTAATCGTTGCAACTCTTCCTTTTTATCTAACTGTGATTGATGTTTTAATAACGCAAAATCGATACAGTGAAATGAATTAATGAGCAATGGTGTTTGAATTTCATAATCTAAATCATAAAATAAAAACGGTGTGCACGTACCCGCTCTAAAACCGGAATATTCGAGATAACCCATCGTGAAATCTTTCTTTACTTCCAGCTCAATTAAATTACGATATGAAACAGGCAGATTGATTTTTGAAAAAGAATTTCGCGTAGCTTCCAACTCATAATTAGTTATGAATTCTATTTTTTTCTTTTCTTTTTTAAGAATATTAATATCGTCAAGAGATAGATAAGATGCTTTCAAACCAACTTTACTATAATCTGCTATGGACTTTATTAAGGACACAAATTTTTTCTTATTGATATTGATATTCTTATCATAAGTAGAATAATCGCCAATCAAAAAGAATACTATAAACTTAAATTTATGTTGCTTCTGTTTGTTTATAATCCATTTAAATGTATCAAATGGATCCCTTTTGAATCCAAATAAAACCAAAAATCGTTGGTAAAGACGCCTCAGTTTTAAACTAAACAAATCATTTAAACCACCGCCAATGGTCCGCAACAAACCCTTTTGCTTAAAATAATAGGCAGTTGGCACATCAATTACAGGTTGGATATTATAAGCTCGTTTCGGAAATGTAAAATCCTCAAACCTTTGCTCTAATATGTACTTTAGTCGATAAGCCCAAATATCTACAACTGGTTGATTTAAGAAATTCTCTTTGTAGGCTAAACTTTCTGTTGCAGTAAAACGTCCATACTCATCTTTTACATGAGGAAGATATTCTTCATAACGACTCAATAAATAAAAAGATGCTGCAAAAATATCAAACGGTAACACACTTTTTTCTCCAGTAGAAAAAAAACATTTTGTAGCATTCCAATCTTGTACATTGATATCTAAATCTGACAAACCTTGTTGAAAAAGCAAATCATGATTTCTAATAAAAAGCTCATTGCTCAATGGTTGTCTCGTGTACGACATTTTTAAACTGTCATGCGCAATAAAATCTTCTATTGTTGTCGTAAAAGAAACAGGTATCCCAAGAATTCTAGTACACAAATGCTTAAAAGCATAACGTACTCTTGGTGTGATTTTATGTGTATAAACGAGTAGCAATTGAGTTTAAATATGGATTAGACTATAATATGTTTTCATCAGCAAAACTAAAGTATGCTTTTTCAGTGATAATTAAGTGATCTAAGACTTTAATATCTAAACTTTGAGCAGCTATTTTTAATTTCTGAGTTAAGTTTTTATCTGCTTCACTTGGTTTCAATGTTCCTGATGGATGATTATGTGCTAATATCAAACCTATTGCACCCACCTCCAAAGCTGTTTTAAGAACTAATCTTACATCAACCAATGTGCCTGTAATACCGCCTTTACTTAATTGATTTTTCTGGATGACTTTATTAGAATTATTAAGATACACAATCCAAAATTCTTCATGTGGCAACTCTCCTATGATTGGTTGCATGAATTCAAATACCGAGGCGCTAGATGTAATTTTCATTTGTTGCAGTGCTTTCTCTCCTCTGCGTCGCCTTCCCAACTCCATTGCAGCAGCAATAGAAATTGCTTTTGCCTCTCCAATACCTTTAAAAGCCATTAGTTGTTTTAAGGATTGTTTACCAAGTGCATTTAGATTATTATCAACACTTGCCAAAATACGCTTGCTCAAGGCCACCGCACTTTCGTCTCTATTACCAGAACCTAATAATATAGCTACGAGCTCCGCATCACTTAAAGAAGATCTCCCTTTATCACGAAGCTTTTCTCTAGGTTGATCATCTTGAGACCAGTTTTTTATTGAAAAAGTTAATGGTTTTTCGTCCATGAAGTAAATCTACATAATTTTAAAAAGAATAAGAATTGTTACTTGGATAACTTTGGATAAGCGTTTATCATTTATTTAATAAACCCTATGTCATCAGATGACATATCACCATAAACCACATTATATTCTGAAAACACTAATTTAGAAGGAAGTTAATCATGTAAGCTTTTCAACCACAGATTCGTTACTATATTCTTTTAGCAACTTATATAGTTTAGTTGGATTAAATGGTTTGCCCATAAACCCATTCATTTTATGTCGTTTTGTTTTTTGTTTAATATCTGTTTGAGCAAAAGCAGTTAAGGCTATTATTGGCAAGTTTGCTTTTGTTTCATCTTCTAGATTTCTAATAATCTTTGCTGTTTGGTATCCATTTAATTCAGGCATTTGCAAATCCATTAAGATGAGATCAAATGTCCTATCTGAATTTTTAATATGCTCAAGTGCTTCAATACCATTATTTGCTATTTCATAATTCACTTTCCATTTCTCAAGAAATCGTTTCATAATAAGCACATTCATTTTATTATCCTCAGCAACCAAGACACTAATATTTAGTGGTTCATAATCCGTTTGGAATTTAACCATTTCTGGTTCATAAAGATTTAGTCTATTTGTAACTTTATATGTGATTTGGAAAGAAAAAACTGAACCTTTGCCTTCCTCACTATCAACAATTAAATCACTACCCTGTAAATTCAATAATTTTTTAGTGATGGATAATCCCAATCCACTACCTCCATATTTTATGGACGTTTCAGAATCGGCTTGCACAAAGCTTTCAAATATAAGATCTTGTCTTTCTTTTGGTATACCAATTCCAGTATCTACGACTTTAAATTGAAGATTTATTTTATTATGACTTATACCTAAATTTCTAATTTTAATAGTGATACCTCCAATTGCTGTAAATTTTAAAGCGTTACCTAATAAATTATTAATTATTTGGGTAAGTTTCAGTTTATCACCAATAATATTACTAGGTAATTGATTTTCATTTATAATGTCAAATTCTATTCCTTTTTGTTGTGTTCTTAATACAAAATGAGATTTGATGTTTTCTAAAAAATTAGTTAGACTAAACACTTTTTCATTCACCTTCATTTTACCAGATTTAATCTTATCAAAATCTAATAAATCGTTAATCAAACCTAACAGATGCTCACCAGAATATTTTAAGGCTTTAAGGTTTACAACTTGATCTGGCAAGTGGTCTTCCATTAACAGAATATTCGCTAAGCCAGTAACAGCATTTAGAGGAGTTCTAATTTCATGAGACATAGTAGACAGAAATTCATCTTTAGACTTACTTGCTTTCTGTAATTCTATTTCTGTAGATTTTAGATCTGTTATATCAATCATAATACCAGTAAACCCTTTTGATACGCCGTCATAATCATGTACAAGTTTACATTTTAATTCAAACCACAAGAGTCTGCCTTCCTTTTCTCTCTGAAAAAGAAATTCAATATACTTTTTGTCTTTCGAAAAAAGCTGACTAATATCTGTTTTATCGTTAATAATTATTCCTTTTAGAAAATCCTTAAAAGATTTGCCAAGAGAGTTCTCTATTGTAAATCCAGAATATTCTTCCCAGGCACTGTTTAAGAACGTGAAATTTCCTTCAAGGTCTGTTTCAAAAATAATTCCTCCAACATTATCTATTAAGTTTTCTAGTTTAGTTTTAGATACATCCCTTTCATTTCGTAATTTTTGATTGGCTACAAATAGCTCTTTAGAACTCTCCTCGAGAATATGTTCTACATGCTTTATATCCTTGTCAAAACTATTGTATGCTTCATTGACCGAATTCAAAAAAATGGCAAAATCTGGATTAGCCGAAAGATTTAAATCAGCTTTTTGCAGTTGTCTGTTTAATAATCTATGATATTGATTGTTTAACATTCCGAAAGTGTTGTTATGGTCATAGTTTGATTGTGTAATTCACATGGTGAGAACTCACCAAATGGAGCAATCTCTCCATAAGAATAAAATCCAGTTATCTTGGGTTTATTACCTATTATACCTCGCACCGCCTCAACTTCTTCTTCAACTAATTGTTTCAAAACCAACCTTCTACCAACGCAACTGATTAGGATTGCTAATTCACATGATTCATTATTATGTTTTTTAACCGAAATAGCAGAATCTTCTGCACCATCAATTAATCTATCAATGTTAGCTTTCATTAAGCGTACAGAGGATTTTACAGGTATATTACCAGCAAAAGTTAAACTTTGTTCTTCTTCATTAACTGCCAATATTGTTCTTACTAAAGGTGATTCACTATCACTAATTCTCATACTCAACGGAAACAAGAGCCCTGAGCTTGGTAAATTTTGAGCTTCATCACCTAAAAATGATTTATAAAGTTCTAAAGCCGGCAAACCGTCTAATTCGTACAACACATTTTTATGAGATTTAGTAACTAATCTCTCAATCCCAAAACTATCCCAACCTCCTCTTGAGCTGAATCCTACTTTTAAATCTTCTCCATATAACCCGAGTCCTATGATGGTTTTGTCACTTATTTCGTCATTGTCAATTACAAATGTTTTATTAAAGTCTGAGCCATCTGCAGCCAAACCACCTGTAATACTTATTTTGGGTAATTTTGATTTTAAACCAGAAACTAAATCTGCTCCGTTAACATTTAAACCGTCACTTAAAACAATGATATGCCTTAAACCTTTGCTATCAAACTGACTGCCTAATTCTTGACCAGCTTCGTAACTGTGATCCATGTCATCAATTTTCACTGAGACCTTTTTTACAATAGTTTTTTGGAAGTGAATAGCGGTTAAGGAGATACTATTATCTTTGACTGTAATATCAGATATTTCTCCTGCAGTAGAACACCCAGCAATTGTGGCATTAGGATAACTTTTACTTAAAGAATTTAAAACTTCTTTAGTAAATTTGAATTCAGGCGAAACAAAAAGCAAGAATAAATTAACATCAATATTAATTAATTCTAAGCTCTCACTCCAATTATCTTGGGATAAAGATAGTTGTTGAACTTTCATAAGCATGTTATTTACAAATGTGAAATTAAGCAATTCATCGCTTAAAATAAACATTTCATCGATTATTTTCATAATTACTCAAGCTACAATACTTTAAAATCTTTTCCCACTGTGAGTTAACCGCTCCTTGCTTATTGAACTTTTTACAAGTTTTATGGGTTATTTATCTAGTAATTTTAAAATAACTTCTATTTAATAATCAATAATTGTAAATTTCAAGAACCATAAACACATGTAATGAACTACCCACCAAAACATCATCAAGACAGTGATAAATCTCATTTACTTGAAGTCATTAAGACGTATCCTCTGGCGACGCTCATTTCCGTAGAAAATAATGAGCCACTAATTACACATTTGCCACTAATTATAGAAGGTGAAAAATTAATTGGTCATATTGATATTTACAATCCGCATGCAAAACTTTTAAGAGACAATAATACCATTACTATTCTGTTCTCAGGACCTCAATGTTACATATCACCCAGTGTATACAGCACTACACAATTACCAACTTGGAATTACATCAAATTACATCTCAAAGGCACTGTAAAAGCCATTGAGAGCAAAGCTGCCTTAAAGCAGTCATTGGTTACCATGACTGAGTTTCTAGAAGCTCCAGACCATAAATATGTGTTAGAAGCAGATAATCCAAGATTGGATCGCAATCTAAATTATATTGAAATGTTTGAGATTGAAATCACGTCTTGGGAAGGTAAATTCAAATTATCGCAGGATAAAAAACCTAAGGATACGGAAAGGGCTAGAGCAGAGTTAGTACGTGCCAGTCAAGAGAGTATTAAACAGTTTTTAGAGACCATTTTTTAATGCAACAACTTTTGATATTGAGAAAAAAAGGAATTCTTCCTATTATAGTGATTTCTCAATTTTGCTGCACATCACTTTGGTTTGCTAGCAATGCGGTTATGGGAAATCTTGTTCAGGTATTTGACCTCAACAACAATGCTATTGGTTTCCTAACATCGTCTGTACAATTTGGTTTTATTATAGGCACATTACTATTTGCGATCCTCACTATAGCTGACCGATTTTCACCTTCCAAGGTGTTTTTTATATCAGCAATTCTCGGTGCTATATGTAATAGTGCAATCATTTGGGATGGCAATACATTGACTAGCTTATTAGTATTTCGGTTTCTAACAGGTTTTTTTCTTGCTGGCATTTATCCGGTTGGGATGAAAATTGCTTCAGACTATTACAAAAAAGGTCTGGGCAAGTCCTTAAGTTTTTTAGTAGGCGCTTTAGTTTTAGGCACCGCATTTCCGCATATATTAAAAGGTTTTATAGACGTTTCAACTTGGAAACCTATACTTATTGCAACCTCAATAATTGCACTATTGGGTGGGTTCTTAATCCTATTATTAGTTCCTGACGGTCCAAATAGAATTGTAGCAAAAACCCTTGACCTATCCTCCGTTTCAAAAGTCTTTAAGAATGTTAAGTTTCGTGCTGCTGCGTTTGGATATTTTGGGCACATGTGGGAACTCTATGCATTTTGGGCTTTCGCACCTATATTACTTAAAACATATAGTGAATTGCATCCAAATGTAGAATTCAATAATGCGCTTCTCTCCTTTATTATTATCGCAGTTGGCGGATTAGGTTGCGTTATTGGAGGTTACCTATCTGAGTACTTCGGAACAAAAAACACTGCCTTTACAGCACTCCTACTCTCTTGTATATGTTGTCTTATATCACCTTTACTGTTTACTATGACTTCGGAAATCGTCTTCATTGGATATCTCATCTTTTGGGGAATTGTAGTGATTGCAGATTCTCCTCTATTTTCAACATTAGTTGCTCAAAACACAGAACCCCACCTTAAAGGGACAGCGCTTACGATAGTAAATTGTATTGGGTTTGCCATTACGATTGTGAGTATTTTACTTTTGAATACGTTAGTAAGCTCAATTAACTCTTTAATGGTTTATATGGTTTTAGGAATTGGACCTGCACTTGGTTTGATAAGCTTAAGTAGAAAGACGAAATAAAAAAACCTCCAATATTTAGATTGAAGGTTCTTTAATAATTTTGTTTTATAATTTATTGAATATTATAAGAATCCAATCGTCTAATAATAACTGGCATACCACTAAAAACGAACGATGTCGAGTCATAGATTAACCCTATACCATCAGCATAATAAAAACGGTTTAAACCTGAAGCTTGTTCTCCATCTGGCAAAATAACATAGCGCTCGGAATTGATGCAAGTAAAATCTCCCGCTTCAACATTGAGTATTGTTGTATCCTCTAATAGTTGTTCCACTATATTTCCCCAATCATTTTCGTCTAGAGTTCTAACTGAATAATCATTATTGGTAAATTTTACTTTTCCGTCACTCCAAACAAGGTTACCTTCAAATTCTCTCAGATTCTCAAAATGTTCACCATTAGAATTACAAAAAGTGATTTGGTCTTCATTCCCTGAAGTGAGTCGTCTAAACTTGAAATAGGTGTTTCCTTCAATGTCTTCCGTAGAAATAATACTTACTGAGTCTATTACTCCAGTATCTTCATAAGTTTCCGAGTTTTGATTGTATCTGTAATTTTTATACACCCAAGAATTACCAACGGTTAATCCATAAAAATTAGAATCTTGAGTTTCTGCTGTTATACTGTCATCGTTTGAACATGAAAACAAACATGCGAATAGGCATATTGTGATAAGGATACGTTTCATAATTTTAGTTGATTAATAAGAAATTAATAAACGTAATTATGTAGAATAGAATTTGTTGGTTTGGTTGTTTGTAAGGATAACGTGACAAGATAAAAAATATTGCTGCCATATCTAAAAATAGATACCTAATCAGGTGCGATATAATAAATCTTCCAACCGCTCGATTGACCGCTAGTACAAAAATCTTACCAACAAATAAACCATTTTACCATTAGATAAACACTTAGACTAAGACATTGATTTACAGATTAGATTTACCCGAAGCAACTTTGCTTTTAATTAATCTAAACTAATTAATCATGAAAAAAATTACATTTTTATTATTTATGGCTCTGCTCTTATCGGCTACATTTACTCAAGCTCAAGACATTATTAATCCCATCTCTGCAACTGCTATGTTAGTAGATTTCGGGGAACCAATAGATACTGTAAACGGTGAAGGCTTAAGCGAATTCCCAAGTACAACAGCATCTCACGCTTCTTCAGTTACAGAGAACTCTCTTATGTGGTTCAATGGTAGTAATGTAATTGACTTTGATCTTGGCGGAAATTTTACCGTAGAAGGACTTGCATATTGGAACGGTACAAGTGACACATCAGACTACGGAGTGCGAGATGTCATTATTTCGTCGTCTATTGATGGTGTCAACTTTACACCAATTACTGGTGCTCCAACTGAGTTTGCCGAAGCGACTTTACCACCTAATTTAGCAGAAACATTCGCATTCGATGCTGTAAATACTGCCCACATTCGCATTGAAGCATTAAATAATCATGGTAATTTCTTATTAACAATTTTTTCTGAAATAGCTTTTATTGGAACTGCTGAACCAACCGAGAACGTCATTAATCCAATATCTGCAACAACAACATTATCAGCTCAATTTGGATCTAGCCTTGACAATACTATTAATGGTGTTGGGCTTGATGTGTTTCCAACTTTATCAGGAACACATGAAGGAACATCTCCAGGGAATTCTTTCTTAGCAACTAACGATACGGGTTCAATCGATTTTGATCTTGGTGGTTCTTTCTTAGTAGATGGTCTTGCCTTTTGGAATGAAAATGCACCTGGTCCTGGACAAACTGGAATTCAAGATGTGGTAATTTCATCTTCTGAAGATGGTGTTACTTATACCCCAATTGCTGGTGCTCCAACATCTTTTGCGCAAGTTATGAGTCCGACGAGTGCTGCTGAACAGTTTTCTTTTACTGAAATCACAGCGTCATTCATTCGTTTTGATGTCCTTAGCAATTATGGAGATCCTGGTAACCTTGTTGCCTTTGCGGAAGTTGCCTTTTCTGGAATTGCTGCTCCTTTAGTTGAGAACGTTATAAACCCTGTGTCTGCAACAACGACATTATCAGCTCAATTTGGATCTAGCCTTGACAATACTATTAATGGTGTTGGGCTTGATGTGTTTCCAACTTTATCAGGCACACATGAAGGAACATCTCCAGGGAATTCTTTCTTAGCAACTAACGATACAGGTTCAATTGATTTTGATCTTGGTGGTTCTTTCTTAGTAGATGGTCTTGCCTTTTGGAATGAAAATGCACCTGGTCCTGGACAAACTGGAATTCAAGATGTGGTAATTTCATCTTCTGAAGATGGTGTTACTTATACTCCAATTGCTGGTGCTCCAACATCTTTTGCGCAAGTTATGAGTCCGACGAGTGCTGCTGAACAGTTTTCTTTTACTGAAATCACAGCGTCATTCATTCGTTTTGATGTCCTTAGCAATTATGGTGATCCTGGAAACCTTGTTGCTTTTGCGGAAGTTGCCTTTTCTGGAGTATCAACCTTAGGCGTTTCTGACTCTGTTTTAGCAGATGCCCTTAGACTTTATCCTAATCCGGCTAAAGATGTTATTACAATTAGCAATAATTCAAATATTGAATTAGAAGGCATAGCTATTTACGACATGAATGGTCGACTAGTAAAACAAATTGAAACAATAGATAATAGTCGTAATCAAACAATAAATATATCAGAACTTACCTATGGGATTTATTTGATTCGCATCTATAACAATCAAGCAAATACAGTTAAAAGAGTGATAAAAAATTAGTGAATCATTCATAATTTATAAAAATGCCCTTGTTTAATTACAAGGGCATTTTTATTTATACTTTATTCGACTAGTAGATTAGTCATTAGGGTAATAATAAAAACATTGAACTAAACGTTGATCAAACGGTCATTTCATTGATTAAAAGGTATAAGACCGTTTAATTTACCAATAGCTCAATTTATTTAATAAGAAATTTATTTAAGCTTACCTTCGGAATATATAATTGACACACTAGTGTTTAGAACATTTTACATGCGTTGGAATACTAAAATCATAAACCCACAAGATTTAATTAACATCTCTAGAGGAGATGATAAAATAATTCATAAATACTTACTACAATTTCAAGAACTAATTCCTCAGCGTATTGAAAGTTTACAAAAATACTTAGAAGCTGAAGACAGAAAACAAGTACGACAGTTATTGCATCAAATGAGTCCGCAAATACAATTTTTTGGTCTTATTGAGCTTGTTAAACCCATTCGTAGATTAGAACTTGATTACGAAACGATGTCATTAGAAGATTTAAACATTTTAGTAGACACTGTTATCATTCAATTAAACCTAGCACTTAAAGATGTGAATTTAGTACTAAAAGAAAATTTCTAACCACCAACCCTCATGAAAACAAAACAACTATTTTTTTTCATTGCATTTTTTTATTTTCTGTTATTAGCTAAAGCACAATCATTTACAGAAACCCAACAAGATTCTTTAATGATTATCTGGAAAGATATAACCCAACAAGACACCATTCGCTTAAACGCGATACAGAGGATAGCAATGGAAGGCTACCGTTTTAAGAATCCAGATAGTGCCTTTTATTACGCTCAGTTGCAATATGATTTTGCACGTACTACAAAACATAAGAATTTTCAGGTTCTTGCTTTACTTACTCAAGGCGACTATTATTTGTTAAAAGGTGACCCAGATAAAGCTTTAGATATTTTTAATAATGCATTGAAACTATCACAAGAACTAAAAGATAGAAAACCAGAATTAATCAGTTTAGGGAATATAGCAAGAGTGTTCGAAACAAAAGGAGAAATTGAAAAGGCCTTAGACTATAATTTGCAAATATTAAAAATAAGCGAGGAGATACAGAATAAATCAGGAATAGGAAAAAGTTTAATCGATATTGGTAATAATTATATTAGGAAAGGTGATCTATCATCTGGTTTAGAATACCTTAAGCGATCTAAAAAAATCTTTGAAGAACTTGAAGATAAGTATAGCACTACGAGAGTACAATCTTTTATGGCTAATATTTACATGCAACAAGGAAATCTAGACGAAGCGCTTAAACTTATTAACCAAAATCTGGCCTATTTTAAAGACATAGGAAACAAAACATTAGTCGCAGGTTGTTTATCTAATTTGGGCGGTATTTATGTAAACCAAGGCAATACTAAAAAAGGATTGGAATATTTAGAGAAAGCTTTAAAGCATTTCGAAGAAACAGGAAATAAGCCATACATCGCAGGGCTTTCTCAGAACATGGGACGCATTTATTATGATGAAGGCAATCTAGAACGCGCATTAGAATACGCGACTAAAAGTTTAAAATTATCCGAAGAAATTAAAAACAAAAATGCTGCTGCAACTGCAAAGCAAAAGATCGGAATCATCCTTGCAGACCAAGGAAAATATACTCAGGCTATCTCTTATGGTAAAGAAGCATTAGTCTTTTTCCAAAACACAAAAGATATAATGAAGATTAGCCAGGCCTCGAAAAGCTTAATAAAAAGCTATAAAGCTACCGGTAAGTATAAAAAGGCATTGGAAATGAATGAGCTTCATCACCAGATGCGTGACAGCCTAAATAGTAGAGAAAATCAAAAAGCAATTATTCAATTACAGGTCCAATCTGATTACGACAAACAAAAAGCAATAGATGATGTTGAAAACCAGAAAGAAATAGCCATCCACGAAGCAAAGACAAAATCACAGCTGCGCATTACTTGGGCCATTGGCATTGGGTTATTATTAATTTCCTTACTAGCTCTTGTTATATTCAACAGACTTAAATTAACTCGCAAACAGAAAGTCATCATTGAAGCACAAAAGAAAAAAGTAGAACAGTCTGAAAAGTACAAAGAACAGTTTCTAGCCAATATGAGTCATGAAATTAGAACGCCTATGCATGCGATTTCGGGAATGACAAAAATTTTAGAGCGTAACAAACATCCTAAATCTCAAGATGTTTTTCTTAAAGCTATGCGAACCAGCTCTGACAATTTAATAGTCATCCTAAATGACGTTCTTGACTTGTCGAAAATAGAAGCTGGTAAACTGGAAATTGAGAATATTTCACTTAATGTAGCGTCTGTGATTGAAAATGTGATTCAAATTCTCAAATTTAAAGCAGAAGAAAAAGGTTTAATCTTGTCTTATGAAATAGCTGAAGATGTGCCGACTTTGGTTAATGGAGATCCTACGCGTCTAAATCAAATTTTAATCAACCTTATCGGAAATGCGATTAAATTCACTGAAAAAGGAAACATAAACCTCTTGTTATCTTTACATGATGACCATCTTCATTTTCAAATAAAAGATACAGGAATAGGAATTCCTAAAGATCAGCTTGACAGCATATTTGGAGCTTTTGAGCAAGCAAAAGAAACGACAACTCGCTACTGCGGTGGAACTGGCCTTGGTCTTAGCATCTCTAAACAATTGGTAGAATTACAAGATGGTAGAATTTGGGTTGAAAGTTATGAAGGCAAAGGCAGTAATTTCTATTTTGACTTGCCACTAGCTATTCCAGAAATAGATGCTGTTAGTAAAGATTTTATTTCAGAAGATAAATTAAAAGCAATGGCCAAATCTCTTAAAGGCATACGCATTCTTATCGCAGAAGACAACCCCTTTAATCAAATGATAGCACAAGATGACTTATCGTATTATATCGAAGGGGTTACTATAGATACTGTAAAAAATGGTGTGTTAGCCATTGATAAATTTAAAAACGATAACTTTGATTTGATTCTGATGGACGTACAAATGCCCGAAATGAATGGATTTGAAGCTACCAAAAGTATCAGAGCAATAGAGAAATATGAAGGCAGAACAACAAAAATTCCAATTATAGCCATGACAGCAAGTTTATTGAAAACAGAAATAAAAAGTTGCTACAATGCTGGAATGGATAATTACATTCCAAAACCTTATAAACTTGACGAATTAATTGTACCGATTTTTAATGAGCTAAAATCACAGTCATGAGTTTTTATAAAATTAAATGCTTAATTATTGATGATGATCCTTTTATAAGAGAGTTATTGCAAGACAAGTTAGATCAATATTTTCCAGATATAGAAGTGTTATCCGCAGCTAGTAGTGGGAATGAAGGCATAGAAAAAATCACGACGTATAAACCAGAACTTATATTTCTCGATGTAGAGATGGCAGATATGACGGGTTTCGAAATGTTATCTCAATTATCAGAAATTAGCTTTCAGACTATATTCATTACCTCATATAGTCATTATGCCATAAAAGCGATTCGATTTAATGCTTTAGACTATTTATTAAAACCAATAGATTTAGGTGAATTAAAAAAAGCGATAAAACGCTTCAAAGCTTATACAAATAAAAGCTCTCAAAAAGAAAACTTATCACTTGCACTAAAAAACATAGCCACCAAAAATGTACAAGATCACATGCTTGTTTTAAAAACGCAAGAGGGTGATTTAAGATTAGTTTTAAATGACATTGTTCATATTGAAGGCGATAGAAACTATAGCTATATCTATTTAAAAAGTGGCAAAAAAAAGTTAGTTACTAAAACCTTGATAGAACTTGAAGAATTATTAGATTCTAAATGGTTTTATCGCTGTCATAAGTCTCACATTATAAATGCTGAGCACATAACCTTATATGCTAATGGTTCCTTAGTTCAGCTTTCTAAAACGATAAAACTTCCTATTTCTCGAAGAAAAAAGAAATCTTTTCTGGAATGGTTTCAATTGTATCAGACTGCAAACCAATAGTCTTCTAAATGGTTTACATCCCTCTATTTCCTTAAGGGATAATCTGTTTTTATTTCATCTATTTCCCGATCATGTTACCTATTAATCAATCATTTACACAAAACACAACCCTTTAACTAAACTCAACAACCATTAGATAAACGCATCTTTTATAAGCTCTATTTACCTATTACATTTACATCAATCAATACAGCTTAAGACACAAAATGAATAGTAACGTTTAAAACTTAAAAAAGATGGGAACAATTTAAAAATTAACAGGAACGAAAGATACAGTAACAAATATAACTGCACTATTAGGCTTAAGCATCATAAACATATTAATAGCCTCGTTTACAGTACTAGCCCTCATTAACGGAATTCAATAAAAGAAAAAGAGACCTACTTAAAACAATCCCTTAACCTCACCAAAATCCAAACCTCCATAATTCCCAGAGCTCATCAACAACAAAGCCTTATTATCAAATTTCTGAGAAAACAAAAAGTCCTTAAAATCCTCTGGATTGGTATAAATAATCAAATCATCACGCTCAAAGGCGTTGGCGATTTGTTCATGAGTAACCTCTTCAAGCTTCTTGATTTCTACTGCATGAGGAGAGTAAAAAACAACGGCTACATCTGCAGCATCTAGAGCTCCTTTATATTCCTTTAGAAATTCGGCATTTAAACTACTGTAGGTATGCAATTCTAAGCAAGCCACTAAAGTTCTATCTGGATATTGCTCTTTCAACGCATTTGTAGTGGCTTCCACTTTACTCGGGGAATGTGCAAAATCCTTATAAGCGACGCTTGTAGACGTTTCAATAATTTTCTCTAATCGTTTACTTGCCCCTTTAAAAGTAGAAATAGCTTCGTAAAAGTCATCTTCATCAATTCCCATATGCTGACAAATCCATTTGGCACCAGCAAGGTTATTAAGGTTATGCTTACCAAAAACTTCTATTGGTAAATCACCTTCTGAAGTTGCGAGTAATGTTTGTCCGTTTTCTATGCGATATTCAGGCGTTTGATAGGCTAATTTTCTAATTTGATTATCACTTGCCTCAACGACTCGCTTTACTTCAGGATCTTCTTCATTATAATTTATGCTTCCGCCTTGAACAATGCTATCTAAAAATATGGAGAACTGCTCCACATAATTCTCATACGTTGGAAACACATTAATGTGATCCCAAGCAATACCACTCAATAATGCGATATTAGGTTTGTACAAATGAAATTTTGGTCGTCTATCAATTGGGGAACTCAAATACTCATCCCCTTCTAAAACGATAAAATCATTGTCCTCTGTAAGCTTAACCATCACATCAAAACCTTCTAGTTGTGCGCCAACCATATAATCAACATCACGATCATGATAGTGCATCACATGCAAAATCATAGATGTTATGGTTGTTTTACCATGACTACCACCAATAACAACACGAGTTTTGTGTTTGGATTGCTCGTAGATGAATTCTGGATAACTATAGATTTTAAGATTAAGTTCTTGTGCTTTCAAAAGTTCTGGATTGTCCTTTTTGGCGTGCATCCCTAAAACGATAGCATCTAAATTTGAGGTCACTTTTTCTGGAAACCAACCAAATTCTTGAGGCAATAGTCCTTTAGCATCTAATCTTGATTTTGAAGGCTCAAAAATAGTATCATCACTACCAGTAACCTGAGAGCCTTTATTGTGAAGTGCTATAGCAAGGTTGTGCATGGCACTTCCTCCAATAGCTATAAAATGTACGTTCATGCGTTGTGTTTTCTAGACGTTCAAATATAGGAGTTTTAGTAGGAATTTCTGAATGATTTATGAGCATAATTTTGAGAAATTATCGGGACTTCTATATCTCTGCTCAATTTAAAATTCTCACAAAGTCGCGAAGTCGAAAAGCTTACTCGATGACTTACTGTTGGACTGGAAACCCTCCGAATTCTGCAAAGCTGAATTGTCCTCCCTTACTAAAAAAAGGGAAGAGCCAGATTTAGCTTTTTAAACATCTCTAGCTTTAATTGAAAAGATTAACACCATAGGAGTGAGCGCTCCTCCCTTCTATAGTAAGGAAGGACAGATTAATCTCAGATTAACCAGGAGGGTTTTAGTATAACACTGAGACTTAACACTACAAACTCTCAATAGTAACCTTCTCTTCTTTAAAAACGTCTATTTTAGGCAAATCACTAATTGCTTTATCTATCCATTTTAAGGCGTCCACTTTATTTTTTCTGAATTTATAAATCTGTGCCAACCTGAAATAAGCCCATGCTTTAGGAACTCCATCCTTAGCAGAGTAATTGTCAATATAAATGAGTAAACACTTTTCGCCTTTATCTAATTGGATGTTATACTCAGCACACACTTTCCCGATTTGGTAGTGCATAGCATTACGTTTGTGTTTTTCTCCAGAGGCTTCTATATTGGTAATGACTTTACCAGTTTGTTTTTCTTTTTCGTATAAATTGGTGAGTTTATCATAACAAGTTAATGAACCACCTGTTTCAATTGCTAGTTTATAATATTTCTCTGCTAGTTCTGGTTCGTCATCATATTCATAAATATAGCCTTTTGCTAAATACCCATCTACTTTAGAAAGTGCTTCCAACTCCTTTGCATATTTAAAAGATTTACTTGTACTTCCACCAATAATTCCTGGCAGTTGCATATATAATTCTACCAAAGCCCATCGTGCGTCAATATGTTTTGGATCTAATTCTGCAGCTTTCAAAAACGCATCTTTAACATCTCCAATAATACCGAGTGCCCTCATTTTATTCACGCTAAGTGCTTTCATACCGAGAGCGCCTCCATACTTATAATGAAAGTTAGCATCATTAGGCTTTTGGTCTACTAATTTTTTATACTGAACGATAGCCTCATCCCATTTTTTCTGATGACCATACGTGTCGCCATATAATTCTACTGCTTCAAGATTGTTTTGATTGGTTTTGACATATTCTGAAAGCAAGTACTCTGCTTTTTTAAATTCTTTTTTATCAATTAATATTTTTGCATCATTGAGAGATGCTTGACCAAAAGCCAAAACTGGGATTAATAGAAAAAATACAAAATACCTCATATCAATACTTAAGCAAAAAGAGCACCAAAATAATTAAAGTCTAAACGTGGTACTATTTTTGATTTTCAATTTACAAAGATAAATAGTTTACTACTAAAATTACTAACTTCACTCAACCAAACAACGCAATGACTCATTTATTGTTTTTTTGCTGAAGTCAAGGGTATAAATTCCCTAAAAACTTAAATTATGAAGCCACTTATAAGCGTACTAATGATATTATTATTTGCCAATTTCTCTAACGCTCAAAAATCGACATACGATCAGCTCTGGAAGGATGTCACTAAGCGAGAAAATGATGGTTTGCCCAAATCAGCGCTTAAGATTGTGGAGCAAATTTCTATAAAAGCAGAAAAAGACAATAATGCACCTCAACAAATCAAAGCGCTTGTTTATGAGAGTAAATACGCCTTAACGTTGGAAGAAGATGCTCAACTTAGTATCATCACAAAATTTAAAGCTAAGATTTCTCAAAACGAAGCTCCTGTAAAAAACGTGTTGGAGAATATGCTCGCTACTTTGTATTGGCAGTATTTTCAGCAGCATCGTTACCAATTTTATAATCGTACAAATACCGCAGAAAAAGTAAATGCTGAAGATTTTAGAACTTGGGATTTACAAACGCTTTTTGATGAAATTCATTTGCATTACCAAAACTCTTTGCAAAACGGACTCATACTCCAACAAGTGTCTATTGAAGATTATAGTGAAATTTTGAATACACAAACGGGCTCAAAATTATTTAGACCTACCCTTTTTGATTTACTAAACCATAATGCGCTTTCATTTTATACAACTTCGGAAACTAGCATCACCAAACCAGCCTATACATTTGAAATTGATAACAATAGCTTAATCGGAAACGCATCTCAATTTTCTCTTCGGAAATTGGAATCAAAAGACACCACGTCTTTACAATTAAATGCTTTAAAAATCTACCAAGCCTTAATTCAGTTTCATTTAAAAGACAAGACACCTTTTGCAGCAGTGGATGTTGATATAGCGCGACTTAATTTTGTATCACAACATGCCATTTTTGACAACAAGGAAGCTTTGCTTCTAGAAACGCTAAAATCAGCAAGCTCAACATGGAAATCTCATGAAGTCTCTGCTCTATACAATTTTGAAATCGCTACTATTTATAATCAGCAAGGCGTTAGATATAACAGTAAATCCAATCCTGATGTACGCTGGAAAGTTAAAGAAGCTCTTGATATTTGCAATGCTTCAATAAAAGAATTCCCAAATAGTATTGGCGCTAAAAAATGTGAGTCTTTAAAAAGTACTATTCTTGATGATGCTGTTAATCTTACTTCAGAAACAGTGATTCCTAATAATGAGTTTTCACGATTTTTAGTCCGTTATAAAAACATAAATCAACTAAATTTTTCTATTTACAATGTCGGAATTACAGAGATAAAAAGCTTTAATAAAATCTATAAACAAGACGAAAAGCTCAAATTCTTAACATCCAAAACTGTATTTACTCAATGGTCATCTCGTCTAAAAGACGAAAATGATTATCAATTACATTCTACAGAAATTGTTGTTCCAAAATTAAAGAATGGTCATTATATTATTTTAGCAAAAGCAAAAAGTGATAACAAAACTTTTGCTGTACAAACACTTCAAGTCACAAATTTTGTTGTCGTTGATAAATCTGTTACCAATCAAATTATTTATCAAATTATTGATAGAACTAACGGAACTCCTCAAACAGCTGTTTCCGTAGAAATGAGATACAAAACAGATTACAATGGGAGTTTTAAGCTAACAAAATTAATATCAGATTCTCAAGGATTCATAACCTTAGACAAGACAAAGAAACGGTTCATGAACCTTAGCTTGGCCTTGTCAAAAAATCAAAAAACAGGTTATTTCGATGGTTATCATGCTTCTGGTCCTAATAGTGCTCATCAAAGTACAAGTTACAAACCATTTTTATTTACTGATCGCAGTATTTACAGACCTGGACAAGTCGTCTATTTTAAAGGGATTGCTACTCAAAAAACAGAAAACAAAACCCAGCTTTATGTCAATCAAAAAGCGACTATTAGACTTATTAACGTTAATGGCGAAGTGGTAAAAGAACTAGAACTCAAAACAAACGATTATGGTTCTGTGCATGGAGAATTTATAATTCCAAATACAGGTTTAACAGGAAGTTACGCCATTGATATCAATTGTGGTGCTATTGGAAGCACTCGTTTTTCGGTAGAAGACTATAAGCGTCCAAAATTTGAGACTACATTTAAACCTATTACAAAAACGTTTAAAGTCAACGATTCTGTAAAGATAAAAGGGAACGCATTGGCTTTTGCTGGTAGTAATATCACAGATGCGAAAGTGGTGTATCGCGTCACTAGAAAAGTGCAATATCCTAATTGGTATTATTGGTATAGACCTTATTTTAATAGCGAACCTCAAGAAATTACTAATGGAGAAACGACCACAAATGACAAAGGTGAATTTGAGATTAGTTTTATAGCGCAACCAGATGAAAGCGTTGACAAAAGCAGCTTACCTGTTTTTAATTATGAAATTACTGCAGATGTCACAGACCTTAATGGAGAAACACGCAGTGAAACGACCATTGTAAACGTTGGATACCATGCGTTATTAGCTTCAATCTCTATAGATAGTGAATTGGATAAAACCAAAACAGATTACAGCATCGCAATAGATACGAGAAACTTGAACGGAGAATTCAGTGCTGCGGAAGGCAGGCTAAAAATCTACAAGCTCAATGCACCAGATCGTGTATTGCGTCCAAGACCATGGCAAGCTCCAGATTATCAAATGCTGTCTTCGGAAGCATTTATTACAAAATTCCCACATGAGGCTGTTGAAGATGAAGTAAATCCTGCAACCTGGAAAAAAGGTAAACTCGTTTTTGAAACCACATTTGACACTGAAAAATCAAAAGAGATTGCACTCAACAAAATCAAAAAATGGAACTCTGGTCAATATCATATCGAATTAGAAAGTAAAGATCGTTTTGGGCAAACCGTCAAAGCAGAAGCGAGAACGACAATTTTTAGTGATGCTGATTCTAAAGTTTCAGATAATGAATTGTTTACTATTACTACTAACAAAAACAGTTACAAAGCAGGAGATATGGTTGAGCTCACTATAGCTTCCGCAGCAAAAAATGTGACTGTTACTATAAGTGTTGAGAAAGATTATAAAATTATCAGAACGTTTATTGTGCCTTTAAACGATTCTAAACAAACGTTAGCAGTCCCTGTAAATAAAGATGATGTTGGTGGTTTTGCCATCCAATACAGTTTTGCAGCTTTTAATAGTTTTAAAGGTGGAGCACTACCAATTTCTGTGCCTTATCCTAAAACAGATTTAGACATTGAAACGGTAACCTTTAGAGATAAATTACAACCAGGAACAGATGAAACATGGAGCTTTAAAATTAAAGGACCAAAAGGTGATCAAGTCTCTGCAGAGCTATTAGCTAGTATGTATGATGCCTCATTAGATCATTTTAAACCGCATAATTGGAATTTCAAACCTATTAACCTGACTACGTATCGTTCATATCATAATGTTTCTGCAAACACATGTTTTGGGACCAACAGGTTTAACGTTTATAACACCAGTAGTCGTTCCTATTATAATCCTCAAGCCTATGACCAATTGAATTGGTTTGGGTTTTATTTTGGGCGTAATTACAATGGGAGGATGTTGAGAAAAAGTGCAGTTATGAATGATGTATCTGTACCTTATATGCTCACTGAAGCTCCTGTAGAAGAAGCTATGGATAAATTTGTGACTTCATCTAAATTCGCAACTTCTAATAATTTAGATGATCCTGAATATTATTTCTTGATGAGAACAGCTAAGGTCGTTCCTGGTGAACAAGTAGTTGGAGGTATGACTAACCTTAATCTCAACGACGTTCCTGAAAAACCAAACTTCGATGACGTCAAAATTCGTAAAAACCTTCAAGAGACTGCTTTCTTTTTTCCGCAGTTACAAACCGATAAAGACGGCCATGTGAGTTTTAGTTTCACAACGCCAGAAGCTTTGACCAAATGGAAACTACAACTGTTAGCGCATACAAAATCGTTAGAAACCAAGACGACAATGTTACAAACAGTGACTCAAAAAGAGTTGATGGTCATCCCAAATGCACCTCGCTTTTTGAGAGAAGGGGATCAAATTAGTATCAGTACCAAGATTGCTAATTTGACAGATAAAAAACTATTAGGTCGCGCTAAATTGATTTTAACAGATGCTATTTCAGGTAAAGATATTTCCGAAGCATTAATCATGGATCCTAATGCATTTCAAGCGATGGGTCAAAAATATGATCCAACTACTATTTTCGAAGTTGATGCGAAAGGGAACACCCAAGTATCATGGATTTTAAATATCACGTTTGACGTTGACGCAGTGCAATACAAAATCATCGCAAAATCAGGTGATTTTAGTGATGGTGAGCAAAATGCCTTACCTGTATTAAGTAATAGATTACTGGTAACAGAAACGCTACCTATGTGGATTAAAAGTAATGAGACACGAACCTTTACTTTGGATAAATTGGCAACGACAACATCAACCACGTTGAAGCACCATAAGTTAACTTTAGAAATGACCTCAAATCCTGCTTGGTATGCAGTGCAAGCTTTGCCTTATTTGATGGAATATCCTTATGAGTGTAACGAACAAACCTTTAGTCGCTATTATGCAAATGTTTTAGCCAATCATATAACGAATAGCAATCCTAGAATTCAAGAGGTTTTTAATCAATGGAAAAACACAGATGCTTTGCTTTCTAATTTAGAGAAGAACCAAGAATTAAAATCAATCTTAATTCAAGAAACGCCTTGGTTACGAGATGCTCAAAGTGAAACCGAACAGAAAAAACGTATCGCACTCTTATTCGATTTAAACAAAATGAAAAACGAGTTAGACTCTGCAATGCGTAAACTTAAAAACGGACAAATGAGCAATGGTGCTTGGTCATGGTTCAATGGAGGACAACCAAACCGTTACATTACCCAACATATTATTACTGGTTTTGGACATTTAGACAAGCTCAATGTCATTCAGAGCGATAGCGAAGAATCTATGATTAAAAAAGCAATCGCCTACCTAGACGCTGAGTTTATCCAAGAATATAAAGACATCAGAAAATATAACAAGGATGCAGATTTAAGTAAAGATCACCTGAGCTATACGCAACTGCACTATTTATATATGCGTAGCTTTTTTCCGGAGATAACAATATCAAAAGAAGTGGAGACCATTACAGGTTATTACCAAACACAAATACAGAAGTACTGGTTACCTCGCTCATTGTATGCCAAAGGATTAATGACTTTAGTACTTCATAGAATGGATGACGGCAGTACATCTGCAAAGATTTTAGAATCTTTACGAGAAACGAGTATTACTTCGGAAGAATTAGGCATGTATTGGAAAGCAAACAGTAGTTCATGGTATTGGTATCAAGCACCAATTGAAACACAAGCATTATTGATTGAAGCGTTTTCTGAAGCTGGTCATGTCATACAGAGTGAAACAAAGAATCTTGAAGACATAGATAACTTAAAAATCTGGTTACTTAAAAACAAGCAAACCAATCAATGGAAAACGACTAAAGCAACGACAGAAGCTGTCTACGCATTGCTATTACAAGGTAGCGATTGGTTGAGTTTGACAGACATGGTCGATATTGTTATCGGCAGACAACACATTGAACCTTCAAAACTAGAAGATGTCAAGGTTGAAGCAGGAACTGGGTATTTTAAAACGTCTTGGAATTCTTCAGAAATTAAACCAGATATGGCAACAGTCAAATTAACAAAGAAAGGTGATGGCATTGCTTGGGGAAGTTTATACTGGCAATATTTTGAGGATTTAGATAAAATCACATCTGCGGAAACTCCTTTGAAATTAAAAAAGAAACTGTTTAAGAAAACCAACACAGATACTGGTGAACAAATCACAGAAATCACTCCAGAAACCGATTTAAAAGTTGGTGATTTAGTTAGAGTTCGCATAGAATTACGATGTGATCGCCCAATGGAGTTCATTCACATGAAAGACATGAGAGCTGCAGGATTAGAACCTGTTACTATATTATCTCAATATAAATATCAAGACGGACTAGGGTATTATGAAAGCACTAAAGATGCCTCAACCAATTTCTTTTTTGATTACCTACCAAAAGGGGTTTATGTTTTTGAATATAACTTAAGAGTGAATAACGCTGGTAATATGAGCAATGGGATTACGACGATTCAAAGTATGTATGCTCCAGAATTTAGCAGTCATAGTGAAGGTGTGCGAATTTCAGTAGGTAGTGAGTAATTGTTAGGATGTTTGTTGATTTTCGACAAAGTTTAATGTCTAGTGAATAAATCACTATATTGAGATACTAACTAAAAACATATATTATGAATTCAAAAGTATTTTTGGTCTTGAGGATTTTACTCGGGCTTTTTGTATTAGTCTTCGGGCTTAATAAATTTATTGAATTTCTGCCAGCACCAGAGGGCATGAGCGAAGACGCTATGACTTATTTTGGAGCATTAGTGAATTCTAAGACAATGGTATTAGTTGCTATTTTAGAAATCGTTGCAGGGTTAGCTTTAATCCTCAACAAATTTGGAGCTTTGTTAGCTTTGATCTTAATGAGCGTATCTGTAAATGCCGTTTTATTTCATGCGGTTTTAGATCCAGGAAACATTGCAGGAGCTTTAGTTTTACTGGTACTTAATATTACTGTAATAATTGGATACAAAGACAAATACAACGCTTTATTAAGCTAACAGACTAGATATTATAATAAAAAAAAAGAGACTCCAATGAGTCTCTTTTTTTTATAGCTGTATTTCAAAGAGATTATTTCAACTCTGGCGGAAAGCCCTCAAGGACTTTCTCAATGAGTGCTATAAAATTGGCTTCTCGCTTTTCAGGAGATGCGTTTAGTTTATAATTTGATTCTGAAACTGCTTGCCAAAAGAGCTTGTCATTACTTTCATCAACAAAATCAAAAATAATTTCTCTACCTAATTTTGTTTGGCCTATTGGTAACCCTATTGAAAGTCCACCACCTACATTATTACCGACTCCACCAACTCCTACTCCTACTGTGTTTCCTCTTGCTTGCTGAAATTCGCTACTCTTAATATCTATCAAAAAATCTGGAGTTTCAGATACGATATAACCCCTACTTAGTAAGGCACTATCTAATGCTTTAAAGAAACGTTTTGAATCTAATTCACTCATTCCTGTATTCACATCTGAAAAATAATTATAGGTCTTATACCTCTTAAAATTTGTGGCTTTGTCGTAATCATAATTGACGTAAATTGAAGAACAAGAGGTCAATACTATTAGAGATAAAAGTATGTATAACTTTTTAATGGCTTTTTTATTTTAAAAGTAGCAAAATTATTTCTTATGCTTTATTTCTCTTAACCAGTGCGTTAAGGATGGAGCAATTGTTGGAGCTCATCTTTGATAGCGACTTGCGAGAGCCTGACCCTTTGGAGTTTTTCTACGGAAAGGGGTAACGTCCATAAAAAATTATTCTTTATCGTCAGGGTCCACAGATTTTGTCAATGCTGAAGAAATAATACCAGTTGGAATAGCTACAATACCCAAACCAATCATCAAAATAAAAAAGGTAAACATCTTACCTCCTATGGTGATCGGATATACGTCACCATAACCCACTGTGGTCAAAGTAATAATTGCCCACCATAAACTATCAAAAATGGAAGAGAAATGCTCTGGTTGTGCTTGGTTTTCAAAATAATAAATACCAACAGCAGCAAAATAAATAAGAATTAATGTAATAAAAATGAATAAAAATATTTGCTCTTTTGCAGATTTTATAGCTCTAGTAAATTGAGTCATCGCACGATTATAGCGCACGAGTTTAAATATTCTAAATAATCTTAAGAAACGTAAAGCTCGCAATGATCTTAAATCTACTCCAAAGGCCAAATAAAATGGGAGAATAGCTAAAAAATCAATAAGACCAAAGACGCTAAAAATGAATTTCAATTTATGGTTTGCTACATAGATTCGCAATAGGTATTCTATGGTAAATATAATGACACAAAATGTTTCTACAAAATGTAGTATAGATCTGGTTTTTGGCTCCAAATCTGGTATCGTTTCCATAGAAAATGTTACGATTGACACCAAAATCAATGCTTGAATACACAAGGAAAAAAACCGACTGACTGGATTATCGTTAATCTCTACAATACTTTTGATATATTCATTTATAATTAGCAGGCAAAAACTATGATAATTTAAACAAAAGTAGATTGCGTTTCTAATCGTTAAGCATTTTCCACAGTTTATCCTTAAGCTCCATAATCCCTTTTTGAGCCACAGAGGAAATAAACAGGTATTCAATAGGAAGTATTTCGTCGAGCTCTACTTTCATTTCTGCTTGAAGCTCATCATCCAGCATATCGCTCTTAGAAATAGCAATCATTCGCTCTTTGTCCAACATTTCTGGATTATAACGCTTAAGCTCATCTAATAAAATATCATATTGTTTACGGATGTCTTTAGCATCTGCAGGAATTAAAAACAGCAAAATAGAATTACGTTCTATATGACGCAAGAAGTAATGACCAAGTCCTTTGCCTTCTGCAGCGCCTTCAATAATTCCAGGAATATCTGCCATTACGAATGTTTGGTAGTCCCGATAATCTACAATCCCTAAATTAGGTTTTAGTGTCGTAAACTCATAATCTGCAATTTTTGGCTTAGCAGCAGAGACTACAGAAAGCAATGTGGATTTCCCTGCATTTGGAAAACCTACTAGACCAACATCTGCCAAGATTTTAAGCTCTAAAGTAATTCTCCTTTCTTCTAAATCTTCTCCTGGTTGCGCAAAACGAGGTGTTTGGTTTCGAGAATTTTTAAAATGCCAATTTCCTAATCCACCACGTCCACCTTGAGCAACAATTTGCTCTTCACCATCATCTGTGATTTCAAATAACGTTTCATCCGTTTCTGTATCTTTTACAATAGTTCCTAAAGGCACATCAAGATACACATCTTCACCATCTGCTCCTGTACTTCTACTCTTACTACCATTACCACCATGACTAGCGCGTGCGTGACGCTTAAATTTTAAATGTAAGAGCGTCCAAAGGTTTGAACTCCCTCTAATAATGATATGCCCTCCTCGACCACCATCTCCTCCATCTGGACCTCCTTTTTCTATGAATTTCTCTCGATGCAAGTGAGCAGAGCCAGGTCCTCCTTTTCCGGAAGAAACTTGTATTTTTACGTAATCAACGAAATTACCTTCAGTCATTTTATTGTCTTTAATTTAATCACTTGGATTCAAAATACTTGACAGCTACTGGCTGTCCTCCTTTCAATTTCAAATCCTCAGTCATTGTCTTTTATATATATTCGTTTACTTAAAAAAGTAAACTATCTTATAACGTATCAATTACAGCGTTTAAACGCCTAGTAATGTCTTCTATACCTCCGACGCCATCAACACCAAAATATTTGTCTTGAGCTGCGTAATAGTCTTTTAATATTGCTGTTTTTTTGTAGTACTCTGTAATTCTATTTCTAATAATTGATTCATCAGCATCGTCTTTTCGTCCGCTAGTTTTACCACGTTCTAATAAACGCCCAACAAGCACTTCGTCATCCACTTCTAAAGCGATCATCGCATTAATTTGAGAATCTTTGTTATCCATCAATATATCTAAAGCTTCTGCCTGAGCATTTGTTCTTGGAAAACCGTCAAAGATGAAACCGTGAGCACCAGCATTTTTCTCTACTTCTGCACTTAACATCTTTATAGTTACTTCATCTGGAACCAATTCTCCTTTATCCATGAACGACTTTGCCAACATGCCTAAAGCAGTTTTGTTTTTTATATTGAATCTAAACACATCTCCTGTAGAGATATGAATGAGATTATATTTTTCTTTTAAAAAATTAGCTTGCGTTCCTTTTCCTGCACCTGGAGGTCCAAATAGGACTATATTAGTCATGTGTTGTATTGTTTTTAATTGATATATTGCTGGCAAATCTCTTCCTAGACCGTCATAGTCTAATCCATAACCTACTATGAATTTATTTGAAATTTCTATACCTACATAATGTAATTTATAATCTTTTTTATAAGCTTCTGGTTTATAAAATAAGGTGGCAATTTTTAATTCGCCAACATTTTCATTTTCAAAAATGCGATGCACTTCCTCTAATGTGTTTCCAGAATCGATGATATCCTCCAAGATCACCACCTTTCTACCAGATAAATCTTGAGTTAAACCGATAAGTCTGTGAATATCTTCGGTTGACTTCAAACCTTCATAAGAGGCCAACTTTATAAAAGTGACTTCACAAGGTTTAGGGTATTTTTTTACAAAATCACTCACAAACATAAAAGAACCGTTTAAAATCCCAACAAATACGGGGATTTCATCTTGTAAGTCATTTGCTACCTCATCCACCAAACGTTGCACAGTAGCATCTAATTCTTGTTCAGAAATGAATGGTTTGAAGTATAGATCGTGTAGTTTAATCACCTGATTTTGTTTTCTATCATTTCTAATTTAAAATAACCTTAATAAAAACGCACTTTCCCCCTCTCTGCTTTAATAAAAAAACAACCCGTAACTAAGGCTATGCTTTGTTTTTCTATGTCGCATAAAGACAAAAATCTTCGCTTTATTTTACAGTTTTCTAAACTAGAACTGGAATTAAAAAGCCAAAGATACGGATTTGATTTGCGATTGCCGATTTTGAATTTATGATTTTAGAATATTGTTTTATAATTAGTGTATTTTTGTAATGAGAAAGCGTGGTTTTTTTGGTAAATTAGTATCTCGAGCACGCTTGATATAAAAGCAATATTCACAAAGAAAATGGCAAACTATTTCTCTTCAAATTTCAAACTTGGTATTTTAGGTGGTGGACAACTCGGTAAAATGATGTTGTACAGTACCAGGAAATTTGATATTACAACATATATTATGGATTCTAGCGACGAAGCGCCTTGTAAAATCGCATGCAACCATTTCACTCTAGGAGATTTAATGGATTTTGATGCGGTTTATAACTTCGGAAAGCAAGTCGATCTGCTAACTTTTGAGATTGAAAACGTCAATGTCAACGCACTCGAAAAATTAGAAAAGGAAGGGGTAAAAGTATATCCATCATCAAAGACCCTTCGTACAATTCAAAATAAAGCGACTCAGAAATTGTTTTATCGTGATCATGGGATTCCAACTTCAAATTTTACGCGCTTTGCTTACCTATCGGAAATTAAAGATGCTATAGAAAATGGCGGATTAGAATTCCCCTTCGTTTGGAAAGCTGCACAATTTGGATATGATGGTAATGGTGTCAAAATGATGCGACAGCTTTCAGATTTGGATGGCTTACCCAAAGGCGAATGTATTGCAGAAGATTTGGTGCCTTTTAAAAATGAACTAGCAGTTATCGTTGTAAGAAATCCAAATGGCGATGTAAAAACATATCCTGTTGTAGAAATGGAATTTCATCCAGAAGCCAATCAAGTCGAGTATGTAATTTGTCCTGCTCGAATAGATAAAGCAGTTGCTGAAAAAGCAAAAAATGTGGCGCTTAACGTTTCCGAAGCATTTAAACATGTAGGCCTTTTAGCGGTAGAGATGTTTCAAACCGAAAACGATGAGATACTTGTAAACGAAGTCGCTCCAAGGCCACACAACTCTGGTCATCAAACAATTGAAGCTAATTACACATCTCAATTTGAACAACATATACGCGCGATCTTAAATCTACCGTTAGGCAAAACAGAAAGTACCGTTGGCGGTATTATGGTTAATTTAGTTGGCGCAGAAGGTCATACTGGTGATGTTATTTACGAGAATATAGAAAACATCATGAGTCTTGATGGTGTCACACCTCACATCTACGGAAAAAAGCAAACGCGACCATTTCGTAAAATGGGACATGTTACCATTGTCAATGAAGATATTAATGAAGCAAGACGAATTGCTGAGCAGGTTAAGAAAACGATAAAAGTTATAAGTAAATAATTATGAATAAAGTAGCAGTAATTATGGGAAGTAAAAGTGATCTTCCTGTCATGCAAGATGCAATTGACATCCTTAAAGAATTTAAAATTGAGGTTGAAGTAGATATTGTTTCTGCACATAGAACACCAGAGAAGTTATTCGATTTTAGTACAAATGCGCATTCTAGAGGCATCAAAGTGATTATTGCAGGTGCAGGTGGTGCAGCACATTTACCAGGAATGGTAGCTTCGTTATCCCCTTTACCCGTGATTGGTGTTCCTATAAAAAGTAGTAATTCTATTGATGGTTGGGATTCTATACTTTCAATATTACAAATGCCTGGAGGTGTACCCGTAGCAACAGTTGCTCTCAATGGCGCTAAAAATGCTGGAATTCTTGCTGCTCAAATTATTGGCGCATCAAATGAAGACGTCCTCAAAACTATTATTGATTATAAAGAAAGCCTAAAAGCTAAAGTAATTGAATCTTCTAAAAATTTAAGCTAATACAAAGCATAAAAAAACCTCGCTTTCATACGAGGTTTTAAAGCTATTAATCAATAGTTATTAAATTTTCTTTATTAGTAATATTTAATAACTGAGCAAATATACTTATAATTCAACATGATTTTATTAAGGTTTAGTTAATGGTTTTCAAATACTTATAAACATTTAAGGATTAATTCTAACAAATACCCATAATTACAAATATTAAAAATGGCAATACTAAATTCTCAATTCGATACACCTTACCGCACTGCACCTTTTTCTAAAATTAAAAATGAGGATTATATGCCTGCCTTTTTAATCGCCATTGAAAAAGCTAGAGCAGAAATTGATGCCATTACAAATGCTTCGAAAATGGCAAGTTTTGAAAATACTATTGAGGCTTTGGATTTTTCGGGAGAGGAATTAGATCGTTTATCCAGCATATTTTTTAATTTAAATAGTGCTGAAACTAATGACCAAATCCAAAAGATTGCGCAAGAGGTGTCTCCTCTACTTTCAGATTTTAGTAATGATATCACGCTTAATGAAGATTTATTCAAGCGTGTAAAAGCAGTTTATGATCAAAAGTCTAATTTAGAGTTGTCCACAGAGCAACAGACGCTTCTCGACAAAAAATATAAAGGTTTTTCTAGAAATGGTGCTAATCTTTCCGAAGAGAAGAAAACAAGACTTCGTGAAATTGATAAGCAATCGAGTAAATTGAAACTTAAATTTGGAGAAAACATTCTTGCTGAAACGAATAAATTTGAAATGCACCTCACCAATGAGAATGATCTTGCTGGCCTGCCAGAAGGCGCAAAAGAAGCTGCACAGCAATTGGCAGAGTCTAAAGACAAAACAGGTTGGTTGATTACTTTAGATTATCCTAGCTACATTCCTTTTATGACCTATGCAGATAATCGCGAACTGCGAAAAAAATTGGCGATTGCTGCAGGTGCAAAAGCTTTTAAAGGTGACGACCTGGATAATCAGGACAACGTTTTACAAATCACAAAGTTACGTCACGAACGTGCAAACTTACTAGGTTATAAAACGCATGCGCATTTTGTATTAGAAGAACGCATGGCAAAAACACCAGAAACTGTTGAGAACTTCTTGAACGAACTTTTAGAAAAAGCAAAGCCTGCTGCCGAGAAAGAATATCAAGACCTAGAGCAGTTTGCTAAAGATATGGATGGTATTGATCGATTAGAAAAATGGGATGGCTCTTATTATTCTGAGAAATTGAAACAAAAGTTATTTAGTTTAGATGATGAACAATTAAAACCATATTTCAAATTAGAAAATGTGATTGATGGTGTTTTTACTATTGCTGAGCGTTTATTCGATTTAAAATTTGAAGAGATTGATACGATTGATAAATACCATGAGGATGTTTTAACTTATAAGGTTACAGATCTTAAAGGAAACTTAGTTTCCATTTTTTATGCAGACTTTTTCCCTAGAGCTGGAAAGCGAAATGGTGCATGGATGACAGTTTACAAACCACAATATATAAAAAACGGAATCAACGACAGACCACACATTTCTAATGTTTGCAACTTTACAAAACCAACAAAAAGTAAGCCTTCACTTCTAACCTTTAATGAAGTAACTACTTTATTTCATGAGTTTGGTCATGGTTTACATGGGATGCTTGCCAATACAACCTATCCAAGTTTATCTGGCACCAGTGTGTTTTGGGATTTTGTTGAGCTACCAAGTCAAGTGCTAGAGAATTGGTGTTATGAGAAAGATGCATTGGAGTTATTTGCCAAGCATTATGAGACTGGAGAAGTGATACCCATGGAGCTTATAGAAAAGATAAAAGCCTCTGCTACCTTTCATGAAGGTATGCAGACGTTGAGACAAATTAGTTTTGGCCTCTTGGATATGTCATGGCATGGTCAAGATCCAACCGCCATTACAAATGTAAAGGATCATGAGTCAAAATCATTCGCGAACACGAAATTGTATCCCGATGTTGCTGAGAATTGCATGAGTACTGCTTTCGCTCATATTTTCCAAGGTGGTTACAGCTCTGGATATTACAGTTATAAATGGGCAGAAGTTTTAGATGCAGATGCCTTTGAATATTTCTTAGAAGAAGGTGTTTTTAACAAAAACGTTGCTAAAAAATTCAAGGATCATGTATTGTCACAAGGTGGCATTGAAGACCCAATGACCTTGTACAAACGTTTTAGAGGTAAAGAACCAAGACCAGATGCTTTGTTGAAGCGTGCTGGATTGATTACAAAATAAGAACTTAAAAGGTTGAATTATATCATTCAACATCTTATCTTAAAACAAACTTTCAATAATTATTGAAAGTTTAAAATATTTAATATATATTTGTATTATAAAACAAAGATAAACGTGAATTTCGAAGAAGCTAAACTAAAATTTGTGAGTACTTGGGGTAGCTTAGGTACCCTTTGGGGAATCAATAAAGCCATGGCTCAAATACAAGCATTGCTTTTTATTTCTATAAAACCATTGTGCATGGAAGACATCATGGAAGAACTTAAAATTTCGCGTGGTAATACTAGCATGAACTTACGCC
>JBLHML010000002.1:0-194265 GCA_047622005.1 Dokdonia sp. | reverse complement strand
CTGGTATTTTATAATTAGACTCCATCACAACATAACCTTCACTTTTAATAAACTCTTTAATTTTATTCAAGTTAATAATATAAGAGTTATGAATTCTAAAAAAACAATGTTCTGGTAAAATAGCATCGATATCTAAAAATATAAGTTTACCATCTGTATTAATGGTAATCTTCTTTTTATCATATTTATCATTAAAACTCACTAAAACCTCTTCAAATTTAGATGAATTAGAGACTCTAGAATTATATTTTTTGATTTTTTGAATGGGGTCTTGCAAATCATCAGAATCTACTGGTTTTAATAAATAATCAATAGCTTCATGCTTCAAGGCTTTGATCGCATATTCATCGTATGCTGTTGTGATAACAATTGCAAAATCGGTATTGGTTAACTTTCCCAGAAACTGAAACCCATCCATCGTTGGCATTTGAATATCAAGAAACAAACAATCTGGTGTATTCAAATTTAAATATGCAATAGCTTCTTCTGGATCTGATAAGGATTCAATAATTTCAATATCATTACTAAAATTTGTGAGCTCCCATGACAACCCTTGAATAGCTTTTGGCTCATCATCAACTATTACCGCTTTAATCTTACTATAAAATATAAAACTTTACCTCGTAAGTAATATGTGTAGTTAGCATCATTTTCTGTATACTATGTGAAAAAGGCTCTTTTTCTTTTTTTCTTAATTGACGCTCTTACCATTTACACATTTTTTATAACCAACCAAACAAATTAAAACTTTACAATGCACTTTATTGTTGATATTTGAACTTAAATTAAATGACCAAATTAATAGATAAAAATAGAGTGATCGTGGGGATTCACTATTTTGATTAAAGACTATTAATCATTAAAGAAGTCAGGCTAACATCTGACTTTTTTAAAGCTTTAACCCCAGATAACAAGACTCTATATAATGTGAATAGTTTTAGTTAGTTTAGTTAATTATTAGGGAAGAAAAGAGCGCTATAAAGAGCCCTCTTTTTTTGTTTAATTTTTGATTTATTTTTCTTCTTTAAAATACCTAGCAAACATCACGTGTTACTATTGTTTTAACAGGATTATACTTACTTTTTGAAATTAAACAAACACCTTCTAATCTTTTAATATACATATAGTTATGATTATTTTTAACAAAACATATGTTTTTTTGAGAATATCACATTGTTAAAAACTTGTTGAAAAGCTTTCGCGAAAAGCACCAAAATATCTCTTACATTTTTCAATCTTTGTTAGTCCCTAATCGTCCTTTAATTTTTAGCTGTTTTTTAATTCATAAAACCAAATTACTATGTCTCAAGTCTTAGAACCAATTTTACAAGAAAATAAAGATCGCTTCGTGATTTTCCCTATCCAACACCATGATTTATGGGAATGGTATAAGAAATCTGAAGCAAGTATATGGACTGCAGAAGAGATTGACTTGCATCAAGATATTTCAGATTGGACAAATAAATTAACTGACGATGAACGTTATTTTATCAAGCATGTATTAGCATTTTTTGCTGCTAGTGATGGTATTGTTAACGAAAATCTTGCTGAAAACTTCGTAAATGAAGTGCAATACAGTGAAGCTAAATTTTTCTACGGTTTCCAAATTATGATGGAAAACATTCATAGTGAGACCTACTCGCTATTAATTGATACGTATGTAAAAGACGAAAAAGAAAAGCATGGCCTTTTTAATGCTATTGAAACATTTCCTGCGATCAAAAAGAAAGCAGATTGGGCATTAAAATGGATTGACTCTCCAAGTTTTGCTGAGCGTTTAATTGCTTTTGCAGCTGTTGAAGGCATTTTCTTTTCTGGTTCGTTCTGTTCTATATTTTGGTTAAAAAAACGTGGTCTTATGCCTGGTTTAACTTTTTCTAATGAGTTAATTTCTCGTGATGAAGGAATGCATTGCGATTTCGCAGTACACTTACACGAAAACCACTTAATAAATAAAGTACCTAAAGAGCGTATTAAAGAAATCCTTGTTGATGCCTTAAACATTGAAAGAGAATTTATTACAGAATCCCTTCCTGCAAGTTTAATTGGTATGAATTCTAAATTAATGTCACAATACCTTGAGTTTGTAACTGATGGTTTGCTTGCAGATTTAGGATGTGAAAAAGTTTACAATACAGCTAATCCTTTTGATTTCATGGATATGATTTCATTACAAGGGAAAACTAATTTCTTCGAGAAACGCGTTTCAGAATACCAAAAAGCTGGTGTTCTTAACAAAGAGGAAGAAGGAGATAAGTATGACTTTGGTTCAGATAATTTTGATTTCTAGAACTCATAATTAAAGACAACATATTTTAATTGGTATACAATTTCTGAAGTTTTAAAATTTCCGAAGAGAAAGTGACAACCAGTTTTAATTTCAATATAAAAACTTAATTAATTAATCCATTATTAATCAGCCACCTACTGATTAATAATAACTAACCAACCCTTTTTCTGAATGGTAGCTTCAGGAATTTTAAAAAATGTGTAACGTATGTTTGTATTAAAAAGAGACGGTAGAAAAGAGCCGATTATGTTTGACAAAATCACAGCAAGAGTTCGTAAATTATGTTACGGTCTTAATGAACTCGTAGATCCAATTAAAGTAGCTATGCGAGTTATTGATGGTCTTTATGATGGTGTAACTACCAGTGAATTAGACAATTTAGCTGCTGAGCAAGCTGCAACGATGACAACTGCTCATCCAGATTATGCGCGTTTAGCTGCACGTATTTCTGTCTCTAACTTACATAAAAACACAAAAAAGACCTTTAGTGAGGTCATGACAGATTTATACACATACGTCAACCCAAGAAATGGTAAAAAAGCACCACTTCTTAGTGATGAAGTCTATAACGTAATTATGGATAATAAGGATAAATTAGATTCTTCTATTATCTATAACCGTGATTTTGGTTATGATTACTTCGGTTTTAAAACCTTAGAGCGTTCATACCTTTTGAAATTGAATGGTCAAATTGCAGAGCGTCCGCAACACATGTTAATGAGAGTATCTATTGGTATTCACCTTAACGATTTAGATTCTGCACTTGAGACTTACGAGCTCATGTCTAAAAAATTCTTTACACACGCTACACCTACACTTTTTAACTCTGGTACACCGAAACCGCAAATGTCATCTTGTTTTCTTTTAACAATGAAAGATGATAGTATTGACGGTATTTACGATACATTAAAACAAACTGCTAAAATTTCTCAATCTGCTGGAGGAATAGGATTATCTATTCACAATGTTAGAGCAACAGGAAGTTACATCGCAGGAACAAACGGAACAAGTAACGGTATTGTACCAATGCTTAAAGTATTTAATGATACTGCACGTTATGTAGATCAAGGAGGCGGAAAACGTAAAGGAAGTTTCGCGATGTATATTGAGCCTTGGCATGCAGATATTATGAGTTTCTTAGATCTTAGGAAAAATCATGGTGCAGAAGAATTACGTGCTCGTGATTTGTTTTACGCGATGTGGATGCCAGATTTATTCATGAAACGTGTTCAAGAAGATGGAACATGGACTTTAATGTGTCCTAATGAATGTCCTGGGTTATGTGATGTTCACTCTGAAGAATTTGATGCGCTTTACACAAAGTATGAAACGGAAGGAAAAGGTCGTAAATCTATAAAAGCACGTGAGCTTTGGGAGAAAATATTAGAATCTCAAATTGAAACTGGTACACCTTACATGTTGTATAAAGATGCAGCAAACCGTAAGTCTAACCAGAAAAACTTAGGAACAATACGTTCGTCTAACTTATGTACAGAAATCATGGAGTATACCTCTCCAGACGAAGTTGCTGTTTGTAATTTAGCCTCTATTGCGTTACCTATGTTTATCAAAAATGGTGAATTTGATCACAAGGAGTTATTTAGAATTACAAAACGTGTTACTAAAAACTTAAACAGAGTTATTGATAGAAATTATTATCCTGTAATTGAAGCTGAGTATTCTAACCTAAAACACAGACCAATTGGTTTAGGAGTTCAAGGTTTGGCAGATACGTTTATTAAATTACGTATGCCTTTTACTAGTGATGAAGCTAAGACCTTAAATCAAGAAATTTTTGAAACGTTGTACTATGCTGCAGTAACTGCAAGTATGGAAGAAGCAAAAGCTGATGGCGTTTATGAGTCTTATGAAGGGTCTCCAATAAGCAAAGGTCAATTTCAACATAACTTATGGAATATCCAAGAAGACACCTTAAGTGGTCGTTGGGATTGGGATAAATTAAGAAAAGAGGTTGCTAAGCATGGTGTTCGTAACTCCTTATTAGTGGCGCCTATGCCAACTGCATCAACGTCTCAAATTCTTGGTAATAATGAATGCTTTGAGCCTTACACGTCTAACATTTATACGCGTCGTGTATTATCTGGTGAGTTCATTGTTGTGAATAAGCATTTATTAGAAGACTTAGTAGATTTAGGATTATGGAATGACGATCTTAAAAATGAAATCATGCGTGCAAATGGTTCTATCCAAGGTGTAGATAATATTCCTCAAGATATTAAAGAGCTATACAAAACAGTTTGGGAATTAAGCATGAAAGATATTATAGACATGTCTCGTCAAAGAGGTTACTTTATAGATCAGTCACAATCTTTAAACTTATTCTTAGAAGGTGCTACAATGGCGAAGTTGACGTCAATGCATTTCTATGCTTGGAAAAGTGGATTAAAAACAGGAATGTACTACTTAAGGACTAAGAGTGCAGTTGATGCTAAGAAAATCACGGTTACTAGAGAAGTAAAAGCAGAGCCTGTTGCAGAACCTGTAACTGTAGAAGTTGTTGATAACGTTGCTCAAAAGCAACAAAAAGCTGCGGACACTGCTGCTAAATTTGCTAAACAAACAGCAGAAAAAGTTGAAGGAGAACCCATGAGTGCAGAAGAAATGAAAGCATTAATTACACAAGCTAAAGAAGCCGAAGGCGATGATTGCTTAATGTGTGGCTCTTAAATAAATTCCTTAGAAAAAAGGAATCTCAAATGAGTTATAATTAATAAAAAAGCATCTTGATATTTGATTATCAAGATGCTTTTTTTATGTTTTATTTCTTCGGAAATGTTATAATTTGGAAAACTTATTTACTTCGCTATTACAAATATGTCAGTCTGCTTAACTAGAGGCTTAAAATATCCAAAGTTAGATAAATCAATAGTAATTTTAGCATAATAAATTCCATCATCTACTAAAGGTAAATATCTGTCTAATTCTATATTTTTAAAACATATTAATTCTCCATTTACAGATGAGTTTATCACCCTATCCTTTGTGCTATAAGAACTTATATGCTTTATTAATATCGAATTTTCTTGTTCATAAGGCTTAAATGTCTTACCTTTTTTCTTGTAAAGTTCAATTTTTAGTTCATTTTTTGTCAACCATTCTGGAATAAAAATTTCTTTTTGACCATAATTAATAATTCTTATGTCAAAAATCTTTTTTTCTTTTATTGTATATTTTTTTTTAGTATCTAAAAGTGTTATAATATTATAAAAATCTGTAGTTGTCGATTGCAAAGAAGAGTTTTTTATGGCCTCTTTTATATGTGAATCTTCCATATCATTATCTAAAGATAGCCTTTCAACATGTTTTTTTGAAGAGCAACTAAAAATTGATAGTATCAAGATTACAAACTGTATGTTTTTCATATATATATATATATAAAATTTGAGATTAACCTTTACATATGGTTGGAAAGAATCTTTTAGCTTTATTATATTTACTCTGATTATTAATTTCACTTTTTTCAGAAGTAGACATTAGATTCCAATTATCCTCTAACCAATTAACTAGTTGCCTCTGTTGTGCAGCATTGTCTATGGCTGGTAATTTTGGAAATCCAAATACACTTGAATAATATGCATCAAATTCTCTATTGGGATTAGATACAAAACCACTCGGTGAACCATAACCTTGTCCCTGCATTACATGATACAATTCATGTTTAATTGCTCTTGTAATATATGCAAAACTATAATTTGAAAGTAAACTATTTTCAAATATAATTTGGGAAGAAGTTAAATCCCCTGTAATTGAATCATATCCGTTAATTGTAACAGCATCACCTTCTGCAACTACATTTTGAAAAGTAATTGTATAATTTACATTGATATTAAACTAATTGAATGTCTCCATACTATAAGCCGTTACTAAATAATTTACAGCAGCTAATTTACTAACATTTGCCAATTTTTGTTCATACTCAGCTTTTATAGCTATATGATCTAATTGAATTGCAGGATTTGGAGAATCTCCAAAAAGTGTAAAATCAAAATCTGCAACTTCATCAGATAAATCCTCCCCTTTCGGTATAATAACACAATCCTCAGTCTCTAACTCGTTCATTATATCTTCAGCTACATCTTTAGCATCATCGCTACACTCATTTTCTGTGATTAAGTAATTATAAAGGTTTAAATAAATAGAATAACTATCATTATCGTTATTAAACCAATTATTGCTAAAATCTTCTCCTAAGCATTCCCCTATTTCATTTTTTAAATCTTCAATACCAATTAATATTGCCACAGGACCATCACCACATGGGTCTTCGTCTTCTGCAGTTCTCATCATGGTAGATGAATAATTTCCTTCACCGCAATTTACAATTAAATACATACAGCAACTATCTGCTCCTTCTGATGGTGACCATTGATCTGTTTCCCATCGTTCTCCATCTGTGTCAACATAATAGACATCACATGCATCTACATTCTCAAGTTCTGCATCACCACCTCCAGAAGTTGAAGTTCCTCCATCATTGGTATTACTATTATTTGAGTCATCGTCATTGTTGTTGGTATTGTTAGAACCGTCATCATTATTTCCACCACCAGAATTATTATTGTCATCGTCAAGATTCTCCCAAAAATCATCCCATCCATCCCAAACATCATCGTCCTCAGGGCAAGGAGTGCTATCACCACCAGCACCAGTAGTTATTCCATCTTGAATTACTATAACACCTGTAATATTACCATTGCTGTTGTAGGTTTCTATTCTACCTGTAAATTGACTAAGGTCAATAGTCTTGTATTTATCATATGGTATTTTACCTTCAAAATGATATACTTTAAAATATTCGTAAATGATGTCTTGAGTTTCTACAACAATGACGTTCACCAGCATATTAGAAGATGGCGTGTTTTCTAAAGCAAAAGTATGCTTTGTGTTGTATTCATTCTCTACTACAATTTCTTTACTAGTGTAACTGTACCCATTGATGTTTCTCTAGACATCAAATCATTAGAAGAAAGGGTTAATCGACCTTTAATAAATGAAACATTAAGAGCATTGCTAGTTTTCTGATTTAAAAAATTAGTCGCTTTGATAGATACATCATTCCCTGTGTTTAGTCTAATATTAGATTTAAACTGTTGTTGAATAGGTTGCTCATCATCGGTTAATTCTTTTTGGCAACCAAAAGTAAAAAGTAAAAGTCCTAAAATAAAAAGGACAGATTTAAAGTAATGTTTCATAAGTGTGTAAAATAGTTTAAGTTAATATTTGATGTCTTGCTATTAATCAAAGTCAACTATAAATTGAGGGAGGAATTAGTTTTAAATATAGAATGTATTCTATAATAATAATGTTAAAACGATTGTTAAAGTTTGGTTTAAAAATGGTTTTGAATTACGGTTTTTCCGCAGTCTGCAACTATTAGCAATAGTTAAGCGTGCTATTTTAATTAAAGAATAAAAGCAAACAATAATAATTTGTAATCAAGTTTAAATAAGTGAATTTCATTAGATACGTTTATATTTGAACCTAGTCTAAAACATGAAAACAAATCCATCTAATAACCTCAAAGAAGTTGCCAGCGTATTTTTTAAACTAGGTTGTTTTGCATTTGGAGGTCCAGCTGCTCACATCGCCATGATGGAAGACGAGATCGTCACCAAACGACAGTGGATGACGAGAGACTATTTTTTAGATTTAATAGGAACCACAAACTTAATTCCTGGGCCAAACTCTACCGAAATGACGATGCATTGCGGTTATGAACGCGCAGGGAAAATGGGGCTTTTTGTAGCAGGTTTATCTTTCATAATTCCAGCAACATTAATTACTGCAATACTAGCTTATTTGTATGTGTCGTATGGCACATTACCAGAAGTAGAACCTTTTATTTTTGGGATCAAACCAGCTGTTTTAGCAATCATAGCTTCCGCAGTACTTAAACTTGGAAAAAAAGCCATAAAAGGAACAGAGCTTGCTATTTTAGGACTATTGGTATTGGCTTCAAGCTTACTAGGCGTCAATGAGATTGTCGCATTATTAGCCGCAGGTGTTTTAGGAATGTTATATTTTTCTCTTAGAGACAGATCGCGAACAACCTTAAATAGTTTTTCGCCATTAATTCTATTATCTGGTTTAGGCACTTCAGTAATAAAAGTGTCAACTATTAATGTGTTTTGGGTCTTTTTAAAAATAGGAGCTATACTCTATGGGAGTGGCTATGTATTGTTTGCATATCTAGACGCAGAGTTAGTGACAAGAGGTTGGTTAACAAGAGCAGAACTCATTGATGCTATTGCTGTTGGCCAATTTACACCTGGACCAATATTATCTACATCTACTTTTATTGGGTATCAACTCTCTGGATTTTATGGAGCGTTAGCTGCAACGGCAGGTATATTTCTACCTTCCTTTTTATTCGTTTTGATACTAAATCCTTTTATTCCAAAAATGCAGAAATCGAAGGTTTTAAGACATTTTTTAAATGCTGTAAACGTAGCAGCTGTTGCAATAATGCTTGCTGTTTTATTGATTATGGCAAGAGAAACCTTAGTAGATTGGAAAGCTATAGTAATCGCTATAAGCGCTGCCGTTTTAACTTTTAAAATCAAAATAAGTCCTATATGGATAATTGTTATAGGTGCTGTTTTAGGATATATATTAGTGTCTGTATTGCCTAATTAGATAATTTATCTGTCCCTAAATATGCGTCATCTTTATTGTAATACCAAGCTCTATCTTTGGGTATTTTAATAGCATTAACAATTGTAGTATCTGTTAGAAGGATATATTCTCCTGTATTAGGTTTTAATATTCCTTTGTTATCTGTTTTGAAAAATTGATAGATTTCCATTGCATAGGTTTTGGGATCAAAATAGAAGTACCAAATATCACTTCCTATAGCGCCTTCATAACTAACTCTTAATACTAGATATTCTTTTCCTTTAAAGGTTTTACGCTCAACCTCATCATGTACTATTGTGCCTTCATCATTTAATTTCATTGGTAATCCGTAGAGAAAGGTATAATAATTTTTATACATATTGGCTCTATCACAATTCAAATTATATGTTTTAATGTTGTCTTCTGAAATATCTGCAGAACCATTTAATTTGATACTGCATTGCGTTTTATCCAAAGTATATTCTGTTGTTATTGTATCGCGCTTGGCTTGGATATAGAACATTTCCGAAGGTAAATTAATAACAATTTTACTCTCACGGTTTGAGTTGTTTGGTGTTTCCATTGTGATAAACAACTCTCCATTAAACGTTGACCAATTATGATTTGGATCGTGGTATTGAATCGTTTTTTCTAAAAGTTGTTCTCCAGTTAACTCTTGACCAGGCACCAACTGAAAACTAAATAATATGAGTAAGACTATTGACCAGTATTTCATCATGTAATAATTAGTATACTAAATTAAACTATTTGAGATTAACCTAAGAATATTATATTTGAAACTCACTAACCCAAACTTCACCTATGAATAGCATTAAATACACAGTTTCACCAGACGTCTTAGCGACTAAAGGCATTAGATTTGCCAATTTTATATTAGATTACATTGTACAACTCTCATTAGGCGTAGCTATTGGTGTTGTTATTGGTGTCATTTCAGAATTAACAGGTAGTTACGGTTTTATAGACTTCTTTTTTAATTCTGGTAGACTGATGGAATTTATTTTTGGTTACATTATACTATTAATTTATTACACTACCATTGAAACCCTTACAGGACGATCTCTAGGAAAATATATAACAAAAACAAAAGTCGTACTCTATGATGGTTCTAAACCTACATTTAATGAGATTTTGGTGCGCTCTTTATGTCGTATTATTCCTTTTGAGCATTTCTCGTTTCTAGGAGAAGAAGGCAAAGGGTGGCACGATTCTATCTCAAAAACTTATGTTGTAGATATCGCAAAATACGAAGCAAAGAAAGCTACTTTTGAAGGCTTAGATGAAATTGGAAAAATTGGTGAGTAAAGTCCAAAAAACCATACAAACAAAAAAAGACCCTCTTAAATTAAGAGGGTCTTTTTTTATTTATAAACTGAGTGTTCTAACCTTCAGGATCGATAACCTTTGCAGGCTCTACAGAACCATCATGTGAATTATGATACTCTTCTAATAGATTCATTGTTGCGTTTAACAAGTCTTTTGTTTCTAATAATAAACTAAAATACAATGTGGTATTCTTTGGACTAGATTCTTCTGTACGCGTTCGTGCTACTTGTTTTTTTATTTTTTCCTTAACCAAGTTATACACGTCAGACTTATCATTTAAAATAGCTCCAATTTTCTCAAAAGATCTCGAGTCAAAAGCCGCTTGGATATTATTAAACAATAATTCCATTTTATCATCCACTTCCTTTAATTCCTTTATTTGAGAGAACTTTAATTTATTATGATTATTGTTAACATGTTTATGACTCACCTTAGAAATATATTCTAATGATTGCGTCATATCCTGAAGATAACCAAGAATATTAATATAAAAATCACTTGCCCCTACACTAGATTCATCAAGGTTTTTGATGAAATAAAAGATATTATCACGCAACTCATCAATTTCATCTGAAAGTTTAACGACTTGCTTTTTATTCTTTTTCAATAAAGCCAAGTCTTGTGTTGCTAAACCTTTAATAGCATTGGTATAAATTTTATTACCACGTTTTACAACATTAGCAATATTTGCAGCACTTTCTTGAATAACACCTTGTACTGAGCTACTTTCTGCTTTAGTTAAACTATCTTCTGCTTTAGATTCTTTAGCTTTTTTATTATGTGCTAAAGAACTTCTAATTAATAGTCCAAAAGCGGTTACCAATAAAATTGGGAACATCACATTTAAATTTAAGTTCAATAGATAAGCGACTAAGGCAGCTGCTGAAAACGCACTAAATGCTGTAAAGAACCAACCTCCAATAACATTAATAACTCCAGCAACTCTGTAAACAGCACTTTCTGCTCCCCAAGCTCTATCAGCCAAAGATGTACCCATTGCTACCATAAATGTCACATACGTTGTTGACAATGGTAATTTATATGATGTTGCAATAGAGATTAAAACAGCAGCAACCATTAAGTTTACCGCAGCTCTGACCATATCAAATGCAGGTAACTCATATTTTTTGTCTTTTGGTAATAAAATAACAGGAGCTTCAAATTGTTTTTCAATTACTGCTTGCCAAGTCTTCGGTAAAACATAAGCTGAAAATTGAGATAAACCTACTGCTACTCTTACAAATCCCCGAGATAAAAAATTAGGTTCAAAACGTTCTTTTGTGGCTCCTTGACTAGATAAATCTAAAGACGTTTTAACTACATTTTTTGCTTTTGTAGAAAACCATAACGTTAGTACCATAATCATACCTGCTCCAAATAGCAGTAAATTATTTGTGGGAACCTTTTCTGCTAAAACATCCATTGGAAACTCCGTAGCGGGCAATCCAGAAAGCGTCCATTGTTCAAAAGCATTATATGCGGCGATAGGCACACCAATAAAGTTTACCAAATCATTACCAGCAAAAGCTAAGGCCAAAGCAAAAGTTCCAATAATGATAATTAGTTTATAGATGTTAGTCTTAAAAAATGCGATTAATGCATAAGAGAAAAATGACCAAAAAGCTAAGCTTACCACAATAATATAAAGCACTTGATGTTCTAAGAAATCTTTCATGGTACCTCCACCTAGAATATCAAAAGATTGACCTGCATAAGCTGTCCCTTTTAAACCTTTCATGAAGATAAAATAACTAATTGCAGTTATCGCCATACCACCAAACAAAGCACCAACCCACGCTGCCTTTTTTTCAAAATTATAGGAGAGCAGTAATCTAGAAAACCACTGCACCAATGCGCCTATAGAGAAGGCGACGACGACCGACAGCAGTATCCCAAATATAATCTGAGTGGCTTTAGAGGTGTTTATATAACCAACAATATCCTCAAAATTCCCGCCATCATTACCAATTTTAATTAAAGCAATTGCAACTGCAGCACCTAATAATTCAAATACTATAGATACTGTAGTTGATGTCGGCATCCCTATTGAATTGAAAAAATCTAACAACAGAATATCAGTAATCATTACTGCCATGAAAATGATCATAATTTCATTAAACATGAATTCTCCAGGATTAAAAATACCTTTTCGGGCAACCTCCATCATACCGCTCGAAAATACAGCACCAACTGCTACACCAGCACTCGCAACAATCATAATTGTTCTAAAAGAAATAGCTTTAGAACCTATTGCAGAGTTTAAAAAATTTACTGCATCATTACTTACACCTACAACCAAATCAGCTATTGCTAATATGGCTAGTGCGATAATCATATATAAATAAATATTATCCATAATTTTTTAATTTAAAAAGGTGTGCAAATATCTTTAGAGTTTCGCTCTAGTGTGTTACCTAATTGTTATGTTTTCAAGGTTAAAAGTGAAAATCAAATCCTAGTCTAAATCTTATGCTATCGGCATTGCCATCTAAACTCGTATAACTTAAATCAGATTGAACTTTTAATTTGTGACCAACAATATATTTTGAAGCACCCAAAGTGTATTGAACTGTTGGGAGCCTTTCTGTAATAGATTCGTAATCTACAGTCGTAAAACGTCCAACAACTTCGTAATTACTTGTAAATAAATAACCCGCTTGTAAGTTCAAAGCACTACCTGTTAACACAATATCTCCCGTAGTTGTGCCATCTATATCAATGGCAACCGGGTCTTCTGCAGTTCTTTTAGCATATTCTCCCATAAAAGAAAAACCGTTATATTTAAACATGGCATCTGCAAAAGTGGTAGTTTGATTTGTTTCATACAACGTTTCATCTGATCTAAACATGTAGTCGCCAGCAAACCCTCGTACTCTAACTGCATCTTCATTTAAATTATAAGTAAACCCAACCATTAGTTTTGGTTTACTTTCACGCTTTAAATCAGATTGACTGTAATCGCCTTTAGATATAAACTTTCCAAATGGTAAAAACTCAACTCTTGCAGTATATTGCAAACCACCTTCATTTCCTTCAGTAACATTTCGGCCTTCTCCTTGTGATATTGATAATTTTTGACGCATTAAAAATCCGCCTCCCAAATCACTTTTATGACGCAATTGAACACCTAAATCTCGGTCAATATTAAAACGACTATTAAGTAAAGAGCGGTTAATTAATTGGAGATTACCTGAAGACACAACGCGCTCGACGTTACCTGGTAATTTAGTTTGTCCTGCCCACAGCTCCCAATTATCAGCGAAGTTCCACATAAGAACAGCGTCTAAAATGTAACGAGGCGTATTTCTATTGAATTGGTTTGCTCCTGAAATATCTCTGTTAGACAATCCTAATTCAATTTTATATTTAAGCTTAGGACTATATGCAAAGCCATCAAATTTCAAACGTGCACGTCTTACTATAAAATTATATTCCGGACTTCCATATTGATCACCATCATGATCCCATAAGGATATGGAGCGTACTTGAAAACGAGGAGCGAACTTTATGCTAAAGGAACTATCCTTAGCTACGAAGTTGATTAAGCCTTTACCAAAAGAGGTATCGCTAATTTCTTGAGAATAGGAATAACTATAAACACACAGCAAAATTGCTAGAGTTAGTTTAGATTTCATTAGTATTAGTTTTTGTCGGTGCAAATAACCGATTCTAATGTTAACTGAACGTTTCCTAAAAATTAAGATTTTAGAAGATATTCATAAAAAAGGCTGCTTTTTCCAAAGCAGCCTCATTAGACACCATAGTCTTCTAGTCGACAAAAACTAATAAAATATATGAAGTTCTAATTGTGTATAAAACACTTTAACAAAGTTGAGGAAGTAACGTATCCTTATTGTAACGCTAATATTATCTAATTATTAAGATTTAAAATTCAATTAACAATTACTCAAATACTTGATTTTAAACATTTTAAATATTCAATGTTAATTTAACGTTATGAAAATGTTTTGTAATTGTAAAATTTTCATTAACTTTGAATTAAGATTATTAAAAACTCAAATTAAGATTTATGAAAAAGATACTCGCAATTATACTAATGTTAAGTGTAGCACTAACATTCGCACAAGAAAAACCAAAAGCTGAATTAAATAAAGATGGTGACTTAACAGTTGCTACGTATTACCACGCTAACGGAACAATAGAACAACAAGGAACTTTCAATTCTGAAGGCGAACTTCATGGTGTTTGGACAAGTTACACTGCAGAAGGCGTTAAAGTGACTGTTGGTAATTATGTAGAAGGAAAGAAAGTTGGTAAATGGTTATTCTGGTCTAGCAACAAACTAAAAGAAGTCGATTACATAGATTCTAAAATAGCTAGTGTGAGCGAATGGACAGATAAAGTTCAATTGGCGACAAGCAATTAAAAAAATATTTTATATCAAAAAATCCCAACCATACGGTTGGGATTTTTTTTTGACTAACTCAAACTTCCATTTAGAATTTATAAGTATATCCTAAAGAAAAAGTTGTTCCTGGATCTCTCAAAGTAAAAATTTGATCCTGAGCACCAAACGATTCATATTCGCTCAATCTAGAACTGCCCAATATATTCGATACTTTTACATCTATTGATGCATTTTTATCTTCACCAAACGTTTTATTTAAGGTGAAATTTAAACTATTAAATGGCTTTGTATACACATCTGGCACCTCTCTAATACCTACCACTTCTAAAGTTTTTCCTTGTATATTGTAAAATAAGCCTGTTTGTAATCCTAAATCATCATTATTATAATCGAGACCAAAATTAACTAAGAAAGGAGCTTGACCTTGTAATTGTCTTTCTCTATCTATAGTTTCACCATCTCTTGCACTCGCCTGTCTTCCTTCAAACTCATCGTCAGACATGGTTAATTGAGATTGAATAATAGAAAAATTAAGATTAAATTTAAGGTCATTTAAACTTTCTGCAATAAACCCTAAACGATGGCGTAATTCAAACTCTGCTCCAATTACATTAGCATCTCCTAAATTACCTACTGTAAGCTGAGTTGGTGCGTTAATGAAGAATTGTTGCTCTATGGCATCTTTAAATCCTTTATAAAACCCACTGATTGCGAACATTTGACCATTGTCTCCAAAATATTCATACCTCAAATCAAAATTATTAATATATGTAGGTACTAAGTCAATGTTACCAATAAATAACCTGTTCGTAATAGGGTCAAAAATTTGTGAAACAGAGGCCTCTTTGAATGACGGTCTTGCCGTAGTTCTTGAATAAGAAGCTCTTAAATTAGTGTCATCATTTACCGAGTATATAACATTAGCAGATGGGAAAAAATCAAATTCATCTAAAATTAAATCCCTATCAAAAAAGATAGTAGCATTATCTCTAGTTCCTGTATAATACGTTTTAAAAAACTCAGTTCTTAGCCCCAAAACAGTTTTAAGTTTTTCACTTACATTAAATTCTAGTGAAAAATAATTAGCTCCAATATGCTGCTCGCCTTCGTAAGCATCAATAGGGTTAAATGTATCAATATTGATTAGGTACGTTCCATTATCACTTGTTGGGTTCCATACATTTTCACTATCCAATAAATCATCAACATTACCATCGGCAATAAACGACTGGTCTCCTCTAATATTAAATGTATAATCGTCAATGCTAAAATCTCTAAATTTATAAGTATAAGCACCTCCAAATTTAATTTTTGCTGGTCTATTAAATAGAGCAATAGTTTTATCAAAGTCTACTTTTCCTGCCCAAGACTCTTCTAGAAGATTACGCCACAATTGTATTGGTAACGTTGAAGCAGAAGGCGATAGAAAGGAGTTTCCTTCATCAGATTGCTGTAAAGGTGTAATTCTATGGCCTTTATCCATTACCTTAGAAAATGTTGGCGATAGCTTCCATTCAAAATTAAACGCTTTCTCATCACTAATGCTGTTTAATCTGTGCTTACCCGTTAACAATAAATTTGTAATTGAACGTTCTGTATACGTAATGGAATTTTTTGTTAAAGGCTCTAAAGCACCACCAGTTCCATCTTGTGAAATAATTTGATCAAAAAATCCTGCAGTAGATTCTCCGTTTTGTACGTGTAACACATTTACCTTAAATTTAGACTTTTGAGTTTTATAAGCAATACCCGCCATACCATTTAAGATGATATTATTGATACCTTCAGAACCTCTAGAATCTAATGCTGCGAGTAATTCATTTTCTGAAGTATCCTGTGGATCTTTAATATAAGCACCATCAACACGGTTTTCAAAAAAAGTCGTTGTATTTTTATATGAAAACGAAGCTTGATAACCTATTTTATCATCTCCAATATCATATTGGTTACCTAGAGTAAATCCCATATCAAAATCCATACCACTCATTTCTTGCTTTGCAGCCAATTCTTTTTCAAACCTATTAGTAAGTGTGTTTAATAACAATCTATTTTCACTGGTAGAAGGAATTGGTTGATATCTATTAATTGGTAAATTTCTAGTACCATCATCATATCCAAAAATATCTGTATTACTCCCTTGAGATGTTAAATAACTCTCATTAAAGTGCATGTCTGGATTGTAACTACTACCTAATGAAAGAGAATATTCTGCTTTAGTAGGAAAATCTTTAGTTACAATATTAACGATACCTCCAGTAAAATCTGCTGGGTATTCTGCTGCTGCAGATTTCAGCACAATTACATTGTCTAAAATACTTGTAGGAAATAAATCCATTTGGATGGTATTTCTATCTGGATCTAACCCAGGAATATCAATACCGTTTAAGATAGACTTGGTATATCTATCCCCTAAACCACGAACATAAACGTATTTCCCTCCTTCTATGGATACACCAGGAACACTCTTAATTGCTGCAGCAACATTACCTGCACCACTACTCTTAATCGCTTGAGCAGATAAACCGTCTAATAAAGTTACTGACTTCTTTTGTAGATTTAAAACTGCACTTTCTGAATTTCGTTTTACGCTTGCTGTAAGAATGATTGTGTCAAGAGAGTTTGTTTCTAGAGTCACGTCCAAATTAGTTACATTATCAGCAGTAATAACAACATCGCTAATCTCTTGTGTATTATACCCTACAAAAGAAAAAACTAATGTATACGTTCCAGGATCTAACTCTAGTTCATATTTACCATCAAAATCTGATGTAGTTCCTGTCGTTGTGCCCTTCACTAAAATATTTCCAAAGGCCAGTGGTTCTACAAACTCACCATCTATAAGATTACCAGTAACCTTTCCTGTCTGCGCAGAAGCAAATCCCAAACATAAGAAGGAAACTAGTAAAAGTGAGTATATTTTCTTTTTCATAATTTATTAATTAAATAAACCACTACTCATCTGTTTTTTAATGAGTAGTAGCTTTTTATATTAGAGTTTTCTTGACTTCAAATGCAACAGTGCGCTTAGGTTTCTAATTAAAATCCTAAACCTCCTGCAGTATTAGAATAGGTCCAAGCTAACTCAGATGTTGTTGCTCCAACTGTATTTGCTGCTAATGTTATTGCAGCCGCTGTAGAACCAAAACCTGTAACAGTTACCGTTTCTGCTTTATTAACAAAAACACTTGTGACATCTGTAACACCTGTAGGTAAAACGATTTCCCACGTTCCAAAGATTAAATCACCATTACTATAATTAGTAGCCACACCATCATTATCTAATTCCACATCAGAAGACGCTTTAAATCCATAAGCATAGATATTATTTGTAGTTCCTTGAGCATTACTTCTGTAATCTGCATATTCACCATTTTCGGTATCAGCATTACCAATAATTGTAGCGTTTTGAATCGTAAACGCTCCTGAACCTGTACCTTCTGGACCATCCACTTCAAAAGCATGGTCAGATATATTCCCTAATACCACAACAACATTATCAACAATACCAGAGTATGCTTGATCAATATCTATAGCGTCATCTCCTTGTGACCAAACTAATATGTTAGAAGCATTTACAGTACCTCCAAAGAATTCTACACCATCATCAACGTTGGCAACAACCTCTATATGACTAATAACTGTACCATTTCCTACACCACCAAGCGTCAATCCATTGATTTCGTTCCCTTCTCCAATTAATGCACCGCCATGACGTATAGATAAATACTGCATTACACCAGAGTTGTCAGCAGCATCAGAACCACCATATAACCCAAATGTATCATCAGCTGGAATTCCTTCAATTTGAGCTTCCAAAATATCCCCAGAGAATGAGCAAGGCGCATTCCCTAACACAATTAATCCTCCCCATTGACCCCTATCATCTTGATCTAAATTTGTTCCAGCAGTCTGGCCACATGTGATATTATCAGTTATAGATGTAAAAATAATTGGTTGTGCTGCTGTACCAACAGCATTAATTTTTGAGCCTCTTGCAATAATTAATGCAGATGCTAAAGAACCTGTACCAGGAGAACCCTTAACAATTGTTCCTGCCTCAATTGTCAGTGTAGCGCCATTGTCTACAACCACCTTTTGATTTAATTGATATATATTATCGTTTGTCCATGTTGTATCTTCAAGAATAATTCCTGTCACAGCGACTACTGGACAATCTTCACCGGCTCCACCGCCACCATTATTATTGATAATAGTAATCTCCTCAATTATAATAGGAGTGTCGTCATCTTTAAAACAACCAGTGAATACAAAAGAAGAAACGATTAAAGCAGATAGTACTAATTTTTTCATGATATTTTTGTTTAAAATAATTTTTGTTTAGATTTAATAACAGTGCAAAGAAAAGCGCATTATGTAAAGTCAAGGTTAATTGGGTATTAATCCTAAATCATAAAACTGTTAATTCAATGTTACCAGAAACTGATATTTTTATAATATCGAATCATTAAATTAACATTGAAAAACTATATCTTGCAGTAGCTAAACATTACATATGAATTGGGAACAGTTACTCTCCTTAAAGCGGTTTGGAGATGCGCATAAACGCTTACGAAAAGAACAAGACGAAACACGTTTAGGTTTTGAAGTCGATTATGACCGTATTATTTTTTCTTCGGAATTTAGAAGTCTTCAAGACAAAACTCAGGTCGTACCATTATCTAAAACCGATTTTGTCCACACACGCTTAACTCATAGTCTAGAAGTCAGTGTCGTTGGACGCTCATTAGGCAGAAAAGTAGGTCAAAAACTATTAGAGAAACATCCACATTTAAGAGATGCACATGGCTATCAAATGAATGATTTTGGTGCTATTGTGGCTGCTGCTGCATTGGCTCACGACATAGGCAATCCGCCTTTTGGTCATTCAGGAGAAAAAGCAATTGGTGAGTTTTTTAAATCGGGTGAAGGGCGTTACTATGAAGATGAGCTTACTAAAAAACAATATCAAGATTTATGTGATTTTGAAGGTAATGCTAACGGATTAAAAATTCTAACCGAAAGTCGTCAAGGTCGTATAGGCGGTTTGAGGTTAAGTTATGCTACTCTTGGAGCATTCACTAAATACCCTAAAGAGTCGCTTCCGAAGAAACCCACAACACATATCGCAGATAAAAAATATGGCTTTTTTCAGAATGAAAAAGAAACATTTAAAGACATCGCAGAAGAACTAGGATTAGTTAAAAGAGGTGGTCATGGAGATGTGAGTTATTGTAGACATCCACTTGTCTATCTTGTGGAAGCAGCAGACGATATTTGCTACACCATCATCGATTTTGAAGACGGTATTAACTTGGGACTCATACAAGAAGAATACGCTTTAGAATACCTTATAAACTTAGTACGAGATTCCATTCAAACAAAAACATATAATTCACTACAAAGCACGCAAGACAGATTAAGTTATTTGAGATCATTAGCAATTAACACACTAATTAGCGAAGCTGTTGAGATCTTTATGCAAAATGAAGAAGCCATTTTAAGTGGAGCATTCTCAAAAGCACTTTTAGATTGTAGTGCATATGAAGCCCAAATAAATGATATTCTAAAACTTAGCATCTCTAATGTTTATCAATCTAAAGAGGTCATTGACAAAGAGATTGTAGGCTATAAGGTTATTAATGAACTTTTAAATGTTTTTACAAAAGCGGTTATAAATAATTTAAAAGGAGAGTTATCAAATTATGATACTCTTATTTTGAAAGTCTTAGAGCCCAATGTGGACTTACAGAAGGATACTATTTATGACAACCTATTATCTGTATGTTTCTACATTTCAAAAATGTCTGATAGTAATGCTATGTTAACCTATCAGAAATTGAAAGGGAATCATTTATAAAAAAAATTGAAAACATAAAACGAAAATTATTGGTTACCACTTCGCTTGTTTTGAGAGCTCTAGCTGCTGTATTGATTGCAAATTTAGATGAAAACAATGCTATTGAAGAGTTACCAGAACAACCTGCATAGCATTTAGAAAACAGTCCTGTTAAAGAGGCGCAAAACTTATCGAAAGATTACAATTAAATCAGAACGTGATTTAGGGGTCCACATATTAAAGTTCTCAATATTAATGGTCAAGTAGCTTATAGTACTCAAGCTAACATCTCGACTTCAAATACTAATTTAAATACTGGTATGTACTTTGTTAATATTAGTGTTGATAATTATTCTGAAACCCAAAAAATTATCATCAAATAAGTAAGATATTTGTTATAACAACAAGGTCGTTAGATAGTTCTCTTTTTTTATTTTATGCATTTCATCGAATAAATTTGTATTTAAACGATAATTGTGTATATTTGATGAACCGTAATCTTTTAAACCTACAATCATGAAAAAAAACATTCTAGGAGCTGCAGTTATCTTTTTTGTAACGCTAGCATTTTTATTAATGTTAGATGATATTACAAGTAATGGTAATCACAAACCACAACAAAACAATGTTGAGGTCTATGAAACAAATGAACAACCTGATATTGCTATTGTAGACGAAGAGCAATAGAGCTAAATAACATAATTAAATTTTCAACATCAATCCCAACGGATTGATGTTGTTGTATTACAGAAGCATGTTCTATGAATTTATCAGGCACTCCTAATGTTTTTATTGGGATAAAATAATCATTCACAGAGGCAAACTCCAAAATTGCACTTCCAAAACCACCAGAAATAACACCCTCTTCTATAGTAACGATTTCCTCATAAGTTTTAAAGATAGTGTGTAATAAATTATCGTCCAACGGTTTTACAAAACGCATATCATAATGTGATATCATATCGTTGACATCACATTTAGAGATTGCTTCTTCAATATGAGATGCTATTGCTCCAACACTTAATACCGCTAATTTTTTTCCTTTTCTAAGTCGGATACCTTTACCTATTCCTATTTCTGAAAAAGGCTGTATCCAATCAATTATAGTTCCACGACCTCTAGGATAACGAATCGCAATTGGATGTTTCAAACCTAATTGCGCTGTGTACATTATATTGCGCAATTCAATTTCATTGCGAGGTGCACAAATAATCATATTTGGAATACATCTTAAATACGCCAAATCAAAAACACCATGATGTGAAGCGCCATCTTCTCCAACCAAACCAGCGCGATCTAGACAGAAAATAACAGGTAAATTTTGAAGTGCAACATCATGGATTACTTGATCATAAGCACGCTGCAAAAACGTAGAATAAATATTGCAAAACACTGTCAGGCCCTGAGTTGCCATACCAGCAGCCAAAGTTACAGCGTGCTGCTCTGCAATCCCAACATCAAATGCACGATCTGGAATTTGCTCCATCATAAACTTTAATGAACTTCCTGTAGGCATTGCAGGCGTAATCCCAACAATACTTTTATTTATTTTGGCGAGCTCAACGATAGTATGACCAAATACATCTTGAAATTTTGGGGGCTGTATTTCGGTTTTCTTCGGAAGGATATCACCTGTAAAAGCGTCAAACTTGCCTGGCGCATGATATTTCACCTGGTCATCTTCAGCTTGTTTTAAGCCTTTTCCTTTAGTCGTAATCACATGAAGAAACTTTGGCCCTTTAACAGTTTTCAACCGCTCTAATTCTGAAATTAACAACGGTAAATCATGACCATCAATAGGTCCAGAATAATCAAAGTTTAAAGCCTCAAAGATATTGTCTTGCTTTTCTTTTCCTTTTTTAACATTAGTTAAATATTGCTTTAAAGCGCCAACACTTGGATCAATACCAATAGCATTATCGTTTAAGATGACTAATAAATTGGCATTCGTAACTCCTGCATGATTAAGACCTTCAAAAGCCATTCCGCTTGCAATAGAAGCATCACCAATAACTGCAATATGCTGTTTGTCTTCACCCTTTAACTGAGAAGCAATTGCCATTCCTAAAGCTGCAGAAATTGAGGTTGACGAATGTCCAACACCAAAAGTATCATAGTCACTTTCATCACGATTAGGAAAACCGCTAATACCCCCTTTTTGTCTATTCGTATGAAAATTATCTTGTCGCCCTGTAAGGATCTTATGACCGTAAGCTTGATGTCCAACATCCCAAATGAGTTGATCCTTTGGTGTATTAAAGACATAATGCAGAGCCAAGGTCAATTCTACCACACCAAGACTTGCACCAAGATGCCCTTCTTTAGTCGCCACAACATCAATAATGAACTCCCTCAACTCTTTGGCGAGTTGAGGGAGTTCATCAGGATTTAATTGTCTTAAATCTTTAGGGGAATTGATATGTTCTAATAATCGTTTTTGCACATTGTAAAAATACGAGAATTAATTAGTCTTGGATATCAAAGATGATTGGTAAATTATAAACTATCTCTACTGCTTGACCTTCATTCTTTGCTGGAATAAATTTTGGTAATAAATTTATTAAACGAATTACTTCTTTTTGAAGTAAAGGATGAGGTGCCCTCACCTCTATATCTATAATATTACCAATAGTATCAACTTTAAATTGAGCTTGAATTCTTTGCTGCCCAATTAAACCTATGTTATGAGCGACATCCATATTGAAATTCTCCAGAGTAAATTCACTCATTCTTCTATTTAAGTAATCTTGTTTTTCTCTTCTGGATAATGACTCAGGAGTATTTGGAAACTCCGGTGGGTACTCAACTTCCAGCATACCAAAAACAATTTCCTCTTCAAAAACCATATCACCTTCAATATCCTCGTATTCCAGCTCTATAATAGAATCTAATTCAATGGATTCTTGAATTAGTTCTTCTACATCTCCCATTATCATCAAATCATCTAAATGGGTTTCCCTAAAAGTTTTAATGCTTTTATTTTTCTTAGAACTTGGAATATGAACCTTATCTTTTGAAACTCTAGTCAAGATAGAATCGTCTTGTATATTCACTTCAATTTGAGTAGAGTCCATAACCTTTTCAACAATCTCTACACTTTCAATTTTTTTAATGTTTCCTTTCTCGTCTTGACAGCTCAACAACGAGGTTCCCATAGCAAATAGTAAAGCCAACAAGAACAGTTTATGAAAACTCATACGTTGCTCAAACACGCTTTCCGAAATCTGTAAATTAATAGCATCCAACTGGCTTTGTCTCATATGCCCACAAATACGTTGACCTTTATTCCGGTGAATAAACTCTTGAACATCATTGGCTTTCATATTAGTAAAGTCCACAACAGTTTTAGAACAAGCTTGACAAAACCGCCCTTTATCGTTTGGTGTCATTTCAGACCAATTTTCATGACATGGCTTTGGGATAGAAATAGAATAACGCGTTTTCATAGTTGAATGATTTCTTAATAAGTATCAAATTTCTTGCCGACATTTAATTACATCAAATAGAATTGTATTTTTACAACTATGTTAAATCCTTTTGACGACACCTATTACATGAAAAAAGCCTTGCAAGAGGCTCAAGACGCTTATGACAAAGGAGAAATCCCAGTAGGTGCAATAATCGTTATAAAAGATAGAATCATTGCAAGAGCACACAATCTAACCGAACTATTAAATGATGTCACAGCACATGCCGAAATGCAAGCGATCACAGCAGCAGCTAATTTTTTAGGCGGAAAATATTTAACCAATTGCACCCTTTACGTGACCTTAGAACCTTGCCAAATGTGCGCAGGTGCTTTGTATTGGAGTCAGATTTCTAAAATTGTTTATGGCGCTCGTGATGAAGATCGTGGCTGTATTGCTTTGGACACGAAATTACACCCTAAAACTAAAATGACTGGAGGTGTTTTGGCTGAAGAAGCTTCTTCTCTAATGAAACGCTTCTTTGTTGAGAAGCGTAATTTGAATTAAGCCAATGCCTGCGTTAAGGATAGAGGGATTGTCGGAGCTCCTCGCAGAGAGCGACTGCCGAGAGCCTGACGAAGACGATGCTTTTTAGCATGTCTTGGTAATGCCCAAAAAACCACAAAAAAAACGCCTAACTTTCGTTAGACGTTGAAACTTCAATAAAGTATATCTCTTAGAGAACTTGCACGTTAGCTGCAACTACTCCTTTTCTTCCTTCTTCCTCGTCGTACTCTACATTATCGGCTTCACGTAATTCAACACCATTAAGGTTTGATACGTGTACGAAAATGTCATTTCCTGTTTCTTCATTGGTAATGAATCCAAATCCTTTTGAATCATTGTAAAATTTAACTGTTCCAGTCATTGTAAAAAATATTATAATTAAGCGGTAAAGGTAAAACTAAAAACAATTCGTAATGTTACTAAATTGTAATTTTTTAGGCCCAATAACTTGAATTTAGAATCAAATAATTAAAATAATTTCGGAAATTTTAAAACTCTAAATACAAAGCATTAAACTAAGACTTTTGTCTTTTCTGAGACGCTTTCATTTTATCAAGATTCTCTTGTGTGAGCATATAATCTTTAATGTCTTTATCTTTCCAACGATGGTATGAAAATAAAGGGAAAACTATAAAAAATATACCTAAAACCCCAAAACCTATTAACTTTTCAGAATAGTCTACTTCTAAAAAAAAGCCACATAAAACACTGCCAAAAGAAACTAAAAAAGCAATAAGAATAAAATATTTCATTACATATAGAATTAGGATGTAAAATTAATCAATTCACGTCGGTAAGCGGTTAACAATTTTGATTTTGACACAAACCCAAAGTAATTTCCATTTTTAATAACAGGAAGGTTCCAAGCACCACTGTCTTGAAATTTACGCATCACCTCTTTCATAGAATCGTTTTCATAATAAATATAATCGGGTGGATTATGCATAAAGGTTTCTACGGAAGTCGTCTCATATAAATCATGGTCAAACATGACCGTTCGGATATCGTCCAGTAAAATAATACCAACGAGATAATCATTCTCGTCAACTACAGGAAATAAATTTCTGCTGGACTTAGAAACACCTTTACGTAACATTTCACCTAAAGACATTTCTGGATTTAGAATAGTAAAGTCTTTCTCAATGACACTATCTAATGTCATTAAAGTTAAAACAGATTGATCTTTATCATGTGTTAAGAGTTCTCCTTTTTCGGCCAGTTCCTTAGTATAAATTGTATGCTCTACTGCACTTTTTGTGATGATAAATGACATTGACACTGTAATCATTAATGGAACGAATAATTGGTAACCACCCGTAATCTCAGCAATTAAGAAAATAGCAGTCAATGGTGCATGAAGAACACCTGCTATTAATCCTGCCATCCCAAGGAGTGTGAAATTAGTTTCAGATACCTGGAAACCTAAACCAATATTATTAATGATTTTTGCAACAACATTGCCCAAAGCACTTCCCATGACCATGGTTGGAATAATGATTCCTCCTGCGCCTCCTGCAGCAAATGTGGTCGTCATTGCAATAGCTTTGAAAATAGTAATCCCAAACAATAAAGCAATCACTACCCAAATATTATCGAGATAGGCATCAAAAGGTGTTTCACCTAAGGCATGCAAGTGATTACCGTCCAGTAAATCATTAATAAAGCCAAAACCTTCACCATACAATGGCGGAATGAAATACAGCATGACTCCAATAGCTAAACCACCAACAATGAGTTTTTGTCCGCTTGTTTTAAAGCGTTCAAAAAAGGTGTATACAGCGAAATACATTTTGGAGAAGTAGATGGACGCAATACCTGTCCCAATACCTAAAACAATCAAAAACAAAGTGTCCTTTAATTCAAAAGGTATTGCAATATTATAAGTAAAAAGCACACCATTTCCGACGAAAAAATAAGAGGTTAATACCGAAGATACCGATGCTATTAATAGAGGCAGTAACGATGCAAATGTCAAATCTAAACTGAATACCTCAACAGCAAAAATGATGGCTGCAATTGGGGATTGAAAAATAGACGCAATTGCTCCAGATGCAGCGCAACCAATGAGTAAAGTTCTCGTTTTTCTGTCTACATGAAACAACTGACCAATGTTAGAACTCACAGCAGATGCAGAGGCAATTGCAGGACCAAGTAACCCAACCGACCCTCCAAAACCAGCGGTTAAAGGCGCTGTGATTAGTGGTAAATATATTTTACTGTGTTTAAGTAAACCGTTCTTTTTTGACAATGAAAACAAAATGCTTGGAATCGCATGTTCAATTTTTTGTTTGGATACATATTTCACAAATAAATAGACGAGTCCAAGCCCAATTATTGGAAGAATAAAATAAAGACTATTGCGAGATACAATGACAAAATGCTCAAGAACCCATTGAATCCCGTATGTTATATTCTTAATAATTACAGATACTAATCCAGATAATAATCCAATGAGCATTGCCAATAAGAATACGAAGTTCTTTTGCGAAATGTATTTATATCGCAAAATAAGTAAACGTTTTATGAACTGTTTAATTGGCATATATTAAATCTACTAAAAAATCCTGCAAGACGCAGGATTTAGTAATTAAGATTTTAAGTTGAGTTTTAAACTCAACTCTGTTAATTGTTTATCATCAATAGGTGCGGGTGCATCGATCATCACATCACGACCATTATTGTTTTTTGGAAAGGCAATAAAATCACGAATTGTTTCTTGTCCGCCAAGAATAGCAACCAATCTATCCAATCCAAAAGCGAGTCCACCATGAGGAGGTGCTCCATATTGAAATGCATCCATTAAGAATCCAAATTGTGCTTCTGCTTCTTCTGGTGTAAAACCTAAATAATCAAACATTAAGGCTTGTGTTTCTTTATCGTGAATACGAATAGAACCGCCACCAATCTCGTTTCCGTTGAGAACTAAATCGTAAGCATTAGCTTTAACATCTCCTGGATTTGTTTTCAATAATTCTAATTGTCCAGGTTTTGGTGATGTAAATGGATGGTGCATCGCGTGGTAACGCTCTGAATCTTCATCCCATTCTAATAATGGAAAATCCATAACCCATAATGGTGCAAAAACTTTAGGATCTCTTAATTCTAAACGTTCTGCTAATTCCATACGTAAGGCACTTAATTGCGCTCTTACTTTATTAGCATTTCCTGAAAGCACACAAACTAAATCTCCAGCTTTTGCTCCAGTAACTTCTGCCCATTTTGCTAAATCGTCTTGGTCGTAAAATTTATCTACAGATGATTTGAAACTTCCGTCATCGTTACATCTAGAGTAAATCATTCCTAAAGCGCCAACTTGTGGACGTCTTACCCAATCAATTAATTTATCGATTTCTTTTCTAGTGTAATTGTTTCCGCCAGGAACTGCAATACCAACTACCAATTCTGCAGAATTAAATACGCCGAATTCTTTATGTTGGGCAACAGCGTTTAATTCTCCAAACTCCATTCCAAAACGGATGTCTGGTTTATCATTTCCGTAGAGACGCATCGCATCATCATACAGCATTCTTGGGAATTTTTCAATCTCAACGCCATTCACTTCTTTAAGTAAATGTCGTGTCAAGCCTTCAAATGTGTTTAAAATATCTTCTTGATCAATAAATGCCATTTCGCAGTCAATCTGAGTAAACTCAGGCTGTCTATCAGCTCGTAAATCTTCATCTCTAAAGCATTTTACAATCTGAAAATACTTATCCATACCACCAACCATAAGCAATTGCTTAAAGGTTTGAGGCGATTGTGGTAAGGCATAAAACTGACCTGCATTCATTCTTGAAGGCACAACAAAATCACGCGCACCTTCTGGTGTTGACTTTATTAAATATGGTGTTTCTACTTCTATAAAACCATCCTGAGACAAATAATTTCTCACTTCTTGAGTGACTTTATGCCTAAAAATCAAGTTCTCTCTTACTGGATTACGACGAATATCAAGATAGCGATATTTCATACGTAGTTCTTCACCACCATCGGTGTCATCTTCAATAGTAAAAGGTGGAAGTTTTGATTCGTTTAGAATGGTCAATTCAGATACTAAAATCTCAATATCACCAGTTGGCATATTTGGATTCTTAGAAGCACGCTCAATTACTTTTCCTTTCACTTGGACAACGAATTCTCGCCCTAAATCTTCGGCACGTTTCATCATCTCTTTTGGTGTGCGCTCCTCATCAAAAACAAGTTGTGTCATCCCATAGCGATCACGAAGATCTACCCAAACGATAAATCCTTTATTTCTAGATTTTTGAACCCAACCTGAAAGTGTAACTTCTGTATTGATATGTGATGCTCTTAACTCACCACAATTGTGACTTCTGTACATAGTAAAAAAATTATGACACCTATATAAAAATGCGCTGGTGTTTAACGGTTGCAAATTTAATAAGTTAATGCGTTTAATTGAGGGAATTATCAAGAATTCTGATGGATAGTTCTAAAAAAAAAGAAAAAGACCGTCTAAAAGGTTTAATTAAACTAACACTGTCAAATTGAGTATTACTGAAAAGGAAATATGTTTTCTTTGAAAGTAGTTTACTTAGAAAAACGAAATGCCTTTAGCGTTCTCTGCCTGAAGACCTTTAGACTTCGCTCAAGGAGACAAAGAACAACCAACATAGTAATAAAGTATAGATAACTCAAAGACCATTGACAAGACATCAAAAAAGAACAACGTTGAGTTGTGCTTTTTTAAAGTTTTTAATCTGTCTTATGTTAGTTCATAAAACGAATTGTATACTTAGTCCAAGTTTGGAATGCGTAAAACCTGCCCGATATGAATTTTATCAGGATCTGTTAACATCGGTTTATTAGCTTCAAAAATTTCAGGATATTTCATAGCGTTACCATAGTAATGTTTTGCTATTTCACCTAAAGTGTCTCCACTTATAACGACATGAAATTGCGCTTCTGGGGCAACATGCTCAACCGTCATTTGATCATCAACTGTTCCTATTCCAGCCGTATTACCAACAACTAAAACCCCTTTTTATTTAGTTGCTTGGTCATAAGCTAAACCAGACACTCTAGCCATATCGTCATCTACAAATACACTTAAATTTTCTACTTTTAATTGCAGATCATTAATGGTCTCTTCCATATTTCTTGCTGCTGCTGCTTCCAAGCGTAATCCTGCTGCTGCTTCTTGTTTACTTACCTTAAAAGTTCTTTCTATTGCTGCTGCCTCTGTTATTTTTTCTACTCCGAAGACTTTAGTGCCTGCGTTTTTGATAAATGAAAATAATCCCATAATTATTTGGCTTTAATTAATGTTAGCATATGTAAAGTTGGCGAAATTCTTTGTCAATTCCAATTATATGACCAGGTACATTTCTTGGATACGATTTTAATAATAAAGTTACATTTGAGAAGAAAAGAAGCGTAAACACAAAAGAAAACATCCAACTCAAATTAATGAGTTGGACGTCTTTGGAGACTAAATAACCAACCAAATCTAGCTCCTCGTATTTACCCTAGGGTTCTCTTTTCTCGCAGTTTTCTGCTTACGTTTCTTTAATTCCTTTTTGACTTCTATGCGTTTTCCTGAAGCATCTGTTTCTCTTAAGAATTGAATATACCCTCGCCCAGTAAATTCATATACGGTTTGAGATGATGGGTGAAACAATTCTATCCTTTGATCATTAATAACGCTCAACTCGAAATATTCATTGTCGAAGAAATCATAATCTAATGTTAATGTTTTTAAGTACATATTACCACTTACATTTCCTACACCATAAACACCTGTATAATCCCAGAAAATAGTATTTGGATTCCCAATATTAGTGTCTTGAGAACTTCTAAACTCTGAGTCATTTCCACCAGCTAAAAACTGAAGATAATTCTCATTATCAAATTCATTGACAACTCCCATTTGACTTGTATATGTTTTTTCCCAAGCTTCATATTCTTGCAAAAAATAATGAATGTTATCATAGAATACAAAGTCATAATCAAAGTTATTTCTTTGGTATCCATTTAAGAAATATGAGGTATCATTAAATGGGTTATATAATTCTATAGTGTTACCATCAACTTGATACACGTCAAAGGTTTCATACCCATCAATATCATGATTGATATCTAGAATCATATTGTAAGCATCGTAAGTGCCAACATCAATGCCAAATCCATTACCTTGACTACCTATACCTACCAAATTATTATTAGCATATACAACTCCATTTCTAAATGATATGGTAAACGCTATATTTAAGAAAGGAGTTTCTCCATTTCCTAAGGTTTGATTAATATCAACATACCATAACTCATGAGAATTTAGTATTTGATTCAACGTGATTCCTGGGTTATTGTTATTAAAATCGTCTATAATTATTTCATCTGTATAACATGACGTAAATAATGTTGCTGTTAAAGCAAAGCCTAAAAGTAGTTTGATTGTTTTCATTTGTCCGTTTTTCAATAAACCCAAAGCCAAATGGAATTCACAGAAATTTTAAAAATCTAACTTCAAAAATTAAGATCTATAAAATTTATGCTCATTACATAATGTTCTGTGTTTTAATTTATAATAATGTAATATTCAAAACGCGTGCCAAAAATAAAAGTCTATACGTGTTCTCTTCGGAAAAAGGACATAAATTACTTATTTTTGAATACTCATAACATGAGTTATTCTAACCATAATTGAAATACGATATGAGTCAACCATTAAAATTTGCAGTATTTGGCGCAGGAAGTTGGGCGACGGCCATTGTGAAAATGCTTTGTGAAAATTTAGATGAAGTGGGTTGGTACATGCGTAGTACCTATACTAAAGAGCATTTGCTAAAAGAACAGCACAATCCTAGTTATTTAAGCTCTGTAGAATTTAATACGAAGCAGCTCAAATTGAGTAATGATATGAATGAGATCGCTAATTGGGCAGATGTCTTAATTTTTGTGATCCCGTCAGCATTTATTCATACAGAATTACAAAAGCTCACTATAGATGTTTCAAATAAAACAGTGGTTTCTGCAGTAAAAGGCATTATGCCTGAAACTGGAAAACTTGTAGGTGAACATTTTAATGATGAGTATAAAATCCCATTTGAAAATATTGCAGTAATTGCTGGACCTTGCCATGCAGAGGAGGTGGCTCTTGAGCGTTTATCATATTTAACAATCTCATGCGATGATGCTGAAAAAGCACAAACCATAGCAGATGCGCTATCTAGTGATTACATCAAAACCAAAATTAGTGATGATGTTATTGGAACTGAATATGCTGTAATGCTCAAAAACATATATGCTATTGCTGCAGGTATGGCTCACGGGTTGGGTTATGGTGATAATTTTCAAAGTGTATTGATGAGTAACGCTATTCGTGAAATGAAGCGTTTTATTAAAAAAACGCATAAGATGAAACGTAATATCAACAACTCAGCCTATTTAGGTGACCTGTTGGTTACTGGTTACTCAACATTTTCTCGTAACCGTATGTTTGGAAACATGATTGGCAAGGGCTATACTGTTAAATCGGCACAAATGGAAATGAACATGGTAGCAGAAGGCTATTATGCCACAAAAAGTGCGTATGAACTCAATAAAAAAAATGTAAAAAAAACGCAGCTACCTATTATTGAAGCTGTTTATGAGATTTTGTATGAAAATAAAAACCCTAAAAAGGTTTTTAAGAAATTGACGGATAAGTTGGATTAGTAGTTACTGTCATTCCGCACTTGATGCGGAATCTATTATGATGAGATTATAAACCAAGTTCAGGATGACAAATTCTTAGTTAATTTCAAATAATTAAGAGATTCCTGTCTTCGCAGGAATTGATTACTTCACCAAGACACCTTTTAACTGCATCAAAGGAAGTATTTGTAAAGCCTTTTCGTTAATCGTATCCCTCCTAAATACATAGATTTTATCGAACATTTGATTGCCTTCAAAAAAGCTAACTTTAAACTCATTGTTTAATTTAAGGAGATCATTTTGCATAAACTCAATCTTTGCATAGCTTCTTGCTGGCAATAGTTTGATAGTATGACGCATAACTGGTGTTATCTTTTCTTCGGAATACCCCTTTGACGTAATCAAAACGGTATCTAAATCTACATCTTTATTATTGATGATGTAGGCGTTCCAATCATCAGTTTTATATTCTGGATGTTGTTCTTGAACAACAGCAACAAATACGTCTTCTACTTTTGGAATATGGATGTCTTTTTTCATTAGTACAAAATTAGGACATAATGTTAATATTTTGATAGTGTTGTCAAAATAATCGAACATCGTTAATAGTCATTAATTCAAAATTAAATCTATTTCATGAGGCTAATCTTAGCATTTATATTTCTTTCACAGTTACTCGTTGCTCAAAATTTTAACGGAATTGTTCTTGGCATTAAAACTAATCAACCTGTTGAGAATGTTACTGTGTGTTTTAAAAAGGGAGCTATTGGGACAACTACTAATGCTTCTGGAAAGTTTACATTAACAATAAAACCTATAACTTCTAAAAGAGATAGTTTACAATTTTCTCGTATTTGCTATCACACTAAAACAATTGCTCTAAAGAAATTCAAAAAAGGAAAAACCACAGTTTATCTATCTAAAAAGATAGAAAACCTAGATCAAGTGGTAGTCAATACCTCTAAGGGCTTAAAGACAAGCATTAATTATAAAACATTAACACAACTAAAATCTGGTGTTTATGCTTTTGGCTCTCAAATTATAGGAGATTCTATTTATGTGGTTTCAGGGAGTTCTTCCAATTTAGAAGATTCAGGAAAAAAAGCACTTCAAGCTATAAATGATATACCCAATCCCTCGTTTGGTGATTTTATGAAAGAATTACAACGTGGCAATAACTATGAAAGCTATAACGATAAGTTACAGGTATATGTTATTAAAAACAACAAATGGTATATTTCTGAAACCCCCTTTAGAAAACGTACTTTTCATAATCTAAACCGCTATAAAAATGAACTCTACAGTTTAGGTGGAAAACGAGTATCGCCTATCAGAAAATATGAGTACTTAGATAATAAAATCGAAGTTTTTGATTTAGCTTCAAAAGAGATTACAATTGATAATACTAATCCCCATCAAGCCATAAACTTTGCATCGTTTATCTATCAAGATAATATTATTGTGATGGGTGGATCGACTAAATTAAAGAGAAATGGAAACAAAACATATACAGGTGCAGCGCACATTTACAACATCACTTCTGGACTATGGTATGAGCTCCCAAAAATGAGATTGCCAAAAGAAACTCAAGGCGTAATTGTAGATCATAAAATATATCTAATTGGAGGTCATAGCGGAAACAAACTAAAAACTATTGAGTCATATAATATTACCACTGGAACTTGGACAAACGAAGGCGATTTATTTAATGAGATGGCACACCCTGGTCTAACAACTCATGAGCATATCATTTATATATTTAATGACGAGAAACTATTAATATTTAATACAATTACTAAAGCTCTTGAAGAATATGATATTAATTTGAAGCTAAAAAACTCCAAATTGCATTACTTTCAAGACAAATTGTATATCGTAGGAGGTTTTACTGAAAACAGTCATACTATTGCAGCCTCATCACAACTTTATGAAATAGATTTTAATGAATTTGATAAGACGTTAATTTCACGATCAAAAAAAGTTAATTAAAGCGCACTCTTAAACTGCTCCAAAAACCTCACATCATTCTCACTCAATAATCTAATATCACTAATCTGGTGAAGCAACATTGCTATTCTATCGACACCAACACCAAATGCGAATCCTGAATACTCAGTAGGATCAATTTTACAATTTTCTAATACATTAGGGTCTACCATACCGCATCCTCCAATTTCTAACCAACCAGTACCTTTAGTTATTTTATGATCTGTTTCAGTCTCTAATCCCCAATACACATCAATTTCTGCACTTGGCTCTGTAAACGGAAAATAAGATGGACGCAATCTAATTTTAGACTTCCCAAACATTTCGGTTGTGAAGTATTGTAGTGTTTGTTTTAAATCTGCAAAACTCACATCTTTATCAATATACAAGCCTTCTACTTGGTGGAAAAAACAATGTGAACGCGCAGATATAGCTTCGTTACGAAACACACGACCAGGAGAAATAGTACGTATTGGTGGTTTGTTGTTTTCCATATAACGCACTTGTACAGAACTTGTATGTGTGCGTAATAATATATCTTCTGGATCTGTTTGAATAAAAAATGTATCCTGCATATCACGAGCAGGATGATATTCTGGCAAGTTTAATGCTGTGAAATTATGCCAGTCATCTTCAATTTCTGGGCCTTCACTCACATTAAATCCTATACGAGAAAAGATATCAATAATCTGATTCTTTACTAAAGAAATAGGATGACGTGCACCAATGGCAATTGGGGCTCCTGGACGAGACAAATCGCCATAAGCACCTTTAGTTTCTTCCTTACTTTCTAATTCTTCTTTTAAGGCGTTGACTTTTGCTTCGGCTGTTTGTTTGAGTTTGTTAATTGTTTGACCAAACTCTTTTTTCTGATCATTTGCTACATTTTTAAACTCGGAAAAATAGTCATTAAGTAATCCTTTTTTACCTAAGTATTTTATACGGAATGCCTCAACCTCTTCTTTAGATTGTGCTTTAAATGCTTCGGCTTCTGCTATGAGTTCTTTTATCTTATCTATCATAATTCCTGAAAATGAATGGCAAATTTATGAATTTTATCGCGATTTGCGTTAGCGATGGAAGCATTTGTTGAAGCTCCTCGTAGAAAGCGCGACCCTTGTGGCAACGCCCAGTTAAACAAACTGAGTGATCGTAAATTATTTAATAAATTGGGTTTCAATAAAATAGTTAACGATGGCATCTTTCATCAAAACGCTTTGTTCTCCTGCCTTTAACGGTGGTAATTCTTCTTTTGCTATATAATGTGGCCAACCATCTTCATCTGCAAAATCAAATTCATAGTATCCATAAGGCGTAAGTAATTTACAAATGGCAATATGCATCAAATCAAGTTTGTGATCTTTCTTAAATTTCCTATCTAATTGACCTAATTCTTGTACGCCTATCAAATATATTATCGCATCTAAATCTAAAGGGTCACCATCTGCAAAAGTGGCCGAAAGCTTCTTTACCACTAAATCCCATCGCTGTTTTAATTGCTCATCTCTTGCCATAATCGTCTTTTCTGTATTGCAAAAATTAGTTTGAATTATTTGAATGCAAAGTTAATAAACTAAAAGGGCTATAAAAACGTTATCATTTTAAAATGAGAAAAATTATGTACGTTTGTTAAAATTCACTTTAGGTATGGCAATCATTGATATTGTATTGGGAGCACTGTTGCTTTTTGGACTTATACGAGGCGTTATGAAAGGCCTTTTTGTAGAAGTCGCCTCTCTCGTTGCACTTATAGCAGGAGTGTATGGCGCAATACACTTTAGTAATTTTGCTGCAGAATTTTTAGATAGCAAACTCGATTGGGAAGAAAAATACATTAACATCGTCGCTTTTGCTGTGACCTTCGTCATCATTGTTTTAGTAATTGCTCTTGCAGGAAAAGCACTAACCAAACTTGCAGATTTTGCAGCTCTTGGTATTATAAACAAGCTCTTAGGTGGTGTTTTTGGAGCACTTAAAATTGGATTAATATTGAGTATTATTCTTCTTGTTTTTGATAACATGAATAATACTATTCCCTTCGCTGATAAAGAAGACTTAGATGATTCTATTCTATACGAACCGGTTAAAGGTTTAGCACCTTTAATTTTCCCTAGTATTTTAAATAAAGGTAAAGACGATTCTGATGAGCAATCTACAACCGATTCTGAAGCATAAAAAACCGTCTATTTCCATAGACAGTTTTAAATTACGTAATAAAACACTTTTATAGCATCTCTACTTTACCTGTGTGGAGACTGTAGACGCCTCCAACGATTTGTATTTCTCCATTATCTTCCATTTCTTTTAAGATGTGGCTTTTCTCTCGAATGCGCTCGATAGTTAACTTCACATTATTTTCTACAGTTTTAGCTACAAATTCATTGTTTGATGAATTGGCTTCTCCTTCTACCTCATCGGCAGATTTTCTAACTGCTGGCATAATATTATCTAACATTGCTGTGATATTTCCTAATTCCACTCCATCACATGCAGCTTTAACTGCACCGCAACTTTCGTGACCTAAAACGAGTACTAATTTACTTCCAGCTGCTTTACATGAGTATTCCAAGCTTCCCAAAATATCTACATTTTCGAAATTTCCTGCAACTCTAGCTACAAATATATCTCCTATGGCTTGATCCAAAACAGTTTCTACTGGCACACGAGAATCAATACAAGATAAAACGACTGCTTTTGGAAATTGTCCACCAGTAGTTTGGTTGACTAAAGCAGAATTATCTGTAGTTTGAGAATTTCCGCCTATAAAACGGTTATTTCCTTCTAATAAATCTTGCAATACATTACTTGGTGTCATTGCAACTTGTACGTCTTTTGTTATTGCTATATTCTTCATTTTTTTGATGTTTTAAAATTATCTTTTACATTTAACTTAATCCAAGACAAGCAGTCTTTGAATGATTTGAAAATGTATTCTTCGGCGATAAAATCTGGAATAATATCAATACGCTCCATCATATATCTAGGCTGTTTTAATAAATTCACAAACAACACATCTACATCTTTTGTTTTTAATTCTTGAAGCATATCTTCCATGGCATACAAACCAGATTGATCCATATACTGCATTCTACCCAATCTTAATATCACAATCGATGCTGTATCTGGAATTTGTAGTGTGAGATTTTGAAAATCTGATGTTGATCCAAAAAACAATGGTCCTTTTAAGTGCTTTATGAATACTTCTTCTTGTAATTTCTGCGGAAAATCTGCTTCATCATCCCAAGATTCTTCTTTTAATGGTTTGACGTCAGACCGCTCTGCTGTAAGGTCTCCAATTTTTTTCATGAACATTAAAGAGGCAATAATTAGTCCTATACCTACCGCATATATTAAGTCCCAAAATGTTGAAAGCAATAATACAACAAGCATAATCACTACTTCAGAACTAAATTTTATAGGACCAAATTTAATATCTCTTGGTAAACTTGGTATGGCTTTTAAACCCTTATAATCCATAACTCCAATACCTACAGTTATCAAAATACCAGCTAAAACTGCTGCGGGAATTTTAGAAGCAATTGGCCCCAAACCTAACATGATAACAAGCAACATAACACCAGCAATCATTCCTGATAGTTTGGTTTTACCTCCAGCATTAATATTTACAACGGTTCTAATGGTTGCACCTGCGCCAGGAATCCCACCAAACAAAGCTGCAATACTGTTTCCAATACCTTGGCCTACCAATTCTTTATTAGGTTTATGTTTTGTTTTGGTCATATTATCTGCAACAACACTCGTTAATAACGAATCTATAGCTCCTAAAAGCGCCAATGTCAAAGCTGTAAATATATATGGTGTAATACTCGCAAAACTAAAATCTGTAAACATATCTAATTTAGGCATGGGTATTCCTGTAGGAATTTCTTCAATAGGTTTATAATTTAACTTTAAACCAACAGCTAGTCCAGACATGACAACTAAGGCCACTAAAGAACTCGGAATTTTAGTGGTTATTTTTTTAAATCCAAATACAATAAAAATAGTGCCAAAAGCGAGGGCAAATTCTAACCAATTAATATTTTTAATAGCTCTTGGTATTACTTTTAATGCACCTAAAGCTCCTGATGCTCTTTTTGCTGCCAAAGTTTTAGATTCTTGGAGAATATCTTCAGAAGAAATTTTAAATGCTCTATCTATTGTAACCTTAAAGTTCTCAAGAACCAAAATCCCTTCTCCTGCTTCTTCTTTTAGAATATTTTCAAGAATTACTTCTTCGGCTTGAGGTTTAAATGTATCCACAAACTCCAAGTCTTGTTTAGGGTAATATCCTAAAGAAGGTAAAATTTGAGTAATGATGATGATAAGACCAATAGCAGTCATAAAACCAGATACTACGGGATAAGGAATATATCTTATGTATTTCCCTAGACCAATAGCTCCTAAACCAATTTGCATTAATCCTGCTAATAGGAATACAGTCAAAATTGCTGGCATCGCCTTAGTAACATCACCATCATTTGCAGCAATAATTCCAGCAATCACAATCATACTAACAGCAGTCATTGGTGCTGTTGGGCCCGAAATTTGAGTTGGTGTGCCACCAAATAATGCTGCAAAGAAACTTATAAATATGGCTCCATATAATCCAGCACTTGGACCTAGACCTGATGAAACACCAAATGCTAGTGCCAATGGCAAAGCTACGATTCCTGCAGTAATACCACCAAAAGCATCACCTTTAATATTGGAAAATAAATTCTTCATGTTTTAAAACTTAGGATAATTCTAAAATTAAGATTTTTTCAGTACAAAAAAAGCTTATTAGAACCTTTCAACTACAATTAACAAGAATTTGTGCTTCAAATTAATTATCCTCTGATATCAAGAGCGATACATTTACATTGCTTATCACATTTTTGATATCAGTTTTAGTTTTATCACTTCTGTTTACACATAATAAATTGACGTCACTCTTAGTCAAATAGTTTGATAAACTCTGAATAGAATTCTCTCCATTGTCAAACACTAACTCAATGATATCTTTATCAGTATTAACAACATCACTATTTTTCTGTTTTAAATTAAAAGATTTTAATGGTTTTTGAGAATGACTTAAAACACTGTTTGAAAATTCAGTACTAAAAGATGTCGTCGTTCTATTAAGCACACCTAGTGATAATTCTCTATTTGGTTCTAAAGCATTTTCTGCGGAAGCAATCATAATAGCTCCATCATGATTTTTAATAACAAACTCAGTAATATTATCTCCAATAAAATTGAAAGGCTTAGATTTTCTTTTCCCTATAACAATGACATCTGGCTTATTCGTTTTAATATAATCTGTAATCTCGCTTTTCACATTACCAAAGGCATGGCTATAACTAATAGCCATACTAAAATCTTTAGCCATTGGCTCTATTAGATTTTGTATTTTATTTCCCGTTTCTAAATAAGACCTGTTTATGGTTCTAATTGCAGATAACTGACTTTCTTGATCTACAACATCTGTTGGTTTTTTAACATGAAAAAAATGCATCTCTCCACCAACCATTTTTGCAAGACTAACACCATTTTTAATGGTGTTAGTTGTAGTGTCTTTCATATCTGATAGCACTAGTATTTTATATTTACTATTTTTCATGATATTCTTTTTAAGCAGTTTTGGGTCTTAATTTGAAAAATTCAATAAAACTTGCAGGGTTTTCAACAACTCCACGTTCTGAAATAAGTTGAATATCAATATGTCGTTCTTTAGCTTTAAAAGCAAAATCATCTAGAATCTCAATAATATCATTATCTAAATATCTTGTTTTGCGAACGTCTAATTCTAAGTACGTATCTCTTGGTAAACTATCTAATTCTTTTAAAATTGCTCCTTTGTTGAAAAACGTTACCTCTTCAGCAAGTGTCATCTTGATTCTGTGTTTACCGTTACTCTTATCTTCAATATGCAAGAAGTGAGAATTTTGGAAACTTTTTATCAATATCACAACGATACCAACAGATAATCCTAAACCTATTCCCCACAAAAGATCAATAAAAACGATTCCTAAAACGGTTACAAAAAATGGGATAGATTGTTTCCAACCCAAGTTGTACATTTTTTTAAACAATGCTGGTTTTGCTAATTTATAACCAACAATAAAAAGTACAGCTGCTAATACTGACAAAGGAATCATGTTCAACAATTTTGGTATTAATACTACAGAAATTAGCAGTAAAAAACCATGTATAATTGCAGATAACTTACTTCTTCCTCCAGACTGTATATTAGCAGAACTTCTAACAATAACTTGTGTAATTGGCAAACCTCCAATCATACCAGAAATAATGTTTCCTGTTCCTTGTGCCAATAACTCTCTATTGGTAGGTGTTACATTTTTATGAGGATCAAGCTTATCTGTCGCTTCCACACAAAGTAAAGTTTCTAAACTTGCAACTAATGCAATTGTAAAAGCGACAATCCAAACCTCTGAATTTGTAATTGCTTTGAAATTAGGGAAACTAAATTGACCAAGAAATGAATCAAAACTATCTGGTACTGGCACACTAACTAAATGTGAAGCTTGTAAAGCTAACATGTCATTAGATTTTGTCATCACATAAAATATTATACCAACAACTACTGCCACTAATGGTCCTTGTATAATTTCAAAAAACTTACCTTTTTTACTTAGAACATTACTCCATAATAACAATATTCCTAGAGCAATAAGTGCAATGATTGTTGCTCCTTTATCAAAATTTCCACTTAATAATGCATTTAAAGTTTTTAGTAATTCAGTAAATGTGTTTTCACCGTCAAATTGTAAAAACGCAAAATCTCCTTCAGGATTTTTATCGAGACCGAAAAAATAGGGAATCTGTTTCAGAATAATAATAATCCCAATACCAGTTAACATTCCTTTAATTACTGAGGACGGAAAATAATATCCAATAATACCTGCTTTAAGTAAACCAAATATTAACTGAATAACACCACCCAATACTACAGCAACTAGGAAGTTTTCATATCCTCCTAAACTCCCAATTGCAGTTAGTACTATCGCAGCTAATCCCGCAGCAGGTCCACTAACTCCAACCTTAGAACCACTTAATCCTCCAACTACAATTCCTCCAATAATTCCTGCAATAACTCCAGCAAAAAGAGGTGCTCCACTGGCTAATGCAATACCTAAACATAATGGTAGTGCAACAAAAAACACGACTATACTCGCTGGCAAGTCATTTTTAATAGTTTTAAACATGTATAAATTCATTTACGCCAACGAAAAACTCGTTAGCTAATTTTTAATAATCTCGTTTAGGACAAAGTTGTCCAATGTGTTTTAAAAATTATTAAATGAATTCGGGAGGTGGAAAAATTAAATTAAGATGAGGTTTGGGGTAGGTTTTAAAAGTATATTCTAAATTTTGTTCATTTTCTGAAGACATAAAAGACTCATCTTCATCATCTAAGTCAACAACAAATTTTTTAAATTCTTTGTTACCTTCTTTTCCTTTTTCTTCCTCTTCTTCTGAAATATCATAAAGATAAGAGATATCAAAAGTATCATCTATAGCCATAACTATTGTTGGCGCTATTACGAGCGACAAAAACATAAATGAAAAGAAAATGGCTAAAAAGCTTTTATTCATAACAGGAGCAAAGATAACTTTTGATTTTGTAATTTCTGTTAAAGAATAATTAAAAATCTTTCAACGGTTTGATGTCATCACTAACAACCCAACCTGTCTTACCATCGCTCAGTTTAATCTTACTCCAATTAGAAACCGTATCTATGACTTGTACTTTAGTACCTTCATGAAGTTTAAATGTTTCTTCACTTCGTAAATTAGGTTCACTTTTAATTTGACTCTCCTGAGCGAAAACAATAGCGGGCTGATTTTTTTGCTCTAAACCATAGCTATTAAATGCAAATGCAAGCGCAATAAAAGCCAGTATTAGCGAAGACAAACTTGTTATAAAGGCTAAACGTTTTTTTCCAGTGCTTTGAGAAAAGTAATACATCAAAAATAGTAGTACAAATAATACAACTAATGCGACCGATAGTTTAGCCCAATTATCAAATACCATAGTATTAGTAGCATCTTTTAGTAATCTATAAAAACCAACTTCCGGAATGATCTCAATAGCATCAATAGTCATATTTTTAGCAAAAGCAATATTATTTAAGATCTCCTTATCATTAGGTTTTAACAATAGTGCCTTCTCATAATAATAAATACTTGGAGCTACGTTATTCAATTTATAATGCGCATTGGCGATATTATAATATAACTCAGCAGAATGCTCCTCTTGCTCCAATACAGAGGTATACTTCTTTAGAGCTTCTGTATAATCACCATTAGTATATAGCGCATTAGCTTGATCAAATACAGCTGTGTTTTGAGCAAATAATACTGTACCAAATAAAACTATGAGTATGTAAAATATAGGCTTCATCTCTACTGAATCTCTTTATCTATTATTGAAATTGTTGATGCTGATTTATCATAATCTTGCTGCATTTCTACAGTGGTAATTGGAGTATATCTCGCTAATTCACAATGCTCCAAAATGCTAATAAATTCTTTTACTGCAGGTTCGTTTACTCGTCGCTCAATAAGAATTTCTTCTATTTTTTCTTTGCTGAAATCACTCGTTTCAATTTGTAATTTCGCTTTCAGATAATTGTGTAATGCTTTTTCAAGAGCGATATAGAATGCTTCTTTATGACCTAACGCTTTTTTAGCTTCACCTAAATACTTTTTAGCCAGCTTATCTGCTTTTCTTATTTTATTTCCGAAGACATCTGCATTACGTTTTTCTTTTTCTCTGCGGTATACAAGCGCTAAAGGAATCAATAAAAATGGCGATAATAAGGAACTCCAAAACGACGTCGACCTAAAGAAATTATTAGATGCGATTGGTTTTAAATTCGCCTCAGTTTTCACAAATGCAAATTGATCGCTATTTAGAGTCACTTCCTTTTTATCGCCATTAGTAGTAGCCAAATTATCATCACCAGAAGATGTATTAATTGGACCTTCAATCACATCAATAATGATCTCTCCAGAAGATACACGCTTATAAGTTTCAGTCGCTAAATCAAAATATGAAAATGAAATACTTGGGATAGGATATTTTCCTTTGTATTGCGGAACGATAGTATAACCATCTGAAATGGATCCTTGCATACCACCTAAATAGGTTCTAATAGTTTCATTGTGCTCAGGCTCGTAAACCTCTAAAGAACTTGGCAATGTTAGTTTAGGTAGTTGAAATAATTTCAGGTTTCCTTTTCCTGTAACTTGTACTGTAGCTCGTAAAGATTCTGAAGCGTTTAGCTCAGATTTTGAGGTCATCACATTAAACTTGAAATCACCAACAGCTCCAGTGAAATCGGCTGGCTTTCCTTCTTCTGGTAATGGTTTAACGTTAATCGTTCTACTTCCTGCAGAAACCGTTCTATTTGTTTTAGCCATGTGCATACCACCAAAAATATCTCTTCGGTTGGTTGGCACCTCTACAGTAACATCTAATTTTAAAGGTTCTATCTCTAATTCCCCTGTTTTTTGCGGATAAAGCACCGTTTTTCTAAGCACAACAAAGCGATAATCTTCTCCTTTGTATGTTCCATTCTGAATTCTTAAACCCTTGGTATCTATCTTCTGACTCCAAAAATCATTGTACCTAGGGTTTTCTAATTCTCTCCAATTACTCACACCTGTATTTGGCGATACATAGAGTTTATACACTACTGTAATCGCTTCATTAAGGTAAGGATTACCTTTAGAAACCTCTGCTACTAAATGAATATTCTCAGACGCAACACCATCCAAATTATAAGGATCGTTAGGGCGTTTTACTGCATGGGTTACTTGTACTGTTATTGCTTTTGTTTTGTAAACTACACCCGCAATTTCAATACTCGCGCTTTTAATAATAAATCGTCCTTGCTTTTGAGGTGCTAGAAAATAACTGTATGTTTTTGAGTAAGAATGTACGCCATTGAGCCAAGAATTACTGACAGAAGTATTTGGTCCTCCTATGACTTGAAAGTTTGCAAAATCTGGAGACTCAAAATTATCACCATCCTTATTCATCACAAAGTCAATACGCAAACGTTCGTTTTTGCCAAGCTTTGTTTTGCTCACTTTCGCTTCAAACTTAACCTGAGCAAACGTCATACCCGATGTGAGTATGATTAATAAAATAGATATGTGTTTAATGAGTTTCAATTCAATTTTTAATTTTGAAATGTTTTAGACTTATTATCTAATTCTTTCTATTCTTGAGCAAACCCAAGTGCAACAGTAAGACATGTGACCATTAAACAAACATACTTTAATTTTTTCATGGTTATCTATTTTTAGTTACCAATCTTTCTCCGTTTTCACCTTGGCACCTTTTTGTTTTTCAGCATTGATTTTCTCTTGAACTTTTTGTTCTTGATTATTCATAGCTTCTAACAAATTCTTAATTTGTTGAGGCGATAATTGTCCTGGTTTGGGTTCAGGCTTGCCGTCTTGTTTTTTATCATCTTTCTTGTCGCCTTTTCCTTGATCTTTTTCATCTTTAGGTTTGCCATCTTCGTCCTTTTCGTCCTCACCATCTTTTTTATCCTGGTCACCTTCATCTTTAGGATCGTCTTTTTTCTCGTCTTCCTTTTTATCCTCGTTCTTGTCTTCGTTTTCCTTATCCTCGTCCTTTTTCTCTTCTTCCTTATCTTGGTCTTGCTTTTGTTGTGCTGCGCATTCTTTTGCGATGGCAAGATTGTAACGTGTTTCATCATCGGTTGGATCATTACGTAATGCATCTTTGTAAGCTTCAACAGCTTCCTTACACAGCTCTTCTTTCATCAACACATTACCAATATTGTGGTAGGCCTTATGCTTTTCTGTTTTTGAAGTTGCATTTTTTGCAGCTTCTGTATGACGATACAAAGCTTCTTCATAATTGCCTTTGTCGTAATAGGTGTTTCCCAAATTATAAGATCCTGCAACTACAGATGGTGCTTGAGAAATCGCTTTTCTATAGGCCTTCTCTGCATTGATGTAATTATCTGCGTCAACGAGTTCATTGCCTTCGTAGACATAGTTATTAGCACTTTCTAATGCTAATTGTTGTTCTTTTTCTTTGGCTTTGTCTTGTGCAAAAGACAATCCTGAGATTAGAATAAATACATATGTGATGTATAATTTCATGTATTCTTATTTATTGTTTTTCAATGGTCACATGCGTTCACTATTGATAATTCTCTGTTATGATAACCCTTTTGATACGCTCCATTCATAAGCAATTGGGGTTTACTTTAATATCGATTAAACAGTAGTAATTCGTTTGGCAATATAGGAAACTAGACAACTCTATATAGTTAAAGATTTTATAAAATATTGGACGGGTCTTTATTAGGTGAAATTACAAGTGTTTTAATAAAAACCAACGCTCTAAACTACCACCACATACAGAGAAAACGGAAAAACCGTAATCGAAATTCATTTATAGGTGAAATATTAACAACTGTGTTAACATTATGCTTGTAGAATAGAGTCTATATTTAAAAATAATCCTCCCTCGATTGATAGTTGATTTTAATTAATAACAAGACATCAAATATTAACTTAAACTATTTTATACTTTTATGAGACATTATTTTAAACCAGTTCTTTTTATTTTAGGACTTTTACTTTTTACTTTTGGTTGTCAAAAGGAGGACACAACTGAAATTCAAAATAACACAACGCAGCAAAAAAGCGTTGAGGTTACTTACGTTGATTGGGATCATTTCAAATTACAAAACAAGCCAGTATCAAACAAAATAACTTCAATAAATGCTTCAGCTTACTCTATTGACAGAATAGACTCAGAAATTTATGGATTTTCTATAGATGAGTCAGAGGTTCAAATTATTGAACAAAATAACTTCACGACTTATACTTTCCCTGTTATAAGAGAAAACCCAGATTTAACTGTAGTTGAAAATTATATTTATAAAGCCTTTGAAGATGGTACTTACTCTCAATTTTTATTAACATATAACTATATTTTAGATGAAAATGACAATTTAGTTTTAGATACTAATTATCTGGATATACTGCCAATAGATGATGACAGTTTAATTTTAGGGAGAGAACCATGTTTCCCAGAATTCACACAAGTTGGTACTGAATGGGTTTGTGTGATTCGCTTTAAATGTACAGGCGACGGTCATGAAATAGGTGATGATTGTAATTGCGGAAATCCAGGTTATGATTGTCTGCGAGCTGGATTATCTTGTGATTTTGAGCCCGTTTTTGGTTGGACAAGTTGTACTAGTAGTGGAACAGACACAGATACAGACGACAACAATAATAACACTAATACTACAGGTGGAAATCATACAGGAGATGATACCACAAGTACTGGTGAAGATTTTGTTTTTTCAACTCCTACTACTAGATCAAAAGTTGAAAGATTGGTTGAAAACTGTTTAAATGATGGAAGTGCTTTTACTGGTGATGGAGAAGCACAAATGCTAAATTCTTCATATATCGACTTATCTAGTCATAATCTTACAGATGCTCAACAATGGGAAATTTATCAATATTTGATTACTGCTAATAACTGTAGTGATGAGTCTAGAGATTTTATTGATATTGCTTTAGACGCGTTGGATGAAGGTGGCGAAGTTGATTTCCCAAACAAAATAATATTAGATTCATCATTTGTCAACAATGTTAAACTAAAATGTGCTTACGATAAACTCACTAGTGATAATAACCCTCTATTTAGAAATACAGTTGGAGCCTTTATTGATGATCCAAAGTTTAATCTTACTTTTAAAGTAGGCAATTGTGCAACTACAAATGACCAATGTACTGATAGTAGCGATCCTTATAGTATAACAATAACTTTTGAAGATGTTGGATTAGATCCAGTAGAGATGGCTTCGGCTATACTTCATGAAGCAATACATGCAGAAATGGCTAGATTTATTGAACAATATACAACAGGCGAAGATGTTAATAATAGACCTCGTATATTTGAATTATATAAATGGTATAAAGAAATAAATACTACTGCTGAAATAAATCATATCTATATGACCGAAACATATATAAATCCGATTTCATCTGCATTAAGACAATTTGATAACAATAGTTATTCAACCAATCACTACAAATCTTTTGCTTGGGATGGATTAAGAAATTGGGATGCTAATGATTTTCTTGGTATGGACCCTCTAGCAGATTTGTATGATAACTATAGAACTTTAGTAATTGAAAATAGTACAATATGCGATTAAATAGTTTATATATCTTAATAATATTCTATATTCTCTTAGGATGCAATAATCAAGAAACTGAGACTAAACACTATCCATCTCCAAATTTCAATAATGAAATTATTGAGTTAGACCTTGATACAACATCTCTAGATTTTAGAGAAATTAAAGGTTTAGTAACAAAAAATATTCTAACAGATAAAAGTGTATTAATAGAGATAAAGGATGGTCGTGTTCTAAAAAAAATATACCCTAGAATCTATACAGAAATGTTACAACGAAATTTGTTAACAATCACATCAGATTCTATTTTGATAGATAAGGGTTATTCTATTTCTGAATTAAAACCAATTTTAATAAGGCATTATACAAATAATGGTAAGGAGCTTCGTTATCCGAAATCTTATGATAGAGCTTATATAGCTATTTCACTTGAATTAGATGAAACAGGAAAAGATCTCAAAAAATTACTTCTAAATTTAACTTCCGTTTTTGATGAAGTTAATTTAGAAGTAAAAGATTCTTTAGAGTTGCATATCTATTTTGATATTTTTAGACATGCTCCGCCACCTCCAAAGCCTAAAAGCTAAACAAAAAACCTCTTTTCAAAACAAGAAAAGAGGTTTTAAATTATAATATTTCCGCAGTAACCTTAAAAATTCTCATTAAAAAGATTCAATCGTTTCAACCAACCTGTTTTACGTTCTAGGAAGAAGATATCTAAGAATAAAAAGAAGACTCCAAAACCTAAAAACCACTGGAATTGATCTTTAAAATCTGCAAATTCTTTGGCTTCAAATTCGGTTTTATCCATCTTGTTGAGAATGTCTTTGATTTCTTTAATAACGTCTGTTGTATTGTTACCGTTGATATAAGCGCCATTGGCTTCTTCTGCGATATCCTTTAAAGTTTCCTCATTAAGTTTGGTGATAACGGTTTCACCCTGATTATCTTTTTTATAATTTAGTAAGACACCGTTGCGCTTAATTGGGATTCGACCACCTTTAACATCACCAACACCAATAGTAAAAATCCTGATGCCTTCATCACTCGCTTCCTCTGCTACATTGCTAGCAACGTCACTGTGATCTTCTCCATCTGAAATGATAATTAATACACGATTAGTTTGCTCTTCGTTGTCATAATAGGTTTTAGCCAACTCAATCGCTTCATTAATTGCTGTACCTTGAGAGGACAGCATATCTGTGTTCATGTTATTTAAAAACATTTTTGCAGATGCATAATCTGTGGTAATTGGTAATTGCGGAAAGGCTTTTCCTGCATATGCAATAATCCCAACGCGATCACTTGCCAAATTATTGATGATTTGTGTGACCAACTGTTTTGATTTCTCTAGTCTATTTGGTGCAACATCTTCAGCCAACATACTTTTAGAGACATCAACTGCAAAAACGATATCAACACCTTGACGTTTTATAGTTTCTAGCTTCGTACCAATTTTAGGATTGACCAAGGCAATAGCAAAACAAGCAAAAGCCAAACACAATACAACAATCTTTAAAATGGATTTAAACAACGACTGATTAGGACTCAAACGCTTCAATAACTTAGGGTTAGAAAAACGTTTTTGCGTTCTATATTTCCAAAACTGAAGTATAGCAAATAGCAGGATGATTACCGGAATTACCAGTAAAATCCAAAACCAAACTTTTTCTTCTAATTGAAAATCAAACATCTTTTTATGTTGTTGAGTTGTTTTTTGTTATGTTGTTGAGTTGTTTACTCGTTCCCTTTATTGTTGTTCGTTTTTTGCTTTTCGTCGAGTTGGATTACTCTTTCCCAATAACTTAATCCATTTTACTTGTTATTCTTAATTTACTCTTGTTTCTTGTTTCTAAAAAAAATTAGAGCTCAGTCATTTGGTCTTCTATCCTCCGTCTTCCGTCAAATAACCTCAAACTTAACTACACAAAACTCCTAAAAACAGTGAACCTCAGCAATACTTCAACAAGCAGTAAACCCAGCGCCATTAAAATCAACGGACGATATTTTTCATCATACGTTGTGTATTTAATCTCTTCGATTTCTGTCTTTTCGAGTTTATTTATTTCGTTATAAATTTCTTTTAATTTCTTGTTATCGGTCGCTCTAAAATAAGTTCCGCCAGTGACATCTGCAATCTCGTTGAGCAGCTCTTCATCAATCTCCACTTGTAATCTTCTATATTGAAAACTTCCGTTAGGTAAAATAGAATATGGTGATAATGCCATTCCATTTGTTCCTAATCCAATCGTATAGACTTTAATGCCATATTCTACTGCTAATTCACTAGCTATTTTAGGGTCTATAAATCCAGAATTGTTAACACCATCAGTTAAGAGAATAATAATTTTACTCTTTGCTTTACTGTCTTTTAAACGGTTGACAGATGTAGCTAATCCCATCCCAATTGCGGTTCCACCTTCTATAATCGTATTGTATTTTATATCTCTTAGTGAACGCAATACAATCCCTTTATCACTCGTAATTGGTGTTTTGGTATAACTTTCTCCTGCATATTCTACCAAACCAATGCGATCATTTGGTCGCCCTTGAATAAACTCTGCAGCAACTTTCTTTAAAGCCTCCAAACGGTTTGGCAATAAATCTTTTGCCAACATACTTGCTGATACATCTATGGCCATGACAATATCAATTCCCTTTGTCGTTTTTGTTTTTGTAGTCTCGTCTGACGTTCGTGGTCTAGCTAATGCAACAATAAGTAGTGACAATGCTGCTAATCGCAAAACAAACAATAATGGACGCAATTTTGGAATCAGAGAATTACCAACTTTAAAGCCCTTTATACTTGACATTTTGAGTTCTGCAGTTTGTTGTTTTTGTTTCAAAACATACCACAGAACAGCTAGTGGTAGTAGTAAAAACAACCAGAAAAACTCTGTATTTAAAAACGTTATCCCTTCAAACATTATTCTTCTTCTAATTTTTTAAGTTCTATAGACTCAATGATACGATCAATAGTTTGATTGGTATACTCATTTTGATTGTTCCAAACCAATACGATTTGTTGCAATACGTTTTCCGCAGTGAAGGCCAAGATAACGTATTCACCTTCTCTAAACTCACCTTCTTTATCTGTAGGAAATTGTGCTGTTCCAAAGGCTTTTAAACCTTCGGCAGCATTTGGTGTTATAAATTGCTCTCTTTTTACAATAAGGTTTCTAGCACCATTATTTTCGAAATTTTTGAGATTCCCCTCTACAGCGAGATTCAAATCAATAGTATTAGGTTCTCCCTCTGCATTTTCACCCAGATCTTTATATTTGGCAGTACTCACCAAAATATTCATATCACTATCTAAATCACCATAAGAAAACATAGTCATTTTCACTTGTTGCATGGTATCTAGAGCTTGCAAATCCATGCGCTCTAAAACCGTAGGTGTAGAAATCATAATTGGCGGAATACCATAATCACTACGCACCCAATCCCCTTCTAATAACTCTTTATTGTCTTCACCAATAATGGTATCAACTACATATTTAAAACCATATTTAGCACCAAAACCTAAAAACGTCGCAATCACAATCAAGAGACTTGCAGCAACGGTAAGCCAAATCTTTTTTCGTCTCTGTTTATGTTCTTGTTCGTCTCTGTATTGCTCGTTTAAAAGTTTCTCTTCTTCGGTTGGCTCTGGTAGTGCTTCTTTGACTTGATCAATTTCTATATCAATCGTATTTCTATCCAATTTAGCCAGTTCGATGTCTGGTGCTGATTTTGCGAATTTTACCAAATCGGCACGTTTCAGAATAGTTTCAATGTTTTTTATATCATCATTGCTCAACTCAATTTGGTTGCCATCACGAAGTATATTTAAACGGTCTACCAATTGATCTGTAGTGCTTTCAAGCGCGCGATCATACACTTTCTCATCAAGGTATTTTCTAATGATAAAAGTTAACTCAGAGTAATAATCCTTTAATTCTTCTTTCTGAAGGTAATCACTCTCATCCAATTTTTTTAAAGCCATTTTAGCTCTGTCATAAGGTGGAAGCAATGCAATTTCCTCTTCTTCGGAAAGGGGCTTTTTACGCCAGATAAACCAATACAACACAAATCCAATTAAAGCCAAAACCAGTAAACCCATCAAGGTATACAACCACCATTTGCTCGTTGCTTTTTCAACGGTAATCATTGGTTTAATATCAAAAAGCTTTTGTTTAGTAGTATCTACAGCGATGGTTTGAACTTCAACACTCAGCGAATCTGTATAAAAGATGTTATCGCCTACAGCTATTTTTTGTTTCGGAATTGTATAGGCTCCAGAATCAAACTGCGTTAATACATATTCTTTTGTAAGCTGAAATTTGTTGTTGTTTTTGGTGGTATCAATCTTTAAAGACTCAATCATCTCCATAGGCATAAATGTTTGACCTTCTGGGAAGACAACCAAATCTGTAGAATCTGCTTCAACATTTACCTTGAACGTGATTTGCTCACCAATTCTAATTTTTGTAGTATCAATTGATGATGTGACTTGAGCGAATGAGACGAAAGAGCATAGGCACAAGAGCGTAGACAAAAAGACCGAAGACGAAAGACGGAAGCCTACTACGCTTTTTTTAAAACCTTTTATATTTAAATTAATTTCATTCATTTTAAACTAGGTTTCGACTGCGCTCAACCTGACATTTTGCTGTTTCTATATTATCTTCTTTTAAAATAGCCTAGTAATTTTTTAACATAACTCTCGTCCACACGACAATCAATTGTCCCAGAACCAGATTTTGTAAAGGTCTCTTTAAAGTAACCTACCTTTTCGCTGTAGTACCTACTGTAATTGGTTCTCACTTGTTTTGAAGCCGTATTAACCAACACCAATTCTCCAGATTCTTCATCCTGCATTTGTACCATTCCTAGATTAGGAATTCCTTCCTCTCCTTTATCAAAAACACGAATCCCTGTAATATCATGACGACCTGCGGCAATTTTTAAATTCTGCTTATAATCATCATCTGTAATAAAATCACTAAGCATAAAAACAATTGCTTTCTTTTTCATCACATTGGATAAAAATTTAAGTGCTTCGGAAATATCTGTGAGTTTACTTTTTGGCTTAAATTCAATGAGTTCTCTAATAATACGCAAGACATGAGAACGTCCTTTTTTTGGAGGAATATATAATTCAATCGCATCTGAAAATAAGATCAAACCAATTTTATCATTATTCTGTGTTGCCGAGAATGCTAGTGTTGCAGCAATTTCAGTAACAATTTCATTTTTAAACTGCTCGTCTGTTCCAAAAAGCTCAGAACCCGAAATATCAACCATGAGCATCATAGTTAATTCTCGTTCCTCTTCAAAAACTTTGATATAAGGTTCATTATAGCGTGCAGTAACATTCCAATCAATATTACGAACATCATCCCCAAATTGATACTGGCGAACTTCAGAAAAAGTCATACCACGACCTTTGAACGTCGAGTGGTATTCGCCTCCAAATATATGATCAGACAACCGTCGCGTCTTAATCTCAATTTTTCGTACTTTTTTTAGTAATTCCTTAGTATCCATTTTTCAGTTTGCAGTTTGCAGTTTGCAGTCCTCAGTAAGTAGTTAAAAATAGTATTCAACTTAGTAGTCAGTTTTTACATTCGAGTAAGTACTGAATACTGCTCACTTATTTATGGCACTTCAATCTCGTTTACAATCTTATTAATAATGTCTTCAGAAGTTATGTTTTCTGCTTCTGCTTCATAAGTAATCCCAATTCTATGGCGCAATACATCATGAACTACTGCACGAACATCTTCGGGAATAACATAACCACGACGCTTTATAAATGCGTAGCATTTTGCAGCAGTCGCTAAATTGATACTTCCACGAGGTGATGCTCCAAAAGAAATCAATGGTTTTAAATCAGCTAATCTATAATCTTCTGGATAACGTGTCGCGAAAATTATATCTAGAATATATTTTTCAATTTTCTCATCCATATACACTTCTCTCGCAACCTCCTGAGCTCTTAGTATTTGTGCAACAGAAACCACTGGGTTCACTTTTGCCCAAGACCCCTTGAGATTTGCTCTCATAATCAATTGCTCTTCGTCTTTCTTTGGATAATCAATAACGGTTTTTAACATAAAACGGTCAATTTGAGCTTCTGGTAATGGATATGTTCCTTCTTGCTCTATTGGGTTTTGAGTTGCCATTACTAAAAATGGTTTGTCTAAAATATAGGTTTCATCACCAATAGTGACTTGTTTTTCTTGCATGGCTTCCAGTAAAGCAGATTGTACTTTAGCTGGTGCTCTATTAATCTCATCTGCCAAAACAAAGTTGGCGAAGATTGGTCCTTTTTTTATGGAGAAATCGTTAATCTTCATATTATAGATAAGGGTACCTACAACATCGGCAGGTAATAAATCTGGTGTAAATTGTATTCTACTAAAACTTCCATCAACCGCTTGCGCGAGTGTATTAATAGCTAAAGTCTTTGCTAATCCAGGAACACCCTCAAGTAAAATATGTCCTCTACCAAGAAGCCCAATAAGCAAACGTTCTACCATGTGTCTTTGACCAACGATGACTTTATTCATTTCCATCATTAATAAATCAACAAAAGCACTTTCTTTTTCTATTTTCTCATTGATGCTTTTAATGTCAATTGTACCTGTTTCTTCCATTATATATCCGTTTTAAACGCTGTGATTAACTTCATTTAATTTAGTTACGCAAATTGTTAAAATTTTTGCTGAATTGCTGTTAATAATTGGTTAAAAATTAAAGGCAACACATTATGTGTTGCCTTTAATTTTTATGTAATGATAAAAACGATTTAAAATCTGTAATTAAAAGAGATTAAAAAGTCTCATTTCTGTAGACATTTTTGGGTTTAAATTTGCATTACCTTCCGAAGACATTTCAATAGAACCATCAACATCAAAAACTAATACGAAATCGTATATTTTATTAGAAATCAATTGTTTTTCTACAACATTTATTGAAGCATTGTTACACTCTGGAGCAATATCTAAAACATACTCTAAGCCATTTTTAACAACCCTATTATTATCTCCAAACACTAATTTAATGTTGTAAATAAACTCTGAAGGTATGTTTTCAAAATCAACCAAGGTCACAACCGTATTATCTGTAATTTTTGTTAAATCATGAATTCCTGTGTTTACAGTATTTAAACTCACCCAAGCATTTGGGTCTGATTCATCTTCTAAAACTCGAAGTTGTACATCTATGATTTCTAAATTTGCTTTGCTAAACGCACTTGAAGTCCCTTGTAGTTTGACTGTAACCAACGTACTGTTTTCAAATGTTTCTGTTTCTAACTCATTAGAACAGCTTGTCATTAAAGACAATGTTAATACACCAATAACAAGGATTTTAAAATTAAGTAAGGTTTTCATAATATGGGGACATTTGATAAATCTTAAACAATGATATTTCATTATTATAGATTTGACTATTTTTATACGTGAATTACATAAAAACCATTACCAACCGAAAAAAAAGTGACATTTTATCGATTAATTGCAAGTAAGACGCATGCCTATTTGATTAGAAAAATTACAAGATAAAAATGATGTCACTAAAGAGTAATTAGATTTTTATGGTCCTGACACGACTTCAAGTAGTTCGCACTATTTAATATGTTACTCTTATGACTTATAGAAGTATGAAGTAATTAAATAGATAACAGATCATTAATTAAAAATATTTCTGCCTTCGCAGAAATGACAGAATTATGAATAAAACAGCACTAATTACAGGAGCAACGAGCGGAATTGGAAGAGCAACAGCTCACGAATTTGCAAAGCATGGCATTAATTTAATTCTCTGCGGAAGACGTCAAGAACGTTTAGACACCATTCAAAAAGCACTAAGCAAACAAACTAATGTATATACACTCAACTTTGACCTGCGCGATAAAAAAGGAACTTTTGACGCTATTGAGTCGCTACCAGAAGATTTTAAAACCATAGACATTCTTATTAATAATGCTGGTAATGCTCATGGACTAGATCCCATCCAAACAGGAAATATAGACGATTGGGATGCTATGTTAGATATTAATGTTAAGGGATTACTGTATGTAAGTAGAGCTATTATACCTCAAATGACACAGCGAAAAAGCGGTCATATCATCAATATTGGCTCATCTGCAGGCAAAGAAGTGTACCCAAATGGGAATGTTTACTGCGGAAGCAAGCATGCGGTTTTAGCAATTACTGAAGGCATGCGTATTGATTTAAATCCCTTCGGAATAAAAGTAACAGCCATAAACCCTGGCCTTGTAGAAACCGAGTTTTCTCAAGTACGATATAAAGGTGATCCTGCTGCAGACAACGTATATAAAGGCTATAAGGCTCTACAAGCAGAGGACATTGCAGAAGTCATCCAATTTGCTATTTCAAGACCTGCTCATGTAAATATCGCAGATGTACTGCTGTTTTGCACAGCACAAGCAAATTCTACAATTGTAAATAAAGAGTCATGATAGATTGGTTGAAACGATTTATACCCTCTGTTTTTTGTCTTTACCTCTTAATGACGTCATGCACATCAACAGCTCAAAAAATTGAAGATGAAAGATTTGTGCTTCATATTGTAGATTTGGAAACACAGACATTAAAATTTTATCATAAAAATGAAGAGGGTAGTAACTTCGGAAATTTTAAAGCTTTAAAAAACAATCTAGTTGATCAAGATGAGGAACTTGTATTTGCTATGAATGGAGGCATGTATCTCAAAGATGGTTCTCCTCAAGGTCTATATATAGAAAACGGAATCACAAAAAAACAAATAGACACCACAAAAGAAGCTTATGGCAACTTCTATTTACAACCCAACGGAATATTCTATCTTACTAAAGATAATAAAGGTGTAATTACAAAATCAGTAGATTTTAAATCTAATCCAAATGTTAAGTATGCCACACAATCTGGTCCAATGCTTGTAATTGAAGGAGCAATTCACCCAGTTTTCGTGAAGGGTTCTAAAAATTTGCACATAAGAAATGGTGTTGGTGTTTTGCCAAATGGAACACTTTTATTCGCCATGTCTAAAAACCTTATTTCGTTGTATGATTTTGCACAGTTCTTTAAAAGTTACGGTTGCAAGAATGCTTTGTATCTCGACGGTTTTGTTTCTAGAACTTACCTTCCGAAGAAAAAATGGGAGCAATTAGATGGGCATTTTGGAGTTATTATTGGAGAAACTAAAAGTTTAAATTAAATAAAAAGATTCCTGTTTTCACAAGAAATGATTATGATTAATAAACGACTGCTTATCAAAAACCTACTTGCTCATAACGATGAGAACAGTTTTTATGATAAAAAACGAAAAGTTGATATTACTCATAAAGAAGGTAAAGCCAAGTTTTTAAAACATGTTTGCGCGCTATCAAATAGCAATCCTAAAAACAACTCTTTTATTGTTATTGGCGTAGAAGATGAAGACAATCAAATTATTGGTGTTAACTTTTTTGATGATAGCAAAATTCAAAACCTCATCAATGCCTATATTAGTAATCCACCAATTGTTCAGTATGAGAATATCCCATTCCCGCATTTACCAGATGATAAAGTTGTTGGCTTAGTAACCATTAGACCTATTGATAAGATTACTTCTCTAAGAAAAAACATCTGGAAATATTATGGAGGTTCTGTGTTTTTGAGGGATGGAAGCATGAGTATGCCAAAGGTTTTTGATATTAAAATTAAAGATGTAAATTCTAAAATTGTAGACGCCATAGAGTCTCACTCTCAAAATAATATTGAATACACACTTGATGGTGTGTTTGATTTTATGACTATGCGCAAAGACTACAATCCACAATACAAAGTCTTTAAAGAGTATTTTGTATTGTGCTGGTCTGGTCAAAAGAAAATAGTAAAAGATGATATATTTTTCTCAAGGGTCGATATCGAGTTAATTAATGAGCAAGTACGTTTATTCTTTTCAACGTTTGATGAAGTTTCAATATCATACAACGACAATACGTTTAAGATCATTGAATATGTAAACCTAGGGCTTCAAGACCAAAACAAACATTACAAACTAGAAGAGACTGTTATTCATTTTGAGGATAATGCACATTATAATATTGAAACAACTTTAGTATTTGAGCCACCTCAGTTTGATAAAAAAATATTACATCATATATATAACACAAACAATGCATTATTAGAAAAATTAAAAAAGGGAATGAGTCTTAACAAGATCGAACTCGTAGATCTCAAGAATTTACCAGCAACATACTTAATATGTTACCTCAACTTATTTCATGACGCAATTGACAAATTATATGAGGCAAAACCTTATTTAAAAACTCATAGCAAACTCGTTTACAAATCCTATCAAGAAGCGACTCGAATTTTACGCAAAATCAAGTACAGTTAATCTAGGTATTTTACAAGAACAATCGTTTAAACCTTTTTTTTTAGCTAGTTATAGTATTTATTCTTGAGATTCGTCAATTTTTACGAGATTCGTCTTGCTATTAATCAATTACATACAACCTTATTTCTAAATCGACTTGTCGAAGATGAAATAAGGTTTTTGTTTTTTACAAAAATTACATAATCATAATAAAAGCTACTTGACAGTCTAATTTTCACAAAAAAAGGATGACAAAAACACAAAATAATAGTAAAAATTACCATTCATACAGTTTTATTTGCTGGTTGTAGTAATTATTCTACGACTACTATAATTTTAACCAAATTTACAATGCTATTAATCAATTACATACAACCTTATTTCTAAATCGACTTGTCGAGAATGAAATAAGGTTTTTGTCTTTATAAATAGCACAACAGTCACCATACCAGTACTTTACTTAGCTAATTTTTGTTATTTTTTTATTAAAAAAAAACACTAATAATTCTAAATGGTAGTCAAATTTACCATTCATACAGTTTTTTTAACCACTTATAGTTTTTTTAAAAAAGTAAATGATTTTTTTACGATTTCAGCACTGCTATTAATCAATTACAAATTACCTTATTTCAAAAGCGACTTGTCGAAAATGAAATAAGGTTTTTTTATTTTAAACCGAAAAATTTAGCTTTTGTACTGTAATGAAGCTGTTTTTTTGTCAAAAAAGTATTGCTACGTTTATAAAAAAAGAAAATTAGAGAGCAATAATGGGGGTTTTGCAAATAAAAGTCAAGGTGAGTTCTGGTTTATTAAACGAAATCTAGTTTAACAAATGATTTGTTTAAAATGCGTTCATCCTCTGCCCCGAACCAATTAGACAAAACCGTAGCATAAATAGATCTAAAATCTATATTATACTTTAAATCACCATTATCATCCAGGTCTGAGAGGCTTGCCAAATCATTATAAAAACCTTGTGTCTTCAATTGATTCCCGATAATAAACACATTACTCGCTGAGCCATGATCTGTGCCATTAGCTGCGTTTTGTTTTACTCGTCTTCCAAATTCAGAAAACGTCAGGATTAACGTGTCATTGAAAGTGCCTTGTGCTTTTAAGTCATTTACAAAAGCCTCTACTCCTTCTGCATATATTTTTAATAAACGCGCTTGGCTATTTATTTGGTTAGCATGTGTATCAAATCCGCCAAGAGAAGAATAAAACACTTTGGTTTCTATTCCTGAGTTCATCAACTCAGAAGTTGTTTTTAATTGATTTCCAAATTCATTATTAGGGTAGTCCTGTTGACTATTTGATGTTTGATGTTTTTCAAAAATATACTTGGCAGACGACTCTGCAGCAATCATTGTTTTATACAAATACCCCAAATTATGCTCACTCAAATGTTCATCTTGGTAATGCTTGAGTACATTTTTAAAATAAGGGTCTTGAGATGTTTTAAACAAAACCGAAGGATTTGTCGTCGCAATTCCATTGATGTTTTTACCTTTTAAAGCTAAAGACAAGCTATCATCAATTTCAATCGCGTTATATGGTTTATTTCCATATTCATCTAAATAGCGACCAATCCAACCTGTTTGTAAATATTGATCAGAGTTACTTGCAGTTTGCCAAATATCTGTCGATCTAAAATGAGAACGATTAGGGTTTGGATATCCAACATTATTAATAATTGTGAGATGGCCTTGGTCGTATAATTTTTTTAATGGTAAAAGATTAGAATGAAAGCCTAGCTCATCTGTAACTTCAATTATGTCGTTTTTTGAAATACTAATTGTTGGTCTGTTACGATAATACACATCATTATTAAACGGAATAACTGTATTCAAACCGTCATTTCCACCAGCAAGTTGAATAATTACCAAGCGCTTATAACCTAAAGTCAACGCAGACATGCTTTCGAATGCTTTCACAACATTTGGCACGAAAAATAAACTACTCGCTAATGTGGACTGCTTTAAAAAATTTCTTCTATCCATGATTATGCAATTTATCCTTTAAATTAACTCAAAAATAAAATGTTCTTTTTTCATATCAGTTTCAAAATAAAAAGAAACGATAGTACTGCTGTGCTTGATTTTTCTTCCCTACTGAAATAAAACTAATTTTATTTTCCAGTAAACTCAAAAAACAAATAGCGCTAACACATTTGATATTCTGGTAATGACATCAATTGCACGCAAAAATTTCGCTTTGACTTTTTGCTTAATGTCTTCAAATAAGTTTCAGTTCCATCACTTAATACTGGAATGATTAGTAGGTGTTTCAAATCATCAAACGAAGAATCCCTATATTGCATTTCAAAATTTTCCCAATCTATCTTTACCGAAACAAATTTATTTTTATTTTTTTTTGAGTAGTACTTTTCAAAGCTATCTTCAAACGCTCCTTTTTCTTTAATCGAAATTTTTGCATTTGCTAATATAATTGAAGGCAGCTTCAAACGCAGCATAATTGTATTACTATCAATCCAACTTTTCCCTCCTTTCCATCCCGCAACATTTGGAGGGTTTAATAAGATTTGCCCTAATAGTTTTTGAATTTTAATTACATCTATTGTGTTTTCAAATGCTATTGGAACCGTTCTAGACATTCCAACTAAAAACTCAGTAGGTGATTTGATTTTTGAACCAATATGTGCCTCAGTATAAAACCAATCAGACATAAATAAATATCTCATTAAACTTTCTATATTATAATCTTTATAAAAAACGCTTGCTAACTCTTCCACTTTATCTTCGTCAATGACATCATTAACAAAATAACTATAGATTTTTCGGCAGATAAAACGAGCACACTGTTTTTGTTCTAATATTATATCAATAATATCATCACCATCATAACGTCCCATATGATCAAAAAACGTTTTAAAATCGTAGTCATGTTCACGCTTTCTAAGTAGAAATACTCCTTCAAAATTATGACTATAACCTGTAAATGCTCTAGCGCTTTCTTTTATATCTTCTTCAGTATAATGACCTTCACCTAAAGTAAACAACTCCATAAGTTCTCTAGCAAAATTTTCGTTTGGTTTTTCTTTTCGATTTTGCTTATTATTTAGATACTTAAGCATTGCGGTTTCTTTTGAAATCGCCTTTACAAAATCCCCAAAGTTCCCTAATGCGTAATCTCTTAAGGTTTTATTATATTGCTGTACATAAAAGATATTATGATCCCGACACACAAAATGATTAGCCCAAAATAAGGTCATTTTTTCTCTTAGTGTTTCTTCTGAAGTTACCAATCGATTTATCCAATGACTATTAAAATCTTTAAGTTTCTCACTACTTATTTTACTGAAATCTCTTTGTTTTGCCTTGTCGTTAAGTAATGATTTAGTTATGAGGTGATCAAGTTCTGAAGTGTCAATCATCAAATCAGTCACATTTTCCGACTCAAAAAATAATGCGTCTACAACTTGGTCTTTGTTTTTTTTAGACAAAACACTAAGTTTGTTTGGCGTTACACCAAAACCAGCTCTCCAATATAAATGTTGTATGTGACGAGGTTTCATAACTTTTAGACGTAATAATCGACGTTAGGTTTAATTATCTATGTTCAAAAATGATTCCAAAGACGAAAGCATAACAACCGTTTCAATAATATAAACGGTTGTTATGCTTATTTTGTTATAAATTATGAGTTAAACATAGTTTCTTTGATTAACAGTCAATATTATGCATAATGGAATCCTTGTTTTTTAATGACTTCTATAATTTCTTCTCCATGATTAGATCCTAAAGACATGAAATAAATTCTTGATTCATAATTCGTGGAGTCTATTTTAAAAGCTGTCAAATCGTTTATCAAAATAGTCTTTAATTTTTCACCTACTAGGTTAGGATAGAACTACACTGTTAATTGCGTTTGAAATTCACCCACACTTAAATCATCAATTATAAACGTTTGTTCGGCTGTAAAAGCAGTAATACGTGTTTGTGGTTTAAAACTAGAAAAGCCACTTGAATTCAAGTGACTTTAAAAATTATACTGTAATACCAATTTGTTTTCTACAAATCAAACTTGATCCCTTGCGCTAAAGGCAACTCATCAGAATAGTTGATTGTATTTGTTTGACGACGCATGTACACTTTCCAAGCATCAGATCCAGACTCACGTCCACCTCCTGTTTCTTTTTCGCCTCCAAAAGCACCACCAATCTCTGCACCAGAAGTACCAATATTTACATTTGCTATTCCACAATCTGAACCTGCATAAGATAAAAACTTCTCAGCCTCTTTCAATTCGTTAGTCATAATAGCAGACGATAATCCTTGAGCAACACCATTTTGTTTTTCAATAGCATTCTCTACCTCTCCAGAATATTTAGTTAGGTATAAAATAGGAGCAAATGTTTCATGCTGCACGATTTCATAATGATTTTCTGCTTCAATAATAGCTGGTTTTACGTAACAACCACTTTCGTAACCTTCACCTTCTAAAACACCACCATCAACTAATACATTTCCACCTTCAGCTTTCGCTTTTTCAATAGCAGCTAAATACGTGTTTACAGAATCATGATCAATTAATGGTCCAATATGATTCTTCTCATCTAAAGGGTTTCCGATCGTTAATTGACCATAAGCACCAACAATAGCATCTCTTACTTTATCGTAAACAGATTCATGAATAATTAATCGTCTTGTTGACGTACAACGTTGTCCGCAAGTTCCAACAGCACCAAATACAGCACCAGGAACTACAACTTTTAAGTCTGCAGTTGGTGTAATAATGATGGCATTGTTTCCACCTAATTCTAATAAAGATTTTCCAAAACGCTCAGCAACTGTTGCTCCAACGATTCTTCCCATTCTCGTAGAACCCGTTGCAGACACTAAAGGAATTCTATGATCTGTTGTCATCATTTCACCTACTTTGTAGTCTCCATTTATGATACAAGAGATTCCTTCTGGTAAGTTATTTTCTTTTAAGATTTCTGCAATAATATTTTGACAAGCTATTGAGCATAAAGGTGCTTTTTCAGAACCTTTCCAAACACAAACATCTCCACAAATCCAAGCTAAAGCAGTATTCCATGCCCAAACTGCTACTGGAAAATTAAATGCAGAAATAATACCAACAACTCCTATTGGATGCCATTGTTCTCTCATAACATGCATAGGACGTTCAGAGGGTATTGTTTGTCCGTTTAATTGTCTTGACAATCCAACAGCAAAATCACAGATATCAATCATTTCTTGAACTTCACCGTAACCTTCTTGTAACGATTTGCCCATTTCATAAGATACCAACTTACCTAATGGTTCTTTTAAATCTCTTAATTTGTTTCCAAACTGACGAACGATTTCGCCACGTTGTGGTGCTGGTTTATCTCTCCAAGACAAAAATGCAGTTGTTGCTGCGTCCATAACCTTGTCATAATCTGCTCGTGTTGTTGTTTTTACTTTTCCTATTAATTGTCCGTCAACAGGAGAATAAGACTCTATAATATCTCCGTTAGAGAAATTATTTGAACCTGTAGACGTTCCGTCATTAATAGCCTTTACTCCTAACTGTTGTAAAGCCTCTTTTATTCCGAAATCGGTAGCAATTGCTTCCATATATGCTTAAATTTTATGATTTATTAAATTATCATGCAAAGTTACTAATAATTTATCATTTTTTCTTGATGTAACCTATCGAATACTATAACTTTAAAGTACTTAAAAGCCCTCTATTATGAATAAATAGCCCTTCCTTTTTATGCTATTATTTTCTCTATATTTTAGTTGTAGCGAGATTGACAAAAATGCTAATGACACTGCAAAAGATAGTATGTTAGATATGTCCGAAGAAAAAAAAGAAACAAAAGCTGAATTCGCCATTATCATTCATGGTGGTACTGGTACGATTCTTAAAAGAATATGACTTCGGAAAAAGAAGCTGCTCGAAAAGTGATTCAAAATAAAGTACCAGAACTTGGAGTGATGGCGGTATAGTAGCAATTGATAAAAATCGAAATATGGTTGCTGAGTTTAATACTGCAGGTATGTATCGCGCCACAATGAATGATAAAGGAGACTTGGAGATTGGGATTTATGGGGAGGATTAAACCGAAAAAGTTTGCCCCAACCCTAAAGGGTGACTTTTTCTAGAATAATAACAACCTACGAAACCAAAGAAAGAAGATTAATCATAGATCAAAATTGGCTCCATTAGCAAGAGCTGAGCGTCGGCTCCCTTTAGGGGGATTAAGGGCAAGCGCAAAGGGAAACTAATAATTATTTATAATTCACTTCGGAAATTTTAAAACTCCTAGTGAATTGATTTAAACACCAAAAAAAACGAATTCTTCAAAAATCACAACACATTCTATTTTATGACCAACGAATCATCATTTACCCTAAAAATCCTAAAATAAAAGATTAGTTTTGAGTAGCTCAAATAATTGACAATCAAACACTTTTTACCATGAAACTAAAACATCTTTCCACAGTCATTTTCTGTTTAGCAATTTTATTTTCTTGTAAAAAGAAAGACACTATAACGCAAGAAACAGACAACCTATTCAAATATAGAGACTATATAAGCTATACCTCATCTGGATTGCAATCTGTTGCAGAACCTATAAAAATCAATCTTGCTAATGCCATTGAAAGTTGGGAACAAGGGCAAGAAATAGATGGGGATCTTGTAAGTCTTTCACCTCATGCAGATGGAAAATTAACAGTCTTAAATACGCATAATCTAGTTTTTACACCAGATGAATATCTTGAACCCTCGACAGAATACAAGGTAAAAGTAAAACTAGACCAGATTTACAAAAACATGCCTAAAGATTATGAAGACTATGTGTTTCAGTTTAAAACCATAACTCCAAATTTTAGCCTCAATACCAATGCTTTACAATCGTATAGTAAACAATGGCAATACTTAGAGGCTGTCATAAAATCTGCAGATGTGATTTCAATAGAAGACGCTAAAAAGCTTATTAAAGCCTCTCAAAACGGAAAGAAACTAAAATTAGAATTCAACGAAATAGAGAAAGCTTCAAAACAATTCGATTTTAGAATAGACAGTATTAATCGTTTGATTGACGATTCTGAAATACTCATAAAATGGAATGGTACATCTATAAAAGCAGATAATAAAGGGGAAAACAAAATCGAAATTCCTGGAATAAATAATTTTAAAATTATCAATGTTGAACCTTATAAAACACCTGAACAATTTTTATACATCAACTTTTCTGATCCCATAAAAAATAATCAAAATTTTGATGGGTTAGTGACTATTCAGGGCGTAAAGAAACCAAAATTTGTGGTTATTGGTAACGTCTTAAAAGTGTATCCAAACACTAAATTGGTTGGTAACATTCAGGTTGATGTATTTCAAGGTATTAAAAATGAAGATGGTTATAAGTTGAAGCAGCCATTTTCCGAAGCGATATCATTTGAAGAAATAAAACCCATGGTTAAACTCATTAGCAATGGGACCATTCTACCAAATTCTAAAGATCTTAAATTCAATTTTGAAGCAGTAAATTTAAGTGCTGTTGATGTTAGAGTGATCAAGATTTTTGAAGACAACGTGTTACAATTTTTACAAGACAATCCTTTAAATAGTAACAACCAAAACGAAATCAAACGCGTTGGTCGTCGTATTGCAAAACAAACAATCCAGTTGCAATCAGCAGCAGAAAACTCAGGAAAATGGAAAGCATATAGCATTGATTTGTCTCAGTTTTTTAAAGCAGACGCAGGCGCAATTTATCGTATAGAAATTGATTACAATAAAAACTACTCTCTTTATGACTGCGAAGCAAAATCGAGTGGCTCTCTAAATGAAGACAACGAATATGATGATTATTACTATGAAGACGACTATTATTATGACGGTGATTATGCTGAAACACCCACTGAAGATGACGATTTAAAGGAGGAAGAATATTGGGATAATCGTGCGTATAGATACCGAAACTACAGCCATAATTGGAGGCAACGAGATAATCCTTGCAACGATGCATATTATAGTGATAACCGTGTTGTCGCACAAAACTTAATTACCTCGAATTTGGGCGTAATTGCAAAACAAGGCACAGACAAAACCTATTATTTTGCAGTTACCAATATTCTAAGTACAAATCCGGAGGCTAATTCCACGATTAAATTATTTAATTATCAGCAACAAGAAATTGGGTCTATTTCGACAAACAGTGAAGGTTTAGCTATTTATGAAGCTAATAAACATGCGTCATTTGTGATTGTGACCAAAGGCAACAATACGAGTTATATGCGGCTTACCGACGGAAATTCTCTATCTCTAAGTAAGTTTGATGTTTCAGGAAATAAATTGCAACGCGGATTAAAAGGCTACATCTACGGAGAACGTGGTGTTTGGAGACCTGGAGATTCTTTGTTTTTAACGTTTATGTTGAATGATAAAGCTAATGAACTTCCTGAAGGTCACCCTGTAAAAATGGAAGTCACAGATCCTAACGGAAAACTGGTTTACAAAAACGCAACAACAGATAACGTCAATAATTTCTACAAGTTCGTAGTACCAACGTCTCAAGAGGGGAAAACCGGAAACTACAACGCAAAAGTATCTGTTGGTGGCGCGCAATTTTATAAGGCTTTAAAAGTTGAAACTGTAAAACCTAACCGCCTAAAAATAAAAATTGATTTTGAAAACGAGATTCTTTCTAGTAAAGAACCTCTCGACGGGACGCTCGACGTAAAATGGTTACATGGTGCTCCTGCAAAAAACATTAAGGCAGAGGTTAAAGCAAAATTTAGTGCATCGTACACAAACTTTAAAAACTATAAAGGCTACATATTTAATGATCCTACACGTCAATTTAACACCGAAGAACTCAATGTGTTTGAAGGTAATCTTGATGCAGACGGAAAAGCAAAAATCAACGCAAAACTAGATATTGGTAAAAATGCACCAGGAATGCTCAACGCACAATTTTTAGTAAGAGCTTTTGAAAATGGAGGTGATTTTTCTCTCGATGCGTTTACAAAACAGTATTCGCCTTTTGAGTCTTATATTGGCTTAAAATCTCCAAAAGGCAATTACTATGGGTCCTATTTCACAGACACCAATCAGACCTTCGATCTTGCAGTTGTAGACAAAGATGGAAAACCTGTAAAACGAGATAACCTTGAAATAAAAGTCTATAAAGTAGAATGGCGTTGGTGGTGGAACTCCTCTTACGACAACCTTTCAAACTATGTGTCTAGTAGTTACCACAGACCTGTTTTAAATCAAAAAGCATCCACAGGAGCAAATGGAAAAACAACATTTACACTCAAAATCCCTGAAAATGATAGAGGTCGTTACCTTATTAGAATTTATGACCCCATAAGTGGTCATGCCACTGGACGTACAACTTATTTCTACAAAAATTGGTCTGGTATGTCAACAGGAAATGATAAAGAAGCAGCAAAAATGCTGGTATTTGCTAGTGACAAAGACAACTATAGTGTTGGTGAAACTGCAAAAATAAAATTCCCATCTGGTAGTGAAGGTCGTGCATTGGTGAGTATAGAAAACGGATCTGATGTGATTGATTACAAATGGGTAAAAACCAAAAAAGGGGAAACGACGGTTGATATTCCTATTACTTCAGAAATGGCGCCAAACGTGTTTATCAATATCTCTTTATTGCAACCTCATGCACTTACAAGCAATGATTTGCCTATCAGATTATATGGTGTAATTCCAATTTTAGTTGAAGACCCAAAAACGATTCTCGAACCAGAATTACAAATGGCAAGTGTCTTGCGTCCAGAACAAGAATTTGAGATTTTCGTTTCAGAAAAAAACAAAAAAGCCATGACCTATACTATTGCGATGGTTGAGGAAGGCTTGCTAGATTTAACACGATTTAAAACACCTAATGCATGGTCTGAGTTCTATTCTCGTGAAGCACTTGGTGTAAAAACTTGGGATGTTTTTGATGATGTTATTGGAGCGTATTCCGGAAGTATAGATCAAGTCTTTGCGATTGGTGGTGACGGAAGTGCTGCAAAAGGAAAGAATAAAAAAGCTAATCGTTTTAAGCCAGTAGTTACTTATTTAGGACCTTTTGAATTAAAAGCAGGACAACGTAAAGCGCATAAAATTAAGTTGCCAAATTATATTGGAGCAGTTCGCACCATGGTTGTTGCAGGAAATAACAAAACCGAAGCTTATGGTAGCACAGACAAATCTGTAGAAGTCAAAAAGCCTTTGATGGTTTTAGCAACGCTTCCAAGGAAATTAAGTCCGGGAGAAAAAGTAACCCTTCCAGTCACTGTATTTGCTATGGAGTCTAAAGTGAAAAACGTGACTTTAAGCCTAAAGTTGAGTGATGGGATTTCAGTTGTTGGACATGCTACTCAGAAACTTACATTCGCTAAGCCTGATGAAAAAATGGCGTTTTTTGAGCTAGATGTTTCAAAAGCTAAAGGCATTAATACTGTAGAAGTTGTTGCCACTGGAAATGGCGAAAAATCAACCTATAAAGTAGAGTTGGATGTTACAAATCCAAACCCGATAACTTCAAAATACGAGACTAAAAAATTGGAGGCAAATGCTTCGGAAATATTAAAATTTTCAACCTTTGGCGTTTCTGGAACTAATACCGCAATTGTAGAATTTTCAACGCTTCCGCCAATGGACTTCTCTAAGCGATTGGAGTATTTGATTCGCTATCCTCATGGTTGTATTGAACAAACGACGTCTGGCGTATTTCCACAGTTATATTTAAGCGACATCTTTGATTTAAAGTATGAGAAAAAACAGGAAATCCAGTCCAATATTGAAAACGGAATCAAGCGTTTAGGTAATTTTCAAAGACCAAATGGTGGTTTAAGTTATTGGATTGGGGAGAATACTGCCAATGATTGGGGAACAAGTTATGCAGGGCATTTTATGATAGAAGCCGAAAAGAATGGCTTCGTGCTACCACTCACATTTAAAAGTAATTGGTTGCGCTACCAAAAACAAGCAGCTAGAGATTGGAGACCTAGTTATAGAAACTATAATTCAGATTTAGCTCAGGCGTACAGACTATACACCTTAGCGTTAGCTGGAAGTGCAGATTTAGCATCGATGAATAGGTTGAGAGAATTTAGCGAAATTTCTAACGAAGCAAAATGGCGGTTGGCTGCGGCTTATGCTCTGGCTGGACAAAAGGAAGCGAGCGATAAATTATCAAAATTGGCTAATATAAGTTTCAAGCCTCAAAAGTATAATTACTACACTTATGGATCTGCAGATCGAAATAGAGCAATGGCTTTAGAAACAATGATAATTACCAAAAACCCTAAAGCACGTGATATTGCAGAGCAAATTGCTAAAGATTTATCGAGTGATCAATGGATGAGCACGCAAACAACAGCTTACAGCTTATTAGCTATGGCAAAGCTAGTCGAAGCTAATGGTGGAAAAGACATGAATTTGAGTTACACTTTTAATGGTAAAACCGAAACGATAACCACCAAGAGTACAATTGCTCAAAGAGAACTTATCGTTACAGATGGCTCTAATGCTTTAAAACTTCAAAATAGTATTGGTAATTTAGTGTATGTTAGGGTTTTAAATTCTGGTCAATTACCATTAGGACAAGAGTTGGTTGAGCAGCGCGGATTGACAGTTTCTGTCATTTATCAAGATCTTAATGGAAACCGTTTGGATGTTAAAAAACTACAGCAAGGACAAGACATCGTAGCAAGAATAACGGTTAGTAATAAAGGAGATAATCGATTATATGATGTCGCGTTAACACAGATTTTCCCGTCTGGTTGGGAAATTGTAAACACACGCTTCACAGATTTTGGAGATACCACAACCAGTCAAGCACGTTATACAGATATACGTGATGATCGTGTGAATTTCTATTTCGATATAGGTAATAGCCAAAATAGAAATAACAACGATGAAAAAGTATTTACAGTAATGCTCAACGCAGCGTATTTAGGAACCTATTATCTTCCAGGAACTCAAGCCGAAGCCATGTATGATAATGACTTCTTTGTAAGAAATAAAGGACGTTGGATTGCTGTTGTGAAGTGATGACATAGAATGATCTATTCCCTTTATATTAAATATAATCCTACTTTTTAACGCAGGAATTTATAATATTTACAACGTCAAAAACTCAAAAAATACATCGTATCATGATTAAAGATAACAAACCCTATTACGCAGTAATTTTTACTTCAATACAGACTAAAAACAGTAAAGATTATGATGATATGGCCAACCAAATGGAAGTCTTAGCTAAACAACAAAATGGATTTATGAGTATTGACAGCGCCAGAAACGAGATTGGAATTACAGTAAGCTATTGGGAAAGCCTAGAAGCCATTAAAAACTGGAAACAACAAACCGACCATTTAATCGCACAACAAAAAGGGCGAAAAGATTGGTATGATTGGTATAAAGTGAGGATTTGCAAAGTGGAACGTGAGTATGAGTTCAATTCTTTATTTGCTTTTGTCTCATAGAGTTATTTCAAATCTTTCATATCAATACAAAACAAGGTACTCTCAAAAAGAAAAAAAAGCTACGTCTATGGCGTCGCCTTTTCAATATTGTTTACTTAGTATTTATCGTTTCAGGGTAAAATGAGCTTTAAATTCTTTACGGTCGCCTGTATTAGGCTCGTTGTACTCTATCACAAACCAGTAGTCACTTATTGGAAGTTGGTTACCGTTGTAAGTACCATTCCAGCCTGCTCCAGTTGGACTGAGTTGTTTGAGTAACTTTCCGTATCTGTCAAATATATAAATTTTTGCATTTGGTTGTCCATTTATTGCACTAATATTCCATGTGTCATTAAATCCATCACCATTTGGGGTGAAGAATTTTGGATAATCCATGACCGTGATAGCATCACTTGCTTCTCCACAACCAATCTTGTCTCTTGCGGTAACAAAGTGTTCGCCTAAGGACACATCTACAAATAGCGGTTCATCTTGCCATGGCCCGCCATCTAAACTATACTCATAGTCTCCTAACCCATCTACGGTCACTTCGATAACGTGTGTATCTGAAAAAGCATCTGTACTTACTGTCGCCTCTACTGTTGGCGGTGCACTTTCTATCACTTCTGTCATAGCACTACTTGGACAGCTCGTTTCTGTTGATGTGGTCACATCTGTAACAGTTATTGTGTAAGTTCCTCCTTCGATTGGCATATAACTACCTTCGGTCGCGCCTACTATTGCTGTTCCGTTTAATAACCACTCAAAGGTGTAGGTTGGTGTACTTAAGTTAGTATCTAAAACTAATGGAGCTAATACTTCTGTCCCATTTAAACCAACACATAAAATATAGCTGTCTTCTAAATCAAATACAGGTAACGGATTAACTTGTAGCGTTAATGGGGCTACTGCATAACAAATAGAGGTATCTAATCCTGAGATATCTAGTGTGTTATTATCTACTCTGCCCCAAATCACTTGTGGGTTCATTGGTGGTGTCTCTAGATTCTCATATAACAATGGTAGTGGATTAACACCTAACTCTGCATCTACTTCACTTGCATAATAACTTAAGATGTAGTTTGCTGGGTCTTGACCGTCTAATATTTGTGCTTGAATGCTATCTGGATCTAAATCTGCAGCAACTGCAACTAATGTTAAATCAAACTGCGCACTGTTATTGGTTGGATCGTTATCATCATCCATCTCATCATCACAAATCTCATACAATATCGCTTCCATATCACTATTCGCTTCGGCGGCTTCTTGTACGTCTATATTGAAACTTGGTGTGCTAATGGAGCAACCTGTGTCAGTGTTGGTGATGGCTACAAAAATCTGTTGTGGATCCGTTATATTGGTGTACAGACTTACAAGCGCATTCACTAAATCGTCTGCGTCTTCTTGTGTCTCATAATAGGTGACTGTGAATAATAATGGGTCTTGTCCGTTTAATACTTCGGCATCTTTCATCGTTAAATCAAAATCATAAAAACCATCATTGAAGAGTTCACAGGCTATAAAATCTGTCACTGCTATCACATCTGGTAATGGGTTCACGATGATGGTGAAGTTCACGATGGTATAACACCCTGTGTTGTCATTAGTCACTCGTACATGAATCACTTGTGGTGTACTTGTGTTCGTGTATAGTGTTGAATCTGGTATCGCGTTGACACCTTCTTCTGCGGCTTCCAATGTTTCGTGGTAGGTTGGTGTGACGTTTAATTCACCGTTAAGCAATAAGGCTTCGTCCGTTGTAAGGTCAAATACTTCTTCCATATCACCTGGATTGATGTCATCACAGAGGATTAAATCTGGAAGTACTTCTGTTGGTGTTGGATTGGGTAATACACGTATCGTGAGTGTTACTTGATCTGCACATCCTGTGTCTATATCTGTGACTACAACGAATAACGTTTGTGGATTGGCTGCTGCGATGCCTATTGCTGTATTGGTATACGCCTCTGCAGTTACTGCATTAGTTTGCGCATCTGCATCTACTTGGGTCTCGTAGTAACTGACACTCCAACTTGCTTCACCTCCGGTAATTTCAGCATCCTTTACCGTTAGATCAAAAACAGTGATTTCATCCTCTATCTCATCATCACATAATTCTAAAGGTAAGGGTTGTACTGCTACTGGTGGTAATTCTACGCGGATTTCAAATTGTCCCAAATCTACACAGGCATTTATAGTGCTTACAAGGCTTACATAAATCGTTTGTGGGTTACTGGTATTGCTATAGTTACCAACGTTTGCTATTGGGTTAGCACCTGATGCTGCATCTGCTGCGGTAACGTGATACGTTAACGTAACATCAGTTTGTGTACCTATAACCTCTGCATCCTTAGTCGTTAAATCAAATTGGGCTATCCCATCTGAATTGGTGTCACAAATCACATACACGTCTATAGTTACAGGTACTTCTGGTGACGCTAGTACACGGATTGTTAATGTTTCCGAAGCATTATAACAGCCTGTTATCGTATTGGTGAGTCTAATGTAAATGGTTTGCTGATCCATAACGATGTTAGTGTACGGACTAGCTAATGTATTATCTCCTGTTTCTGCATCGGCTTGTGTGTCGTGATACGTTACTGCTATATTTAATTCACCTCCTATAATCTCTAAAGTTCTTTCTTCTAAATCAAAACTTGCAAAACCATCGTTATCTTCATCACATGCTTCTAAATCTGTTGGCGTCGTTGGTGATGGAAGTGGGTTCACTCTTAAAAGTAGTGTCGCTGTGGTACTCACTGAACATCCTGTCTCATCATTTGTTGCCACAACGAAAACCGTTTGCGGGTTGACAATATTAGTATATGGGCTTGCGATTGGATCTGTATTTGTATCTGCATCTACTTGTGTTTCAAAGTAGGTTAAACTGATCCCTGTTTGTCCGTCTAAAATCTCATCGGTAGCATCTTCTAGCAGGAACACCTCCATTTGATCTCCAGGATTATTATCATCACAAAGTTCTAATGGCAATGGCTGTAGTAATACCGGTAGTGCATTAACAACTAGATCTAATGTTGTAAGCTTATAACAACTGATTGCATTATCTTCTACGCGTACCCATAATTCTTGATTGAATGCTGTCGTATTCGTATAATTTGTTGGCGTTGCGATTGGATTAGTTGCTGCATCGGCATTAACCTCATCTGCATAGAAACTTACTGTGTATAACGTCGAGTCTACTAAGTTTTGAAGAATCTCGTCATTTTTAGACGTCAAATCAAATTGTGCAATACCATCTGCGGTTACATCATCACAGACTTCTAATGTTGTTGGGGATGCGCCTAATTGTGGGGTGGGATTGACTATTAAAATAAGTTCTAGTGAAAGTACACAATCTACGACTACCGCCGCACTATCTACACGCACATAAATTATTTGCTGATTCTGTACAATGTTATTGTAGGGACTTAACAATGGGTTCACATCATTATTAGCATCTGCAACTGTCTCATGATAGCTTACTGTTAGATTTGGATCACCTCCTGTTATTGCATCATCTAAATCAGTTAAGGTAAATACTCCAAAACCATCACTATCTAGGTCACAATACACTAATGGTGCTGGTACATTACCTGTTACTGGTTCGGTCCCTGAAATATCCCAAGTACAAGTGATATCATCAAAGGTTGTCATTTCCCAACATTCAAGGTCCGTTGGTTCTAAAGGTTGAGTTCCCGTAACATCCCAATTACAGGTTGTAGTATTAAAAGTTGTTGTTTCATAACACGCTAACGTTGGTTGAATGGGTTGTGTTCCTGTGATATCCCAACTACAAGTCGCTGTATTAAATATTGCTATCTCCCAACACTCTATTGTTGGCTGAGTAGGTTGGGTTCCTGTCAGATCCCAACTGCAGGTTATTGTATTGAAATTAGTAACTTCCCAACACTCCAATCCTGTAGGTTGAATTGGCTGCGTACCCGTAACTTCCCATAAACACGTTGTGCTGTTAAGCGTTGTGGTCTCCCAACACTCTATTGTTGGCTGAGTAGGTTCTGTCCCTGTGATATCCCAACTACAAGTTGTTGTATTAAAATTCGTTATTTCCCAACACTCCAATCCCACAGGCTGAATAGGCTGATTACCTGTTACTTCCCACGAACATGCTGTCGTATTAAATGTTGCTGTTTCCCAACACTCTATTGTTGGTTGAGTTGTTTGCGTTCCTGTGATATCCCAACTGCACGTTGTTAGATTAAAACTAGTAGTTTCCCAGCACTCAAGTCCTGTAGGTTGTGTTGGTTGCGTTCCTGTAACTTCCCACGAACAGGTGACATCGTTAATCGTTGCTATTTCCCAACATTCTAGTGTTGGTTGTGTTGGTGCTTGAGTAATAATAATTTCAAAGACATTTGAAAACGTATTACAATCGTTATTGCTCAAATTAGAGGCAAATTCTGCTACTTTGACTCTATAATAACTCGTTGTTATAACACCGGAAACGGCTAAAGTATCGTTTATTTCGTCTGGTAAATCCGTCCAAAAAATAGCATCAATACTTTCTTGCCATTGATAAAAGTGACTACTAAATACTGTGTTATCTGGTATTGCTGTTAATATTGTACTATACGGTGTAGATGTAATACAATCATCATCACTATTATTACCATCTGAATTTGTTACATCAATAAAATCGCCACAACTTTTGAAAACAATATCATCAATAGCCAAATCATTACCGCATCCTCCAGATCCATTATTAATCATTTTTAAAATTACTGCTGTTTGTCCAGGTACCGTTTGAAAAACCAATCCATATTGCTGCCAATTAGGAGTCCCTGAGCTGAAAATATTTCCTGTATCACCAGTTGCTAATAAGTTGGTGTTTGTTACATCCCAAATTTGAAATCTAACATTTACAGGTATTCCATTACCTCCGCAGCCAGAACTAGGTAATATATTTAGTAGCCAAGACGAGAATTCATAGGTTGTGTTTTCACACAGGCCATTGATTGGAATAGTATAAAATTCCCCCGTAGTAAAACTTGCATTAACTAGTAGTGCTTTTCCATTAGTATCTCCCGGTGTATGGTCACTTGGCATATTCCAGCCATAAGCAAAGGTGTTGCTACCGACTGTATATTCACCATCTTGTGGACCATTAAATCCCACAAAAGCATATGTCGATATACCAGCAGCTAATTGAGGTCCATAACCTGTTCCTGCTCCAAAAGTTTCTTCAAAAATTGGATCTCCAGAGTTTCCTTGGCAAAATCCTAATTGAGCAAACACAGTTTCTGTAGAAAAAAAAATACTAAAAATTATGATTAAATTAAGACTATTAAAATGCTTTCTCACGTATATATTATTGGGTTGTCTATTTTATGATTACTCAAGGGTAAGGCTAAAATTAAATGAATATATACTTATGTTTATAAAATAATCACAAAAAAAATAACTACAACGTTTTCGTAAAGCTTATGTATAGGTTAATTAAATATCTCAAGAAAAATAAGAAGAAGTCAATCGCACTTTCTATCTTTTTAATAAGCTATTTAATTTGTTTACCTAGTGAACTATTCAAAGACCCAACAGCAACTGTCATTACCAGTCAAAACAATGAACTACTAGGGGCTCAAATAGCATCTGACGGACAATGGCGCTTCCCACACAATGATAGCATTCCAGACAAATTTGAAACCTGCATCGTTCAGTTTGAAGACGAGTACTTTTATAAGCATCCTGGTTTTAATCCCGTATCCATTTTTAAAGCACTTAAAGATAATTTGAGTTCTGGAGAGGTAAAACGTGGCGGAAGCACGCTAACACAACAAGTCATTAGACTATCTAGAAAAGGGCAAGCTAGAACCTATCTAGAAAAAGTAAAAGAAGTTATTTTAGCAACGCGATTAGAACTAAGAGATTCTAAAGAAGAGATTTTAGCCTATTACAGTAGTAATGCGCCTTTTGGAGGCAATGTTGTTGGGTTAGATGCTGCTGCGTGGCGCTATTTCAATAGAGATGTGCACCAACTTTCTTGGGCAGAAAGCGCAACATTAGCTGTTTTACCAAATGCACCTAGTTTGATTTATCCTGGGAAAAACCAAGAACGTTTGTTACAAAAACGTGATCGATTACTAAAAAAACTTGTTCAAAATGAAATCATAGATTCATTAACGTATAATTTATCAATTGCTGAAGGTTTGCCTCAAAAACCATATGCTCTGCCACAAATCGCACCTCATTTACTTCAAAAAGTAGCGACAACTAATCGGGGAAAACGGACCCAAACAACTATCGATAGTAAACTTCAAGTGCGTGTCAATTATATTGTAAAAAACCAATATAATATTTTAAAACAAAATGAAATTTACAATGCGTCAGTTTTAGTTTTAGACGTTCGCACTAGAAAGGTTCTCTCGTATGTTGGCAACACACCCACAGATAGATCACATCAAAAAGATGTAGATATAATTGATAAGCCACGTAGTACTGGTAGTGTTTTAAAACCGTTTTTATATGCTGCCATGTTAGATGCTGGAGATTTGCTGCCTAATACATTAGTTACAGATATCCCTAGTCAGTTTGGGAGTTATAACCCAGAAAATTTCAATAAACAATATGATGGTGTTGTGCCTGCTAGTCGTGCTTTATCGCGTTCTTTAAATGTACCTGCGGTGCGAATGCTTCAGGATTTTGGACTAGATCGCTTCCATCAATATTTAAAGCAATTACAGCTCAAAGACTTAAAATATAATGCCAATCATTACGGGTTATCACTTATTCTAGGAGGTGCAGAAAGTAATCTTTGGGATCTATGCAAAAGCTATGCATCACTATCGTCAACCTTAAATCATTTTTCTGAAACGTCCAGCGAGTATTACACAAATGAGTTTGTTGAACCTACTTTTTTTGCTTTGGAAGCGATAAACTTTGGAGAAAAGTCTGCTAAAAAAACACTTTTTGATGCTGCATCCATTTACCTCACTTATGACAGTTTGAAAAAAGTAAACAGACCTCAAGGCGATGAAAGTTGGGAGTTTTTTGATGACTCGAAACAAATAGCTTGGAAAACAGGAACCAGCTTTGGCTTTCGTGATGCGTGGGCAATTGGCACTACAAAAGATTTTGTGGTTGGCGTTTGGGTTGGAAATGCAGATGGTGAAGGTCGTCCAGGATTAGTTGGTGTGCAAACTGCAGCTCCTATTCTATTTGACGTATTTGATATATTACCCAACAGTGATTGGTTTGATAAACCATATGACGAAATGCAAGAAATTACTATTTGTAGTAAGAGTGGACATCGTGCATCACCAAATTGTGATATTACGGAGCAGAATTATGTTCAAAATAGCGGATTGAAAACCGAGCCTTGTCCCTATCATATTTTAGCTCATGTTGATGCGACAGAAACCTATCAAGTCAATTCTTCATGCGAGAATTTAAGCAATATCAAACATAAATCTTGGTTTGTATTGCCACCTTTAAAAGCGCATTATTACAAGAGTAAAAATCCGTTTTATAAACCATTACCTAAACTTCGTTTAGATTGTAATGGAGAGCATCAAGTGTCAATGGCTTTTATTTACCCTAAGCGTAATAATACTATTTTCCTTCCGAAGGATTTCAATGGTGAAACCAATGAACTCATTTTAAAGATTGCACACTCTAGACCAGAATCTAGCCTGTATTGGTATCTTGATGAGACGTATGTTGGTATCACTAAAGATATTCATGAACTGGCCATTCTTCCGAAGAAAGGAAAACACACCATAACCGTTGTTGACGAATTTGGAAATGAAGTGAAACGCTTAATTTCTATTTCAGAATAGAATATCGTTTAAATTATTACCTTTGTAATCATAATTTTAAAAACCACCAGCGATGTACAATGTTGTTAAAATGATTCACTCTTATTGGGCTTATCTTGTATTTATTATGCTAGTTATAGCTGCCCTTAATGCATTAATAAAGTTTTTTGGGAAAAAAGAATTTCATGCTGTAGATTTTAGAATTTCTCTATTTACTTTGATTGTAACACATATTCAATTACTTATAGGAATCGTGCTTTTCTTTGCATCAAACTACCTATCAGCCATTAGCGATATGGGAATGGGTGAAGTGATGAAAAATAAAGCATTGCGATCAAACATAATTGAGCATCCAATAACGATGATTCTTGCTGTTGTATTTATTACAATGGGGTATTCTAAGCATAAGAAAAAATTAACCTCTAATTCAAAATTTAAAATGCTAGCTATCTTTTATACGCTTGCATTACTATTAGTATTGGCTAAAATTCCTTGGAACGTGTGGTTCTAAGAATTTTAAAAACAAAAAAATGCGCTATTGAATTCAATAGCGCATTTTTTTATTCTGAACGTTTTGTTTATTCTTTTACTTCCCTAATTAAGTAAACATACACCGGAAAATGATCACTAAAGCCATTAGTAAAACCTCCATCTGCGAAACTTCTAAATGGGTAGCCTTTATAACGACCTCGTTTATTAGTTAAATATTGTTTGTTATAAATTCCTGCTTTGTAAAATCTAAATGATGAATAATCATCTTTTTTGATGAGTTCTTTTGTGAACATGATTTGATCAAATAAACTCCATGCGTCTCTATATGCTGTAGTACCGTATCCGTTTTTCCTAAACATATTCTCATACGGGTTATAGATGTCTTTTAAATCAACATCTTCTTTGTCACTTTTTGCATTTAAAACAACCTTTACACTTTCATTTGTTGGATCGTCATTTAAATCTCCCATAATAAAAATCTTTGCGTAAGGGTCCTTGGCTTGTAAAGAATCCTTAAGATATTTACTCACTTTAGCTGCTGCGACACGTTTTGGTCTACTGCGTGCTTCTCCTCCACTGCGAGAAGGCCAGTGATTAACAATAAGGTGAATAAGATCACCATCTAACTCACCACTTACTAATAATTGATTTCTTGTTTGCTTACGTTCCCTTGTTTTATCATCATAGATTTTAACTTCATAAGAGCCATGACTTATTGGTTTGAAAACATCTTTTTGATACAATAACGCCACATCAATACCTCTGGAATCTGGAGATTCATAATGGATAATACCGTAATCTTTAGAAAGCAAAAGAGGGTCATTAACAACATCCACTAATACCTGTCTGTTTTCTACTTCACAAACACCAAGAATTGCCGGTGTATTACCTGTGACGTCTACACCAATATCTGCAATAACTCGTGCCATATTTTTCACTTTCTTCACATAGACTTCTTCTCTATTAGCCTTCATTTCCATGATAGGGCTTTTCTCATCAAACTTAGTCGTATCATTGATTGTATCAAATAAATTTTCTAAATTGTAGAACGCTACTGTATGAATTTTGAAGCGTTTTTCTTTTTCCTCATCTTGAGAAAAACTACTAAACGTGATTAAAAAACAAATAATTGTTAATGAAAAATATTTTAATGTCATAGTAAGTCTATTATGTTATCGTTATAATACAAGCAAATCTTGAGCCAAAAGTATGTATTTATTATAAATAATGTTAATTTGCACGGTGAAATAACAATTATTTTGTAGGACACAAGTACTATTAATCTTTAAAATAAGGTATGAAGAAAAGTTTTTTTATTTTACTATTTGGAATTTTCTCCGTGCTCACATCATTTGCACAGGATACTATCGTAAAAGGTAGCGTTCTTGACGCTACTACTGGTGAGCCAATTCCTGATGTAACTATTACCATTGAAGAAACCGGTCAGGTTGTAAAAACTGATGCCAATGGTGAATTTCAATTTCCAGGCATTGTTCCCTTGGGTGAACAGGTTTTGAAAATTGAGAAACTAGATTACGAAACCAAACGTTATCCTATTGTAGTTAACGAAGGTAAAACAGTAGACATAAGTGGCATGACACTTGATTATGATTCAAGTGATAAAAAAGATTTGTTTATTATTTCGATTTCCGATGATAACCTAAATAGTGAAGATGACGGTTTAACAGATAACATCTCTGGTTTACTTCAAGCCTCAAGAGATGTGTTTTTAAATGCAGCAGCATTTGATTTTAGTGCGACGTTTTTTAGACCAAGAGGTCTAGACAACGGTAATGGTAAGGTGCTTATCAATGGTATTGAAATGAACAAGCAATTTAGTGGACGACCACAATGGGGAAATTGGGGCGGACTTAATGATATTCAAAGAAACCAAGAATTCACAATGGGCATGTCTGCAAATGACTATAGTTTTGGTGATTTAGCAGGTACCAATAATATTGTAATGCGCGCTTCAAAATACAGACGTGGCGGACGAGTTTCTTACGCATCTGCAAATAGAAGTTATACAGATCGGGTTATGGCGAGCTACAATTCTGGTTTATTACAAGGAGGTTGGTCTTATTCTGTTTTAGCATCACGTCGCTCTGGAGAAGAAGGATTTGTTAATGGAACATTGTATGATTCTAATTCATTTTTTGCTGCTGTTGAAAAGCAAATTAACGAGAAGCACAGTATTAACCTCACTAGTATTTATGCTCAAAACAGAAGAGGACGTTCTACAGCTATTACTCAAGAAGTCTTCGATCTAAAAGGTAATGATTACAATCCTTTATGGGGAGCTCAAAATGGTGAAATAAGAAACTCTAGAGTTAGACAAATCAATGAACCTGTCTTCATGTTAAGTCATTACTGGGATATCTCGACAAAAACCAAGTTAAATACCAATGTAGCTTATCAATTTGGTAGAATTGGAAACACTAGAATAGACAATGGTGGTACACGTTTAGTAGACTTCAATGGACAAAGCTCGTACGTTGGTGGTGCAAGAAATCCAGATCCAGCATATTATCAAAACTTACCTAGCTATCACTTGCGTTTTCCAAATTTAACGTCATACAACTATCAACAGGCCTATTTAGCTGAACAGGATTTTAGAAGTGATGGTCAATTTGATTGGAATGCTCTATATCTTGGAAATGAAATTTCAAGAGCTCAAGGTGGGAATTCTATTTACGCTATTCAAGAAGACAGAAATGATGACACACAATTTAGTATCAATACTATATTTGACACAGAGTTGACTGATCGTATTAGATTAAACGGAAACCTGAGCTATAGAAATCTTAAAAGTGAAAACTTTGCAGAATTAAAAGATTTACTAGGTGGAACAGGATATTTAGATGTTGATTTCTTCGCCGAGGAAACTGCGGGAGGAAACGCTGTGTCATTAGAAGATTTAGCACAGAGTGATACAAACAATCCAGATAGGATTGTACAAGAAGGTGATCGCTACAAATACAACTATGAAATAAATGCAGATATTATAAGTGCATTTGCTCAGGCACAGTTTAAATACAACAAAGTAGATTTCTATTTTGGTGCTAATTTTTCACAAACATCTTATCAAAGAAACGGTCTTTATGAAAATGGAAACTTCCTAAATAATTCATTCGGGAAAGGAGAAAAACTCGATTTTTCAAATTATGGTGTTAAAGCAGGTGGTACTTATAAAGTAACAGGGCGTCATTTAATAAATGTTAATACTAGTTATTTTACCAAAGCACCAACAATACGAAACTCATATAGCAACGCACGACAAAACAATAATACTGTGACTGGTCTTGATAGTGAAACTGCTCAAGCTATAGATATAAGTTACATTTATAGAAGCCCAGTAGTTAAAGCTAGATTAACTGGTTTTTACACAGGATTTGAAAATGGCTCAGACGTAGGGTTTTATTTTACTGAAGATTTAGCAGGTTTAGGAATTGACAATGGTGATGCCTTTGTGCAAGAAGTCACAACTAATATTGGAAGACGTAATATTGGAGTAGAATTTGGAATTGAAGCCCAAATAACACCAACTATAAAGTTAAAAGGTGCTGCCTCAATTGGTCAATATACATTTGCCAACAATCCGGATTTATATTTAACAAGTGATGATTTTGATGGAGAAGTTCGTTTTGGAGATGGAACAACCAATCTAAAAGACCTGCATGTCGCTGGAGGTCCAGAACGCGCTTATCAAATAGGATTTGAATATCGTGATCCAGATTACTGGTGGGTTGGAGCAACGTCAAACTTTTTCTCAAATGCTTATGTAGATGCTAGTGGCTTAAGACGGTCTGCTAACTTCACGACAGATTATGATGGTCAACCCATATTAGATTATGATGATGACGTGGCAAGAGGCCTCTTAAAACAAGAGCAATTTGACGATTACATGTTAGTAAATATTGTAGGTGGTAAATCATGGAGGATAGATGGCTACTACGTTGGCTTTTTTGCAACAATAAATAATGTATTCAACGAATCTTTTAGAACAGGTGGATTTGAACAATCGCGACTAGGAACTTATGATCGTGTTTTAGAAGACTCGTCTCGACCTAATGGTGAAGTTTTTGGCTCTCGTTATTTCTTCGGAAATGGGACAACTTACTACTTAAACTTTTATGTTAGATTTTAGAAAATAAAAAAACAACTTCCTTGTGACTAAGGAAAAGAAATAGAAATAAAATGAAAACAATGAATTTAAATAAAATTTTACTACTTCTTTTAAGTGTCGTAGTATTCAACGGGTGCGTCCAAGATGATGATTTTGAAACGCCGGATTTAACCATAGTAGAGCCAACTTTAGATGGGCCAGTAGTATCCATAGCATCTGTAGCTGGACAAGTGGTTCAATCGGGAGGACTACACCTTTTCGATTTTGATGGCGCAAGTAGTTATTTGGAAGGCTACGTCATCTCATCAGATGAAGGTGGAAACTGGTTTGAAGAAATCATTATTCAAGATAAACTAGAAAACCCTACAGCTGGAATAAAAGTTTTACTTGATGTAAACCCACTATTCACAAGATATGAAGTTGGTAGAAAAATTTACATAAAACTCCAAGGTTTAAGTGCTGGCTCCGTAAGCGGAGTACTTACTTTAGGCATAATAGCAAACATAAATGATGCAGAAAAGATTCCAGCTTTTGCAGAAGACTCTACGATTTTTCGTTCTGCGGAATCAGGAACTCTTGTTCCTCTTCCGGTAGCAATAAATGAGTTTACTAATGATAAAACTAATTTATACATCCAATTACAAAATGTACAATTTAACAGAGATGATGTTTTAGGTGACAGCCCATTAACTTTTGCTTCAGAGGCATCAGATAGTTTTGATGGAGAACGTATTTTGGAAAGCTGTGCATCAAGCAGCACAACTATATTTAGTACTAGTACATTTGCAGATTTTAAAGCTCTAGAATTACCTTCGATGAGTGGGTCTATGAATGTGATTTTATCTAAAAACTTCTTTGGTGATGCATTCAATGTCGTAGTTAATTCACCTGAAGATATCACATTTACAACTATGGAACGATGTGACCCAATAGAATTAGAATGTGGCTTAGCAGATACCACTGGACCAAATAATTTATTTGAAGATGATTTTGAAGGACAAGCGACAAACTCATTAATTTCTGGAAACGGTTGGACAAACTTCATAGAAGCTGGATCTGAAGGTTGGGAAGCTTATACGCAATCTGGTACTAACTCATCACAAGGTATTTCTGCAAGAGTAGGATCATTTAACTCTGGAGATGCAAGCACGATAGCTTGGTTAATTACGCCAGAAATTGATTTAGACGCGAATACAGGAACAACTTTTAACTGCGAAACGTCTACTAGTTTTTCAGATGGAAGTATCATGGAAGTCCTATTTACTAATGATTGGGATGGTACAGAAGCAGGAATCACATCAGCAACATGGGGAATCCTTTCTGACGCTTATGTGGCTCAAGACAGTGACTTCTTTGGCGACTGGTTTGAGTCTGGCAATGTAGATTTATCTTGTGGCTCAGGTCAAATCCATATCGCATTTAAATACAGTGGTAGCGGAGAAGCTGATTTTGATGGCACTTATGAATTAGATTTTGTGAGTATAGACTCAGAATAAAACAAATAAAATAGTTAGAAAGCCACATCTTCTAGATGTGGCTTTTTTTTATAACACAACCAAGTATGGAAATTTTTGACACACTCTTTTTTAATGTTTTTCATTATTACAAACCTACCAAAAAGAAAAAAGCAAATACAATAGCCTTGTATTATATTACATCCCTTCAATGCAGTCTATTATTATTATCTGGTATCTTTATATCTGCATTTTTAAATGAAATGAACTCTGTAACAATATCCCCTGGCAATGCTTGGACATTATTTGTTATGGCCTGTATAATCATAATATTTAAAAACTGGATTCAATATAGCGGAAAAAAAAGAAAGGTATTAAATGCGAAATTTAATAGTAAGAAAACCTCTGAACCTTATAATATTTGGTTGCTATGGGCTTTACTAATTAGCTGTATTTTATTATCAATTACTATATTAATTGCACTGTAATACCGAAACAATGTTTGAATAAAAAAACCTCTAACGAATACACGTTAGAGGTTTTTTAGTAATATAAAATTGTTTGGTTATTGCCTTCTTTGTATATAAACCCAACCGGTTTCACTATCTCTATCTTCAAAGTCTACAGAGTAGAAATAAGTACCAACCGGTAACTCATCTCCTTTATCTGATTGTCCAAACCATTCATCAACATAACTTGTCTTTTGATACACCGTTGTACCATATCTGTTAAAGATTTCTAATCTGGTCACTCTAAAGTTACTTAAATCAAAACTATCATTTAAGCCATCTCCATTTGGAGAAACTCCTTGAGGAATGAAACAGCTCTCTAATTCAATTACTTCTTGAGATTGAGAGGACGTACATCCTGTATCATTAAAACTAATTTCGATTGTATAAATACCGCCTTCTAACACAGGAAGTGTTAAACTGTTTTCGCCTCCAATTAGTTCTGATGTCGCACTAGCGTCAAAAGCATAATACCAATTAATTGACACTTGAGTAGTATCATAATTAACAGGAATAGCTTCAATAGTGATAGGAACTACCGCACCTGGACAAACTTCATAATCAAAATCCTCAGTGAATGTTGTTTCTGGTTCAATACCTAATACTAAATTAAAGCTCGTTGTATTTACACAACCTGTTACATTATTAGTCACTTGTGCATAAACAGTTTGAGGATCAGATACGCTTGTATAAGGACTATCTAACGCATCTACACCATCAATTGCATTTTGCTCAGTTAAATGATACGTTACTGTGAAATCTGGAGGACTTTGAGTATCTCCTAAAATTGGAAAATCATTGTCTGGCAAATTAAATACTGCTGTATCATTTCCAATTGAACAACCAACTAAATCTACAGGCATGTTTGCAATTGGTAATGGTAAAAATTCTACAGTTATGTCATCTGATATGATACAAGATGGAGAAAATATAATTTGAGTTGTATAAACACCGTCTTCTGTAACTACTAAAGAATTAGTAGTCTCTCCAACAATTTGGAATCCATCTTTAAACCATACGTGAGCAACCGAAGGTGCTTGTGTCTCTAAAATGACTTGCTCTCCAATACAAGCTGCAGTACCAGCAGCTACAGTAATATCTGCACCTAACTCAACCTCGCCAATATCAAAACTTCCTGCTTTTAAAAATACACCAGAATCTAGAGCTGTATCAGTAGCATCAGCTATCACTAATTTGATATGATACGTTTCACCAATAATAACTGGTGCAAATGCTGTAAACACTGTTGTTCTACCATCAAAAGACATTGGAGGTAAGTTTGCTGGAGTGTATCCACCAAAATATTCCTCATTTATTGCAGGACAACCTGGGTTTTCTGGGTGAATATTAGTTACTAATATTGGTGTAGTAGTTCCAGGTAGTACTGCTAAATTGGTTGTTATATCATTTGGATCAGTTAATAAGAATGCAAAAGCATCAGAGAACGTACATTCAAAAGTACCTCCTGTTGAACCATTATACTCTTCCGAAGCCATTAAGAAATCAAAACTAATTTCATCAGATAATGGCACAAAATCAAATTCTATGATAGATGCATTGTTTGAATTAATTCCAACTGCTGCATCCAGCTCAAGATCACCAGCCCAAGCAAAGCCACCATCACTCATAGCATTAAAGTTAGGACCTCCAGCCAAAGCTGCATCCCCTGAAGTCATTAAAATACCATCTTCAAAAGGGAAACTTCCTTCGTCTGAAGAAAAATAACCAATACCATTAACATCACCGAAATCTGACCCTGTAGATGATGTAATATTAGAAATTTGAGCACAAGGACTATCAATTAAAATATTAACTACTAATTCTTCAATTGTATATGTTGTTTGATCTATTGCTACATTTCCAGTGCCTGGTCTGATACATAAATCAAAAGTATAATCTACACCTACATCACCAGCTGAAAACACTCTGACATAATAGGTATTGCCAACTATTAATGATGTGGTTAAACTAGCTTCTGCATCAGAACAATAGAGTTCTACGGGAGCATCACATGTTCCTTCATAAACTGCATGATCCAAGTTTTGGAAAAATCCTCCACCATCTATATTAGTTAATTGAATAATTTGAAACTCATTTAACGCAGTAAACTCAAACCAAATATCATCATCTGGATCACCACCGCAAGTACCTGCTGGAATACCAGAATCTGTTGCTTCTAATAATGTTCCAGAAGTAACTATATCACAGCTATCGTCTGCATTAACTCCTGCAATAGTGGCATCACAAGGATTATCATTATCCGGAGGACACGCTTCTAATCGAATAGTAGAACTATTAATCACACAATTAACATCTTGATCATTACTTAGCGTAATTACAACATCTGTAGCAAATGGGAATGGACCAACTTGGTACACGCCTACTGCTGTTGCAGAGACGGTAGTTGCATCCACATTATTAGAAATAGTAAGCGAAGTTGCATCTCCTAAAGTAGTCACGTTAACATCTACCAAAAATTGATCTCCATTATCACAATCATCTATAATTTGATAGGTTGCTGCAGGATTAATACACGTCGCACAAGCAACTGTAAAATCAATACCGTCTGAACAACAAAAACTACCTGACTGGCAACTTACAGAACCGTCTGATAAGACTTGAAAAGAAATAGTATCACCTGTAGATTGAAATGTTAAGCCTGAAAGATCACCATCGTCACCTTCGTCATTATATATTTCAGTTCCATCTGTATCGTAAACGGCTAAGAAATCAAAAGGAGCTCCTTCAACCTCACCTGCTAGAAATGATAAATTAAGAGGTGCACCGTCAGAACTTGTATACGTTATTATTAATGAATCATTATTACCGTAGCATAAAAAACCTGATAATGGACCTGCTCCGCAATCCACATCAAAATTTGATTGAATAGTCGTATTAAATTCTCCTGGTCCAACCCAGCTACTTAATCCGTTAGCATCGCAATCTGCTCTTACCCAAACTTCATAAGCTGTGTCAAATTCTAATCCAGTAATTGACACAGTATCAGTTGTTGTTACAGTTCCTGCTACTGTTGGAGGCCCTGTTCCTGCAGGAATAACTATATATTCCCAACTTGCTTCGGCACCACCAGCTGTCCAACTCACGTCTACAGTAGTTCCCGTAACATTAGCAACGGTTAAAGCTGTAGGCTCTTGACAAGAAGGTATTCCTCTTACTCTAAAGTTATCTACAAAGACATCATTATCTTCTGTATCATCCACAGTTCCTTCAGATGCTAAAATCCCAAACTGTACAATTTGTCCTGCATAAGCAGTTAAATCGGAGACTACTTGTGTCCCTGTCGCAGGCACTGCACTTGTATTATCAAATGTTACTAAATTTGTCCATGAAGCACCGTTATCTGTACTTATTAATAGCTGCACTGTATCATCAGATCCTAAAGTTCCTGCATTAGTATTACTCCCAAATTGCATGATACCAAAATCAAAATCTACTTGAAATGGGCCACCTGTTAAATCAAATTGTGGCGACAAAATCCAGTCACTTTTAAAGGCTTGCCATAGATTAATTTTATAAGCACCATTAAAACCATTATTTAAAAATCCATCAGGATTCCAATCACCTGCACCTAATCCAGTTGGGCCTGTAGTTATATCTCCATCGCCTGCTTCCTCCCAGCAATCTGGAGTAATATCGGCAAATCCTTCTAAGTAATCTGGAATAAACACATCACAACCTGTTTGGAAATTAACTGGGCCAACCCAACTACTTAATCCGTTAGTAAGACAATCAGACCTTACCCAAACTTCATAATCTGTTACAGGAGTTAAAGTTCCTGCTGCGTAAGGATTATCCTGAGTTGCAGTTCCTGAGCCAGCAGGCAAACCAGTTCCAATTGGTTGAACAGCTACTTCCCAATCCATTTCTGCTCCACCAGCAATCCAGCTTATATCTGCTGTAAAAGCAGTAATGTTATCTACTGACAATCCTGTAGGTTCAGGACACGTTGGAATTGCTCGTACTCTAAAGTTATCTACAAAAACATCATTATCTTCAGTATCATCTACCGTTCCTTCTGATCCCAAAATACCAAACTGAACGATTTGTCCTGCATAAGCAGTTAAATCAGAGACTACTTGTGTCCCTGTTGCAGGTACTGCACTTGTATTATCAAATGTTACTAAATTTGTCCATGTAGCTCCATTATCTGAACTTATCAATAACTGTACTGTATCATCAGACCCTAAAGTTCCTGCATTAGTATTACTACCAAATTGCATTATACCAAAATCAAAATCTACTTGGAATGGGCCACCTGTTAAATCAAATTGTGGTGATAAAATCCAATCACTTTTTGTTGCTAGCCATAAATTAATTTTATAAGCTCCATTAAAACCATTATTCAAAAATCCATCAGGATTCCAATCACCTGCACCCAGTCCTGTTGGACCTGTTGTTATATCTCCATCAGCTGCTTCATCCCAACAGTCTGGTGTAATAGTTTCAAAATTTTCAACGTATTCTGGTGTAAAAAGATCACAAGCCGACTGAAAGTTTACTGGACCTGCCCAAATACTAAAACCATCTGCGCCACAATCTGATCTCACATAAACCTCATAATCTGTGATAGCTGTTAAAGCTGATATACTATATGGATTATTATTAGTCATTGTACCTGCACCAGATGGCTCACCAGATCCTGCTGGCTGAACTACAACTTCCCAATCCATTTCAGCACCACCTGCAATCCAGCTAATATCTGCTGAATTTGCTGTAATATTTGCAACAGTAATATCTGATGGAAAGTTACATGTGGAGTTATAAACTTGTACATTATCAACCAACCAATACCATGCCCAATTATTTCCATCATCATAGGTAAATCGAACTTGCATATTGGTATTAGAATATGCTGTGATATCAATGTGCTGCTCATCGGGAGCACCAAAACCTCCAGCATCTGCAGTTTGATTCAATAATTCAACCCAAACTGTACCATCAAATACTTCTACAATAGCGGTATCTGTACCAATATTATTATAAAATTGATCAAAATCAAGAAACAACGCTGTCGCTCCAGTAGTATCAAAAACTGGAGAAGCTAATGTTTCTATTAATTCTGTTCCGTTACCATTAGCATCACTATCAACAAGAGCACCATTTGTACCATCAAGGGTGTTTCCACCTCCTTGTTGACCAGAAATCCATGAATCTCCTGTAGCACCACCACCATCTGTAACGGTCCATGTTGCAGGGATTTCTGCATTAAAATCTTCTTGTAAATACGTTTGCGCATTCACCCATGAACAGGTAAAAATTAGTGCAATTATTAAGGTGATATTTTTCATTTATGTCGGTTGTTACTTATTTTTTCTTATTACATAATTATTTTTTCGCAATCGTATATAAACTATAAAAAGCCCTATTAATTATTTAGGGCTTTTGTTTAAATTCTATTGCTGCAGTGGACCACCACCCACAATTAAAAATTCTGATCTTCTATTAAGCTGGTGTTCTTCATCTGTACACTTAGCACCACAATTTACTTTCAATTCATTTTCACCTTTACCCATTCCAGAAATTCTTGACTTATCAATTCCTTTTGAGATTACATATTGCACAGTCGTTTTTGCTCTTCTATCTGACAATTTTTCATTGTATGGACCATTTCCTCTACTATCAGTATGAGAAGTAGCATTAATTACTAGATCCGGATATTTAGTCATAATTTGAACTAATTTATCCAATTCAAAAGCTGCTTGAGCTGTTACATTTGACTTATCAAAATCAAAATAAATAGGATCTAGATTAATTGTTTCTGGTCCCACTATTTCTTCGATAGGATTTAAAGCAATACGAACTTCAACTTCTTCTTCTTGTGAAGCAGCAACGTTAACCTCTTTACTTTCGTAACCATCCATAGTAACTTGTAAGGCTGAAGCTTTATCACATTCTACTATAAATTCAACGGTTCCGTCAGAATTTGTAACTTTAGAGAGCACTATATTTCCTTGATCATCATACAACGTTACTGATGCAGCATTCAACGGGTTTCCTGTTTTATCATCTGTTACTGTACCAGTGATTAATACGTCACATAGTGGTTGTAGTTTTTTAATCGCATAGATATCATCACTTCCTAATCCACCATCTCTATTAGAAGACACATAGCCTTGCTCAGTCTCTTCATCTAAACTAAATGCAAAATCATCTGCATTACTATTAACTGGGATTCCAACATTACGAATTGGTGCCATTTTTCCGTCGATTTCTTTCGTATAGAATACGTCTAACCCACCAAGTCCTAAATGTCCATTTGAAGAGAAGTATAAGGTCTTATTACTACTTATGTAAGGAAACATCTCCTGACCTTCAGTATTTACTTTTTGACCTAAATTTATAGCGTCTCCAAAAGAACCATCAGAATTAATATCTGCTTTATAAATATCAAACAAACCATAACCTCCAGGCATGTCTGAAGCAAAGTATAGCGTTTTGCCATCAGGGCTTACTGAAGGATTTTTAACAGAATAGTTCTTGCTATTTAATGCGAACCCTTCGACATTACTCCATTTATCAACAGATTTGGTCGCTTTAAACAAGTGCAGTAAACTGTATTTTGTGTTAGACGTTGAATCTTTCTCAAACTCTTTCTCAAAAAAGCTCTCTCTTGAAAAGTACATTGTATTTCCGTCTGAAGAGAAAGAAACATCTCCTTCATGATATTTAGTATTAACTTTATCTTCAACTAAGGAAGCTGCTTGATAACTACCGTCTTCTTCTTTAGTTAATTGATAAATATCTAAATAAGGTTCTTCATTCCAACCATAAGTTTTGCGTGACGTATTTCTTGCAGACGTAATATATAATTTACCATCTTTAAGTGTTCCTCCATAATCTGAGTACTTCGTATTAAACCCTAAATTTTGAATATTAAATTTCTTGCCTTTTTCTAAAATTTTAGGTAAATAATCTGGATTTTTAGTAAAGGCTATTGCTCTATCGTCACTTGGACGCATTTTAGCAAACTTAGTCATCTGCATATTAGATTCTTCATATTTACCATTTGCTTTAAGCATTTGAGAATATTTAAAAATCATTTCAGGTTGTGTAGCTCCCTCTAATGCTTTAGCATAGTATAATTCTGCTTCTACAGAGTTAAATACGTTGTAATAACATTCTGCTAATTGGCTATATACATAAGTATCAGCTTTACCATCTTCGACTAATTTTTTGTAGTCTTCGGCTGCATCGACAAATTCAAATCTTTTAAAATGTTTGTCTGCTTTTTTAGTACTAGCATTTTGAGCAATTAAGCTAAAACTACTTAATGCTGCAATTGTAAAAAGTGTTAATATTTTTTTCATAATGATTAGCTTAATTGGTTAGAAATATCTTGGTGAACGTGAAACTTTTTTAGGAAAATTCAAATCAAATAATAATAAGAATTCATGCGATGCAGGTGCGAACCTCTTAATGTCTGAAGTCACACTGTCATAAGCGTATCCAATTCTCAAAGAAGGTGTAATAGCAAAATTAATTAATCCAGAAAAAGAATCATCTAATCTGTATGACCCACCAATTTCAAGTTTTTTGAAAAAGCGTGCATTAACGTTAAGGTCAAAGGAAGTTGGTGCTCCAAAAGCCGATTTAACCATAAATGAGGGTTTCAATTCTGTGTTTTCTGATACATCAAACACATAACCACCTGTAAAAAAGTAGTGTGATTCTTCTGATCCAATTTTATTTCCATTGGCATCTAAATGAACAGAGCTTAAAATATTAGGAACAGAACCTGCAAAATAATATTTATCAGTATAATAAAAGAATCCTGCACCAATATTGGGTGTCGTTGTATTTATATTTTGAAAAAATGGATCATTAGGATCTATTAAATCTATTCCTGCTAAACCAATATCATGGAATGTAGCTCCAGCTTTTACACCAAAAGCTAAGTTGTGTTCTCCTCCCAATTTTAAAGTATACGAGAAATCTGCATAAGCATTGGTTTCTTTGACCGGCCCTACTTGATCAGAAATAATTGACAATCCTAAACCTACTTTATCACCTATTGGAGCATGTCCAAAAAATGTTGCTGTTTGAGGAGCTCCATCAATACCAGTCCATTGTGTACGATAAAGCAATCCAAAAGACAAATTTTCTTTAGAACCTGCATAAGCGGGATTGATTACATTCATATTATACATGTACTGTGTATATTGTGGATCCTGCTGCCCATACACCTGTGTTGCTACGAGCAATACAATAACGATATAAAATTTTTTCATTTGTTAGTTGTTTGTTTTTAGTTGTTTGGTTGAATTCAAGAATTCTATTGTGATTATTATTTGGTTCTTATTGTTGACGTTGTATGTAAATCCAGGCACTTCTGGCACCATCTCTATACTCCATGGTATAAAAATAGGTTCCTACCGGTAATTCGTCACCATCGTTGGTTTGGCCAAACCATTCGTTAGTATAATTTGCTTTTGAATATACAAGACTACCGTTTCTATTAAAAATTTCCAACTTAGTTACTTCATAGCTACTGAGGTCAAATACATCATTCATACCATCACCATTTGGTGAAATACCTTGAGGAATTACACAAGTCTCTAATTCTATAATATTTTGAGCTGTAATGCTAGAACACTGTGTTCCATCATTAAAGGTCACTTCAATTTCATATAATCCTGCTTCAAGTACTGGCAGTGTTAAACTGTTCTCTCCTGCTATTAAACCACCATCTCGATACCAAGCAATTGTAACTTCGGACTCTGAATAGTTATTTGCTATTGCAGTAATGACAATTTCCACTGTTGCATCTGGACAAACTTCATAATCAAAATCTGTTGTAAATGAAGTACTCGGTAATAGTTTAACGACTAAATCGATAGGCACTACTGTGAAACAATCAAAAGCAATATTACTTTCCACACGAGCCCAAATGGTTTGAGATGCACTGGTATATAATAACGCAATTGCGTTTGTTCCAGCTTCAGCATTTGCTTCCGTATCATAATAAGACACCGTAAAATCTGCTGTATTTTGACCATCTAAAATAGTAACACTGTGCGCTGCTAAATCAAAATCGGCACTACCATCTGTATCATCATCACAAGCTTCTAACGGAATGCTTGCAGCAGTTGGTGTTGGACCAGAAATAATTAAATCAAAACTTGATGTCGCGAAACAAAATTCTGCATTAGCATCCTCTATCCTAACAAAAATTGTTTGTGGATTTGAGATATTAGTATAAAGAGAAGTTAATGCTCCTGTATCTGTTTGAGCTTCGGCTAAAGTTAAGTGGTATGTCACATTAAAATCTGCTGCTACCTGAGTTCCTAAAACTCCAGCAGTTTGCATTTCTAAATCAAAATCCTCTATATCATCTGCAGAGCTATCATCACATGTGATAATATCATCAACTGCATTCGCCACCGGTTCTTGACCAAAATTAATAGTTACAGAATCTTGAGCTTGAGAATCACATTGCTCATCAAAAGCAATAACAGTATATGTACTAGAATTAGAGACGGTTAATGTAGGCCCTGTTTCTCCAGGCACAATAAATCCATCCTCATACCACTCGTAAGTATCCGCGAACGGTGAATCTGCGTTTAATTCAAAGTCTGGGAATCCACAGAAATTTTGATCTGCACCTAATTCTACTTCTATTTCTGCAGTTATATTTCCATCACTAGCGCCTCCTCCGTCATTTGTTTGACTAATTGAAATTGTTCCTGGATCATCAGAAAAATTAGTTACCAATAACAAATAGATTTCTCCTGCTAAAGCATTATCAATTGTAAGATTCTCTACGGAAACAAACGAATAACTACAGTCTACGATATTTCCGAAGGGATAAAAATCAGGACTAGTTGTATTATTAGGACAATCACCTCCTGGATTTGGACAACCTAAATCTAAGCCATCACACGCCTCTTCGAGATCACTAAATGGTCCCCAAAGCACGAAATCGACATCTAATCCATTTCCATCTTCATCTACTTGAGAAATTTCTATTTGAATCAATCCTGGTTCACCAATTTGAAGAATATTCCAAGTCGGGTTTGGAGCTGAAAATAAACACGCAATATCTGTAGGGTCTGGAATACCTATTATATTAGCTGTTGTTAATGCCCCACCCTCTTCTGCACAAAAGTTTTCTGCATTCTCACAAATGATATTAGTTGGAGCTTCTTTAATACATAAATCAAATGTAGTTGTTTCAGCATTATTTCCTCCTGAAAACACTCTAACATAATAGGTGTTACCTACTACTAATTGAGGTGTTACACTTGCTACACCGTCTGTACATTCTATTTCTATTAAACTATCACAGCCCCCTTCATATAAGGCATGGTCTGTATTAAAGCCACCACCAGCGACATTAATAAGAGAAATTAATTGTACTTCACTCAATGCTGTAAATTGAAACCAAACATCATCATCTGGGTTTCCTCCACAACTTCCGTTGGGCACACCAGAGTCAGTCGCTTCAATTAATGCTCCAGGTGTAACTTGATCACAAGTTTGATCGTCATTTACAACTGCAATTGTTGCGTTACAAGGGTTATCATTTTCTGGAGGACAGGCTAATAATTGAATTGGGCTACTATTAATAACACAATTAATATCCTGATCATTACTTACGGTCACAATAACATCAACCAAGAATGGGAATGGTCCAATTTGATAAGTTCCAACTGCTGTGACTGGCACCGTAGTTGCGTCAATATTGTTAGATATTGTTAATGATGTAGCATCTCCAAGATCTGTGATATTAACGTCAATTAAAAATTGATCGCCACTGTCGCAATCGTCAACTACTTGATAACTTGCTATTGGATTCACACACGTCGCACAAGCTACAGTAAAATCTATACCATCTAAACAACATCCACTACCAGACTCGCAACTCACAGAACCATCTGAAGTTACTTGAATTGTAATTGTATCTGTAATAGATTGAAACGTTAAACCGTCCAATACACCATCGGCACCTTCGTCATTATATAATACAGTTCCATTTCCATCTGTTACTAATAAAAAGTCAAAAGGCGCACCTTCTATTTCTCCTGTATTGATAGTAAGGTTTAATGCTGACCCATCAGAACTCGTATATGTAAATATTTCAGAATCATTATTTCCGTAGCAAACAAAACTATTAGTAGGTCCTACTGCACAGTCTACATCAAAATTAGTTTGAATAGTTGTAGTGAAGTTTGAAGGGCCAGACCAGATACTAAATGTTCCACCACCACAATCTGCTCTTACCCATACTTCATATTCTGTAGAAAAATCTAATCCAGAAATACTTACTGAAGGCGTTGCTACTGTTGTTCCTGGACCTGTAGGTTCTCCAGTTCCTACCGGAACTACAAAATATTCCCAAGATGTTTCTCCGTTATTGGCTGTCCAAGTAACATCTGCAGATGTACCTGTGATATTGGTTACCGTTATTCCACTAGGCGGAATACAAAAGTTACCGCATGATTCTACTCTTATGAAATCTATTGCTAAATCACCTTCGAAACCTGTACCTGCACCACCATAACTGTATTCTAAATAGATAACTTGACCTAAATAAGCATCTAAATTAATTCCAACTGGCACCCACGCTTCACTATCTGTAATTTGTAAGTCTCCAACCCAAGAAAATAGGTTTGTAAATGGACCTGCTGCGTCGTTAGCTATGCCAATATTTAATGTTCCCATATCTTCTCCAAAAGCATGGAAAAAGAAGGAAAGTTCTGCGCCATCTATAGCTGCAGACAAATCAATTGCTGGACTTACAGCAGATGCAATGTTAGTAGCATTTCCAGATGCTTCATACTCCATATGTGTTCCTGTCCCACCATCAAAAGTGTTCGCAGGACCTGTGCCAAATGAATTAGCACCTGCTCCCGCAATATCCCAATTTCCGTCAGTACCAGAAAAGCCAGTTCCTGTCCAACCAGAAGGTGGGTTTTGATCAAAGTTTTCAGTAAAAATAAACGATGACGTTCCTGTTACACACGTTACTCCGATTGGAGCAGGTGGTGGAACATTTAATGTTGAAAAATTAATTGGGCCAACCCAGTTGCTAAACCCGTCTGCACCACAATCACTTCTAACATATACTTCATAAGCTGTACTCGGTGTTAATGGTGACGCATCATAAGCGGTATTGACCATTGTAGAATCACCAGCTCCTGCTGGTATACCAGTACCTGCTGCTTGCACAACTATTCCCCAATTCGTTTGTGCCCCACCAGGAATCCAACTTATTTCTGCTGAATTTTCTGTTACTGCAGCAATTGTAACCCCAGAAGGTTCTGGACAAGTTACTTCAAATATTGAAACCGTATCAAAAGCTACGCCTTCATCCTCAACTGATCCATCTGAACCAAATGCAACTCTTAGTATCACATTAGCTTGACCTCCTAAGCCATTTAATGCATGTCTCGCAATTAACCAACCTGCTGAACCAGAACCACCTCGTCCTGTCCAACCCTCTTGCTGACCTCCTGGATTTCCTGCAATGCTACCATCGTTGTACCAATTGTTTGAATCACCGTTTGCTCCTACGTTTTGCCATGTTGTCCCACCATCTATTGATGATTGTAAGACCATACCATCCCAACTAAATTCTGAATTCCACCAAACACTCATTTCTATAGATGGAGAAACTAAGGCAGATAAATCAAAGACTGGGCTTGTAACAACGCCATTTTCATTTGAAACATAGTTACCTGTTAAATTTGTAACCCAAGCATTTATGCCAGAATCTGCAGTATTAATAACTGCCGCTGCAGGCGCACCTAGAGCCCAAGATCCTGAGTTAGCTGCATCAACTGTCCAGCCACCGTTTCCCGACTCAAAGTCTTCTGCATAAGGATATGTTGTTATTTGTGCCTGGGCACACCAAGTTGAAAAAAGAAAAATAAATGGTAACGCGAGTAAAAATTTTTTCATATCAATGGATGCTATTAATTAAATTAATCATTTGATAATTAAGGCCTTAAAATTAGTCTTTAGGGCAGAACCTGAAATACTTCATAAATTAGTCTTGTAGGAAACACCTCTATAAGAAACCGAAGATAAAAAAAATGATAGTTAACAGACTGTTAACATTGTTATAATAGATAAAAGGTAATTATTATCGATAAAAAGAAAAAGTCTTTAAAAACTTATGATTGTGCAATATTTAATTGAACATAAACAGGGAAGTGATCACTGTAGCCTCCTTTATATTTTTTACCAACATAAGTCCTAAAGGGTTGCCCCTTGAATTTACCTTTATATTGTTTCAAAAACTTCTCGTCAAAGATATTAGCTTCATCAAATTTGAGCTTATTTAATTCTGTTTCAAAAAAGTTAGTTGAAAATAATATTTGATCAAATAAATTCCATTTAAATCTATGATTCACACTACCTCTGCTATAAGATAGTAATGTTTCCATAGGGTTGTAGAGCTCACCTTTATTTGATAATAATTTAATACTATCATTACTTGGGTTATCATTAAAATCACCCATTACCATTATTTTAGGTTTTGAATGATCTGCTTTGATAACGCTAATTATTTCTATCACTTTCTCGGCCGCTTTAACACGTTTAGGGTTAGAAGTTAATTCCCCTTCTCTTCTAGAAGGCCAATGATTAACTATAAGGTGTAATCGTTCAGATTTAAACATTCCAGAGACTAACAAAATGTCTCTTGTATAATCTTGTTCGCCGATATCATCTTCTAAGTACACCGAATATGTCTTAGAATCTTCAACAGTAAAAACGGTTTTATCGTAGATTAATGCAACGTCAATACCTCTTTCATCTTTAGAGTCATAATGAACTAAACCATAATCATAAGGTTCTAAATCCTTACTTTGAATTAAATCATTAATAACATTTTTATTCTCTATCTCTGCTAAACCAACAATTGCCGGTGGTTTTTGAGTGTTTTCAAATCCAATTTTGGAAATAACTTGTCCTAAGTTGTAGAGTTTTCTTTCATACCTTTTTTTAGTCCACCTTTTTTCTGATCCTGGTAAGAAATCACCATCATGCTTTGTAGCATCATTATGAATATCGAATAGATTTTCGAGATTATAGAATGCAATAGTATATTCTGATGTTTTTGTTTCTTGTAAGTTCACAACACAAATTTAAGTTTTAAAATGCAAGAGGCGAACATTCAATTATGTAACTTTGTTTTTTATTGAAATTTATGATTGAAAAAAAAAATATAAGCCTTGAAAAGGCAGTTCTCATTGGTGTCGTTACCAAGGAACAAAACGAAGAGCAATCTAAGGACTATTTAGATGAATTAGAATTTTTAACGTACACTGCTGGTGGAGAAGTTTTAAAACGATTTACTCAAAAAATAGCCATGCCTAACCCTAAAACGTTTATTGGGTCCGGTAAAATGAGTGAGGTCCAAGAATATATTGAAAACAATAATATTGGAACCGCTATTTTTGATGACGAATTATCATCTGCTCAAGAACGCAACATCAGTAAAATTCTAGGCTGTAAGGTATTAGATCGAACCAATCTTATTTTAGATATTTTTGCTCAACGTGCAACAACAAGTTATGCACGTACTCAAGTAGAATTAGCACAATGCGAATATTTATTACCTCGATTAAAAGGAATGTGGACTCACCTTGAAAGACAAAAAGGTGGCATAGGGATGCGTGGTCCCGGTGAAACAGAAATAGAAACAGATAGACGTATTGTTCGTGATAAAATTGCTTTACTAAAAGCAAAAATAAAAACCATTGATAAGCAAATGGCTGTACAGCGCGGTAATCGCGGTAAAATGGTTCGTGTCGCTTTAGTTGGTTATACCAATGTTGGAAAGTCTACGCTCATGAATGTTGTAAGTAAAAGTAAAGTTTTTGCCGAGAACAAACTCTTCGCAACACTAGACACCACGGTGCGGAAAGTTGTTATTCAAAATCTTCCATTTTTATTGACTGATACTGTTGGTTTTATCCGAAAATTGCCGACTCAATTAATCGAATCTTTTAAAAGCACATTAGACGAAGTAAGAGAAGCCGATTTATTGCTGCATGTTGTTGATATCTCTCATCCAAATTTTGAAGAGCATATCGACTCAGTAAATAAAATTCTAGGTGAAATTGATAGTTCTAACAAACCTACAATAATGGTATTCAATAAGATTGATGCCTACGAGGCAGAACCATTTGATGACGATGATTTAGTGACAGAGAGAACCTCATTACATTACTCACTTGACGAGTGGAAAAATACTTGGATGAATCGTGTTGGAAATAATGCACTATTCATCTCTGCTTTAAATAAAAAGAATATAGACGTCTTTAAAAAACGAATTTACGATGAAGTAAAGGAGATTCACATCACTCGTTTTCCTTATAATCATTTCTTATACCAAGATTATTCCGAAGAAGAATAAAAATATAAGAACCCCGTAAAATAAAAAAAGCACCTCATTGAGGTGCTTTTTTTAGTTATATAAAACTACAAGTACAACTTAGAATTTGTAAGTCAATCCCAAGGTATAGTATGTCTGTAAATCATTATTAACCGTCTCAAATGTTGGAGTGTCTGCGACAGCACCAATAAAATTAGATTGCTCAAAGTCCAATGCTTCTTGCTTGTTACTTCTTAATCCAAAGTCAAAACCAACACCAATCATTTCCCAAAACGTATAGCTAAATGAATTTGTCCAAGTTACGTTAGATAAATCGCCACTCTTGTAACTTTGAAACATAGATAAGTTAGATTTAAATCCAATGGCTCCAATATCACGCGTATAATCTGCAACAATCTTTGCACCTAATGAAGATTCAAAAACATTATCGTTATCAGCAAATACGAAGTTGTAGTTTAATGGGTGAATCACCACAATTAGATTTTCAATAGGCGTCCAAGTTACACCTAAACCAACATCTAAATAACCAGGATCGTTAAAGTTATTTAAAACGGTTGTTCTATATTCCATTAATGTAGATGCAGCCCATTTTTCACTTAATTTTCTTCCGTATAAAGAAGAAATATTAAATATATCTGTTGTAGCTTCAAAATCTTCAGAATCGATACCTGAATCCTTATCATCTAATTTTACCCAACTAAAATTAGTTGCTAATGAATTTCTCCAAAAATATTTGTCTTCGATTTTATTAGCAAAACCATTGAATGTAATACCAAAATTTCCTGAAGAATTATTTGGAGTTCCTTGAGAATACCAGTTATTAAAGTTAGATAAGCTTCCTCCAATAACACCAAACCCACCAATTCTCCATCCTGGAAGGGCATCTATTTGTGCTTGTAAAGCATCTGCTTCAGCTTGTGCAGCGTCTGCTAATTCTATTTTTGCCGCTTTTTGTTCTTCTAATTCTTCTTTTGTTTGAGAAAAACCAAAGGTAATTGATAACATCAATGCACTTGTTAAAAGTAATTTTTTAGTCATAATTTTAGTTTTAATAATATTTAAATTTTTGATTAAGAGTGCAAATATAGTTCAATTCATTTTTGAACACCAAAAATTTGATTTAAAATGAATACTTAAGACGTTCATATACAGATTAAGACACCTGTTTATAATGAAAATCACAAATATAATATGTTTATTTTCTTTTAAATAATGGGACCGAAGAACATGCCTCACCATACATAATTGATTTAGCAACAGGCTTTAATTTACTGGTTAGCATAATATAAGCATTTGAAGGTACTGGTTTATGAGCACAACCTTTTATTATTAAAGGTTTATCTTGATAAGGTGCTACATCCAATTTATTGATAATATCTTGATAAATTGAACTTTCAAGAGCTTCTAAATCCCCTGTAATAACTTTATTAGCATAGGACTGTAATTCTACAGTCAACAACATATAGGCCCAAGCAGGAATTATAGCATCCGTAGAACATGTCAAAGCTACAAATTGATTTTCATGTTTTGACCAATCATAGTCAATAACAAGTTGTCTAAAGTCTTTTTCTCTCAATACAAAACCTTCGTACAACCAATCTTTGATATCAAAAATTATGCGCTCACCTTCTGGATAGTAATCTTCAAGATCTACGACCATAAGTTTACTTAATGCCACTCTATTTATGATTTCTTCTTTCAAAGTTTATTGTTTTGTTGTTGACTGTAGAATTACAATCCTATTCGATTAAGCACGTATTACGATTAACTACACTAAAGCTTCAATAAGGCTTAAAACTGCTATTGAACACTGCATACTATTTTAAAGCATTCCTAATTCTAGTTTTGCTTCCTCACTCATTAAATCCTGAGTCCAGGGTGGATCAAAAGTAATCTCAACCTCTGCAGTTTTAACGTCGTTTAATGACTTTACTTTTTCTTCAACCTCTAACGGTAATGTTTCTGCCACTGGGCAATTTGGAGTCGTTAAGGTCATTAATATTTTAACCTCATAATCTTCATTTACAAATACGTCATAAATAAGACCCAACTCATAAATATCAACTGGTATTTCTGGATCAAATATTGTTTTTAAAACGCGTACTATTTTTTCACCTAACAGGTTAGTATCTATTGTTGTATCACTCATTTTATATTAGTTTAACTGTGTTTGGTATACCAAAGCATACATTTTTATCTGTTTTATCATACTTACCAATCCGTTAGCTCGAGTTGGTGATAAATGTTCTTTTAATCCAATTTTATCAATAAAATTGGTGTTACCTTCAATGATATCTTTTGGGTGCTGATTAGAAAATACTCTTATTAATATAGCAATAATGCCTTTTGTGATAATAGCATCACTATCTGCAGTAAATTCAACCTTATTAGCGTTCATCGTGGCATAAACCCAAACTTTACTTTGACAACCTGTAATAATATTATCATCAGTTTTATATTCTGGGTTAATAAGAGGCAACGTTTTACCAAGATCAATCATGTATTGATAGCGTTCTTGCCAATCATCAAACAATGAAAATTCATCGATTATCTCATCTTGTATTTCTGTAATTGTCATGCTTCTATTTTTGTCAATTTAACCATTAACTTTGCAAGATACAAAGATACAACATCTCTATTGTTTCTCGAGCATAGTTTTGATTGATAAGATCTTTTCTACTATCAATGAAATTGATTTTGGAGAATTACCATGATCAAAAGTGACCGTTTTATATGAGCCTTCACTATTATTAATTTCTAGCGTTGCCATTGCTGCTCCATCAAACTGAAATCGTGTTGAAGGCGCTTCTATTTCTGGCAGTGTCTTTTCATCAAAATCACCTATAAGGCTCATGAGGCTTTCCTTTTCTTCTGTTGGAATTTGATGTGTGGAAATAGCTTTTAAATTATAATCTGAAGTATACTTTATAGAATCGCCTTCAATCCATATTTCTAGATAAAATCCTCTCGTTGCAGCACGATAATTAATTTTCATTTTCTCCTGCATTTTTCGCTCAGATAGTTCTGTTGTTGTAGCTTCTAAATTATTTTGACTTGCTAATTGTTCTTTATTTTTATCACATTCTTTAGCTGATATCAACATAAAGAAAACACATAATATTAGTTTCATGACTTTGACTTTTAATGTTTGTGATAGTAATAGTACAAAAAAGAAGCCAAAGTTTAAGAGAGCATCATTTTTGCAGTTTTAACACCTGCAACCAAACTGTCAATTTCTGCTTTAGTATTATAAAACGCAAATGAAGCTCTAACCGTACCAGGGATTTTATAGAAATCCATAATAGGTTGCGCACAATGATGACCAGTTCTCACAGCAATTCCCATTTTATCAAGAATGGTCCCTATATCATAAGGGTGAATTCCTTGAATATTAAAAGAAATAACAGATGTTTTTTCTTTGCCTGTCCCATAAATTTTTAATCCTTCTATATCAAGAAGTTTCTCTGTAGCATATTCCAATAATTCATGCTCATAGCCAGCTATAACATCAAAACCTATGGCATTCATATAATCTACCGCTGCTCCAAAGGCAATACCTCCACAAATATTAGGAGTTCCAGCTTCAAACTTGTGAGGTAATCCAGCATAAGTAGTTTTCTCAAAAGTAACTCGGTCAATCATCTCTCCTCCTCCTTGATAAGGTGGTAATTTATTTAGCCATTCTTCTTTTCCGTAGAGCATACCGACACCTGTTGGTCCACACATTTTATGAGCCGATGTCACGTAGAAATCAACATCTAGTTCTTGAACATTAGTTTTTAAATGCGGACAAGATTGCGCTCCATCAACAAGAACAGCAGCACCAACTTGGTGGGCCATATCGATCATTTGCTTAATAGGATTAATCGTACCTAATGCATTTGAAATATGATTAACGAATACTAGTTTTGTTTTTTCTGAAAGTAGCTCCTCATAATCCGTCATAATTAATTCCCCTTGCTCATTCATTGGGATAACTTTGAGAATAGCACCTGTGCGTTCACATAGCATTTGCCAAGGCACAATGTTACTGTGATGTTCTAAGGCGGAAACCAAAACCTCATCTCCTTTTTCTAAAAGAGAAGAAAAACCATTAGCAACTAAATTTATACTGTGAGTGGTTCCAGATGTTAATATGATCTCATAGTTATGCTGTGCATTAAAATGTTTTTGGATTTTTAATCGCGCTCCTTCGTATAAATCGGTTGCTTCTTGACTCAAGGTGTGTACACCTCTATGAATATTAGCATTATAATTTGAATAATAATCAACAATCACATCAATAACCTGTTGTGGTGTTTGTGAGGTTGCAGCATTATCAAAATAAATTAATGGTTTCCCGTTAACCTTGCGGTTTAGGATTGGGAAATCTTCTCTTATTTTATCGACATTTATCATAGTTGCAAAGTTACGAGATGTTTACTTAAAATGATATTCCAAAAACAAAACTTATGTATTTTTTAATATTTTACTAAAATACATTTAAATAAAATGTATATTTACAAAATGTATAGCAAAGAACTCACAAAAGGAACGTTACAACCAATCATTTTAAAACTGATAGACAGCCGAGACAAAATGTATGGTTACGAAATAACACAAGAAGTAAAAAAAATAACCTCTGGGAAAATTGATATTTCTGAAGGTGCTTTATATCCTATTCTGCACAAACTAGAAGCTAAAGGTGTTTTAGATATAGAAAAAGTATATATAGGAAAACGTGTTAGAAAATACTATAAAGTAACCAAAGACGGAAAATTGATGGTTGTTGAAGTTACAAAAGAAATAAACGATTTCATGGACACCTTACATCTAATTTTTAATTCTAAAACTTTAAAATCATGATTCTAAAAGATCAACATATTGAATTTATAGAAAACAACTTAAAACTTTATGGTGTGAAATCTAAAGACTTAAGAGAAGACTTACTCGACCATATTTGTACGTATATAGAAACAAATGATACTCAAGATTTTGACAGTTTATATCAGGAGGCGCTTCAAAAATTTGGCGGTTATACTAGTTTTCAAAATCTGCAATTAGAGACAAATTTGCAAAAATTTGCACAACATACTATTCGATTAAAACGTGCACTTCATTTGGTATCAACAATTGCTGTTCTGCTAATTATGATAGGATTACTTTTTAAAGTGATGCATTGGCCTTTTGCGACAATACTTTTGTTTTCAGGATGTGTAGTTTTCATTTTAGTGGTGATTCCAACATATTTCTATGATCGCTACAAATCATCTATTCACAAATTCTCATAATTCATTTACTATGACAAAATCATTTTATGTTCTTGGCTTTATTACTTTTTTCATATTAGGCATTGGAGCCATGTTTGAATTTTTAACTTGGCCTTATAGAGGGGTTATTGTATTTGTAGGTTTCTTGTTTTTGAATTTTGGTTTAATACCAACTTATTTTTACCAAAAGTATAAGCAATGCTAAAGTGTAAATCATCATTCTTTATCCTACTCGCATGTTACGGTTTAACTGCTAGTACTCAAACCTTATTACCTCGACAGATTGATAGTCTCTTGAGTAAATATGATACAGACCATCAACCAGGATTAGCTATTAGTGTAATTAAAAATAATAATATTTTATATTCTAAAGGCTTTGGAGCTGCAAATTTAGACTACTCCATAAAGAACACTGATTCTACAGTTTTTAGCTTAGCATCAGTTAGTAAACAATTTACATCTGCTGCGATATGGTCATTGATTAATGAAAAAAAATTAAGCTTAGATGACAATATTCATAACTTTTTTACAGACTTCCCAGAGTATGCGAAAACCATTAAAATCAAACATCTATTAAATCATACAAGTGGATTTCGTAATTATCACACATTAATGTATTTATCAGGCTTTAATTATGATAGAGATTATTACGATAATCAAACAATTTTAAACCTTATTAAACAACAAAAAAATCTTGATAACCCCCTAGGGGAAAAAGTTGTTTACTCGAATACCAACTATAATATTTTAGCCTTAATTATTGAAAAGTTATCTAATCAGAATTTAGATGACTATTTAAAAGACAAAGTACTATTGCCCCTAGAAATGAAAGGCACTTTTGTAAGAATCTCTCATGGAAAAATAATTAAAAATAAAGCGGTTGGCTATCAAAAGAAAAACAATCAATTTACATACAACACGACAAGCCAATTAAGTTATGGCGCAGGAAGTATGGGAAGTCATCTCAATGATATGATTATCTGGTTGAAAATGCTAAATGGACAAATACCTCAATTTAAATCACTTGCATCGTTCCTAAAAACTCAAGATGCTCTTATCAATGGGGAAACTGCTAATTACGCGAGAGGACTAATGATAGATGATTATAAAGGTTATGAAGTAGCTAGTCATAGCGGATTTGGTTATGGAGGTCAATCACAGTTAATAACTGTTCCTGAAGAAAAAATTGGCGTGATTATAATGACAAATTTACAATCAATAAATCCAATTCCACTATCCTATCAAATTTTAGATATGTTGCTTATTTCGGAAGAGAAAGAATCAAAAGAAACAAATAAATCAATAATTTTTACGCCCCAAAATTTCGTACAATTTGTTGGTGATTATAGAGAAATCAATAGCGATATGACCATGCATATTTCGAAAGAAAATGACACTTTAAAAGCGAAAGGGTCCATGGGCAAAAGGCCTATTCCTTTATTACAAAGCGATAAAAATCTATTTGTTAGGCTAAATGCACAAAATGTAAAATATGATTTCACAAAAACAGATAAACATGATATGACAGTGTCATTTGGCGGGACACCGTTTTATTTTAAACGTGCCGATATAAGTACAAAAACACCTTCTGATTTATGCAATTACGCTGGTAGCTATTTTTCCGAAGAACTAAAAACCACATATACCTTTACCATAGAAAACAATACAATCATGTTATCATATCCAAACCATAAAGATATTAAGCTTCACCCAGTTGAACTCGATAAGTTTGGAAATAACGATAGAACCTTATATCATTTCACAGTCAATAGTGAAGGTCAGGTAAATGGAATGCTACTGTCTTGTGACGGACAAGTAAGCAACATAGAATTTATTAAAGATCGAACCCCAAATTAACTCCAAGTTTATTCGCAATAATCTTCGTAATACGTTCTTTAACTTCAGGAATTTTAACTGAACTTAAAACGTTATTACTAAATGCAAACATTAATAAAGCTTTTGCTTCTTTCTCAGGAATTCCTCGAGAACGCATGTAAAACATAGCACTTTCATCTAATTGACCAATAGTACAACCGTGAGAACATTTAACATCATCTGCAAAAATCTCTAACTGAGGCTTACTATTAATTGATGCTTTATCACTCAATAATATATTATTGTTAGATTGAAACGCATTTGTTTTTTGAGCTTCTTTATTTACAACAACCTTTCCGTTGAAAACACCTGTAGCTTTATCTGCAAAAATACCTTTATAATCTTGGTGGCTTTCACAGTTTGGTTCTATATGATGAACCAATGTATTGTGGTCTACATGTTGCTTGTCTCCAATAATAGTAACTCCATTTAAAGTGGAGTCCATATACTCACCATTTTGATAAAAGTTAAGATTATTACGTGTTAACTTTCCTCCAAAAGTAAAGGTATGCATTGAGACATGACTCTCACGTTTTTGATTGATACATGTATTATCAATCAACGACGCATTTTCTTTATCATTTTGAATTTTATAATAATCAACAATTGCTCTTTTATTAGCGAATATCTCTGTAACACTATTGGTCAAAACAGGGTTTTCTGTCAAACTTTGATGACGCTCTATAATTTGAACATGAGAATTTTCGTCTACAACAATTAGGTTACGTGGTTGCAACATTAACGCAGATTCGTTACCTGTTGAAAAATGTATAATCTGAATTGGTTTTTCAACCAATTTATTCTTCGGAATATGGATATAAGCCCCTTCTTTAGAAAAAGCAGTATTTAAAGACGACAAACCGTCCTTTGAAGCCACTTTATTAAAATAGTTCTCAATAATAAGTTGATACTTTGGTTTTGATAAAGCAGATGACATTAAACACACGTCAATCCCATCGTGAATCGTTTGTGATAAATGAGATGAATACTTTCCATCTATGAAAATAATTTTATAACTATCAATATCGTGTATTAAATACTTTTTTACATCATTATATTCAATGGTGTTCTCTTGCTTTGGAAACACACTATAGTCATGCTTCAAAACACTATTTAGAGACGTATATTTCCATGCCTCGTCACGCTTTGAAGGAAACCCTTTATCTTCAAAAATCTTTATCGCTTCATCACGAATATCATGCACAGGAGAATTAACATCTACTGTGTTCTCAAATGCTAAGAATGACGATACTAGTTTTTCTTTTAATTCCATACTTCTATTACTCCTGCAAAAGCAGGAATTTTTTTATTTAATTGTAGAACTTAATTGAGGCTTCCTGCCTTTGCAAGAATCACAAATTAAACTATGCTCCAACTTCTTCTTTAATCCAATCGTACCCTTTTTCTTCTAGCTCATGAGCTAACTCTTTAGTTCCCGACTTTACAATACGTCCATTAAACAAAACATGTACAAAATCTGGAACAATATGATCTAAGAGCCTTTGGTAATGGGTAATAACTATTACAGCATTATCTTCACTCTTTAATTTATTGACACCGTTTGCAACAATACGCAAAGCATCTATATCTAAACCAGAATCTGTTTCATCCAATATCGCTAATTTGGGCTCAAGCATTGCCATTTGAAAAATCTCGTTACGCTTTTTCTCTCCTCCCGAAAATCCTTCATTTAAAGAACGAGATAAAAACTTTCTATCGATTTCTAAAAGTTCAGCTTTTTCACGAATCATTTTAAGCATCTCTTTTGCAGGCATGTCATCTTGACCTTTAGCTTTTCTATTTGCGTTGATTGCTGTTTTTATGAAATTAGTGACACTAACTCCAGGAATCTCAATTGGGTATTGAAAGGATAAAAACACACCTTTGTGAGCGCGTTCTTCGGCAGATAATTCTTCAATGTCTAGCCCCTCTAAAAGGATTTGTCCTTTTTCAACATCATATTCATCTTTACCTGCAATTATAGAAGCCAATGTGCTTTTACCAGAACCGTTTGGCCCCATAATAGCATGGACTTCTCCTGCTTTTACTTCTAAATTGATTCCTCTCAAAATTTCTTTGCCTTCTACACTTGCGTGTAAATCTTTTATTTCTAACATACTATTTGTTTCCAATTTTTATAATATCGTTTGCATCTGGACTAGGTGCAGAAACTTTCAAAATTTCTTTAATATCAATTTTATCTTCCCAACCTTCTTCGTTTGGGTTTTTCTTAAATAATCGTCCTCTCACTGTGACAGGAACCATATCTGTATCTTCTTTCTTAAAGGCTTTTACTTGATTCTGAAGCTCTTCCATTTTCTCATTAATAACAACACCATACATTTTTGTAGATGTCTTTAAAACTGCTGCGTCTGCATAATAGATAAACTCTCCTTGAATGGCAATTAACCCGTCACTCTGTTTTAAAGTTTTCCCTTCCTCTGCAACTCTTGTTTGATCATCTTGAGTAGCTTCGGTTTCTAGTTTTTTGTCTGCTTTACAACCTAACATCACTGCAAAAATTGAAAGTAATAAAAACACTTTTTTCATAGTCATCTTCCCTAAAATGGATATCATTATATTAAACTTTAATCTAAATTTTAAAGATTCCCATTCTTATGGGAATGGACTTCTAGCCCACAGAACCTTCTAAACTTATTTCTAATAATTTTTGTGCTTCTACTGCAAATTCCATTGGTAAGTTATTAAGCACTTCTTTACTAAATCCATTAACAATTAAAGCAATTGCTTTTTCAGTATCTATACCTCTTTGATTACAATAAAAAATTTGATCTTCACCAATTTTACTGGTAGTTGCTTCATGCTCTATTTGAGCCGATTTATTTTTTACTTCTATATAAGGAAACGTATGAGCACCACACTCATTACCCATGAGTAAACTATCACATTGAGAAAAGTTACGAGCATTATCTGCTCTTGCGCTTATCTGCACTAATCCTCTATATGAGTTTTGCGATTTTCCTGCCGAAATACCTTTAGAAATAATCGTAGATTTTGTGTTTTTTCCCAAGTGAATCATCTTTGTACCTGTATCGGCTTGCTGATAATTATTAGTCACCGCAATAGAATAAAACTCTCCTACAGAATTATCACCCTTCAAAATACAAGATGGATATTTCCAAGTGACAGCGCTTCCCGTCTCTACTTGAGTCCATGAGATTTTTGCATTTTTCTCACATAAACCTCTTTTAGTTACAAAATTGTAAACACCACCTTTACCTTCAGCATTTCCTGGATACCAGTTTTGTACTGTCGAGTATTTAATTTCTGCATCATCCAAAGCAATCAATTCTACAACTGCCGCGTGTAATTGATTTTCATCACGACTAGGTGCTGTACAACCTTCTAGGTACGATACATAACTCCCTTCATCTGCAATTAAAAGTGTTCTTTCAAACTGACCAGTTCCTGCTTGGTTGATTCTAAAATATGTAGATAATTCCATAGGGCAACGAACACCTTTTGGGATATAACAAAAACTACCATCACTAAAAACTGCACTGTTTAAAGCTGCATAGAAATTATCTTTCTGGGGAACTACAGTTCCTAAATATTTTCTCACTAATTCTGGATGCTCTTTAATAGCTTCAGAGATACTCATGAAAATGATTCCTTTTTCCCCTAAAGTCTTTTTGAAAGTTGTCGCTACAGACACTGAATCTACAACAATATCCATTGCTACATTATTCATCATCTTTTGCTCATCTACAGAAATACCCAATTTTTTATACATCGCTAATAGATCTGGATCTACGTCATCTAATGTTTTATTTGGATCTATTGCAACTGGAGCAGAATAATAAGCAATAGACTGAAAATCTGGTTTTTTATATCGAACATTCGCCCACTCAGGCTCTGCCATTTCTTTCCATGATTTAAAAGCTTCTAATCTCCATTCTGTCATCCATTCTGGCTCTTCCTTCTTCTTTGAAATAGCACGAACGATATCTTCATTTAACCCAATTGGGAATGTTTCAGATTCTATATCTGTGTAAAAACCATATTCATATTCTTTGGTTTTTAATTCCTCACGAAGATCATCCTCTGTATACTTGTTACTCATGTTTAGAGTTTATTATTAAAATTATAGTGAAAATGATTCTCCACAACCGCAAGTTCTATTGGCATTAGGATTGTTAAATACAAATCCCGCACCATTTAAACCTCCAGAATATTCTAAAGTAGTTCCTATTAAATAGAGAAAACTTTTCTTGTCGACAATTATTTTTACGTTATTATCTTCAAAGACTTTGTCATCTTCCTTTTGTTCATTATCAAACTTTAAATCGTAGGATAAACCAGAGCATCCGCCACTTTTTACACCAACGCGCACAAAGTCTGTGATGGCATTAAAACCCTCATCTGTCATTAGTTCAATGACTTTCTTTTTAGCTGTTTCTGATACTTTTATCATTTGTTATAGAGATATTGTCTAGATAGATTTCAAAGGTACGACATAAGTCGATTTTTACCATGCATCCTAACATAATATTAGTAAATGGATTCCATAAGAAATTCTAATGCATAGAAGTTGGTCTACCAGCAAATGAAAAGAATAAAACAAAATATTTTCTTTATACGGAAATATGCCTGCGTGAATACTGACTCTTTAAAATAAAAAGCTCTTGCAAAGCCGTTCTTATATCTTTATTTTTAAAGGGATACATATCAAAATTCTCAAAATCGTTATCGTCTTGTTGAGATTGGCAAGTCGCACAAGATAGAACATGTGCTTTTTGTGTTTTCTTAGAAGAATATCTCAAGTTATGTCCAAAAACTGAACACAACAATCTGTTGGTAGTAATAGTTTTCATAGTAGGCTAATAGATTTGGGATTACTAATTTAGGATATATATTTCAAATTACCGATTAAATACTAATTTTTTCGACGAACTACATGTTCTAAAATTTCCGAAGCACTTAAAAATACCTTAAATCCATACTTTGCTTCAAAAAATGGGCTTATTTTTGCAGCATGATAGAAGATAAAAACCAATCTCGTACCGCATTAGACCAACTTGGAGAATTTGGCCTCATCGACCACCTCACAAAAAATTTTGATATCAAGCACAGCTCTACAATAAAGGGTATTGGCGACGATGCTGCTGTATTGGATACTAGGTCAAAACAAATTGTAGTCACTACAGATTTGCTTGTTGAGAATGTTCATTTTGATTTATCATATGTGCCACTCAAGCATTTAGGCTACAAAGCTGTTGTTGTTAATTTAAGTGATGTATATGCTATGAATGCTAGTGCTACACAAATTACCGTATCAATTGCGGTATCAAATCGGTTTCCACTAGAAGCATTAGAAGAGTTGTATGCAGGAATTGAAACCGCAGCTAAAATTTATAATGTAGATGTTGTTGGTGGAGACACAACCTCATCAACTACAGGTCTCATTATTTCGGTAACCGCTATTGGTGAAGTAGACGCTAAAGATGTCGTATATCGCAATGGAGCAAAACCAAATGATTTATTAGTTGTTACAGGTGATATTGGTGCAGCGTATATGGGACTGCAAGTTCTAGAACGTGAAAAGGAAGTCTTTAAAGTAAATCCACAAAATCAACCAGACTTAGATCAATACACTTACATTATTGAACGACAATTAAAACCAGAAGCACGACAAGACATTGTTGATCTTCTTAAAAAATTAGAGGTTAAACCCACCTCTATGATAGATATTAGTGACGGATTGTCTTCAGAAATTATGCATATCTGCAAACAAAGTGATGTTGGTGCAGAGATTTATGAGAATAAAATACCCTTAGATCCTCAAGTGATTTCTAGCTGTGAGGAATTTAATATTGATAGCACTACAATTGCGCTAAATGGTGGTGAAGACTATGAATTATTAATGACAATTTCCCAAGAAGATTTCCCTAAAATAAAAGGCAACCCAAATTTAACTGTTGTAGGTTATATTACTGAAAAAGCAAGAGGTATGAACTTAATCACTAGAGGTGAGCAAGCAATACCTATTATCGCAAAAGGATGGAATGCTATGAAAAATGAGGCGTAAAATCTATTAAACCTTTTCGTTGCGGTTTAGGGTTTGCCTTTTGTGTTACTCTAACCACTCTTCTGTTATGAATTCGTGATAAGACAGAATTGATTTCTTGATATTTTGGAGTTAATGGTGTTAAGCCACCATTTCCATTTGTGGTCACTTGAGATATACAGTGAGAACATTTGTATTCTTTTACGTGATACGTAATGTTTTTTGAGACTTCATATTGGTGTCCAAAAAATGAGCAGTAGATACTTTTCAATTTATTGCGCTATTAGTTATTAATTTTAGAGGATATCTAAATATATAAAAACCAAATAATAACGTGTGATTTTACTCTAATATATCGATGAACTGAGTGTTTTCTTCTTCAAACGTGACATTCTTCGTGTGTAGATGTCTGATAAGATCTCATTAATCTCCTCAAACTTTGGAGTGAGCTCGGTAAGCTTACCGTTTCCGTTTGTAGTTAATTGACGCTTACAGCATTTACATGTATATTCTTTAACATGAGATGTTACCTTTTTAGTCATCTCATAATTATGACCAAAAATATCACAGTAAATCCTTAACGGACTGGTAGACTTTGAAGTAGTGCTTTTCATGACTGTTCGATTTGGGTGACGTAAATTTAGAAAAAAAAGCACATATAAACGTTTATAAGTTTATAAATTCGATTAAGCGCATTAATATGTAAGATAATTCTATTTTATTTTCAATATGACTCATATGTCCGTATGATAATTGCTCACATCTAATATCTGTGCCATTAGTTTCACTTAATATCTGCTTACAATTAACAACAGGATCTTTCTTACCAATAATTATTAATTTATGCGCTTGAAGGTTTTTATAGAACTCATATTTATCTTCTCTTAAAAGCATTCCTTCTTGTCCTGCAATGTAACCTTGAGGTGCTGTTTTTAATGCCTCTTCTATGACCTCGTCAATCTGGCTTTTGTGAGTTACTATACTTTCCGAAGAAAATAAATTTGCAATTGACATTCTAACCACACTTTCAAAATTGGTCTGGACCATTCTATTCGCTTTTTTACGACGTTTTTTAAGTGTATCATCATCTGCATGATACGTAGAATTAAGAAGACACAATCCTAGAATTGCATTTGGGTTTGTCTCAGCCAGAGCTAGAGCTACATATCCACCCATAGAATGTCCAATAAGCGTATAGGTGTTGAGTTGCAAATGATCCAAAATAGCTAAAACTGCATCTGCCATATCTCCCATTGTGTTACTATAACCCAAACAGTCTGTTTGACCATGACCCAACAAATCAATACAGATGACTCTATTGTTCTTCAATAGCAAAGGCTTAATGTCTCTCCACATTGTTGAGTTCTCCAAAAACCCGTGTAGTAAAATAATTGGACCACCTTGGCCTTCATCTTCATAGAAAACCGGAATACCTTTGTACTGCAATATCATAGTTACAAAGATAAGATTTGAAAAGATTTTGTAATTAACATTTTACTATATTTGAGCACAACCTCTAAAATCATCATAATTGAATTCTAGAAAAGAACTTTTCATCACCAGCTTTGGATTATTCTCTTTGTTTTTTGGAGCAGGAAATCTTTTATTACCACCACTTCTTGGCTATAACGCTGGAGAAAATTGGTTTTGGGTTGCTATAGGATTTATGATCACTGCTGTGGTAATTCCAATTATTGGAATTTTAGCACATGCTCGATTACAGGGTACTTTATATGACTTCGGAAAAAAAGTCTCTCCACAGTTTAGTCTCATTTATTGTGTTTTAATTTATGTGATTGCGGTTGCAATTCCTTCGCCTCGAACTGCTGCAGCAACTCATGAAATTGCAATATTTCCCATATTTGGTTCAGACCCTTTATGGACAAGCGCCATTTATTTTGCTTTGGTATTAGTTTTCGTGCTTAACCGCTCAAAAATATTAGGATTTATAGGTAAATTTCTAACACCCTTAATTGTGATTATGCTGCTTTTGGTGATTGGTATAGGATTGTTCTCTTCAGAAATGCTCACAACCGCATCACAAATAGACACCCCTTTGGTCACAGGGATTCTAGCCGGCTACCAAACCTTTGATGCTATTGGTGCTGTCGTCGTTGGTGCAGTCATTATTATATCTATTAACTTTAGAAACAAAGGCAGTTTTGAAGACAAGAAAACACTCATAGCTAAATCGGGTTGGATTGCTGGTTTTGGATTGTTTATAATTTACGCTGGATTGATTTCGGTTGGTGCTTATTACGGGTCTGAAATTAATATCAATGAAGAATTATCTAGTGATATGCAACGTGCTAATTTGCTTCGTAAAATTAGTATCGCGTCTCTAGGTGGATTTGGAAATACCGTTTTAAGTATTTTAATCTCCCTAGCTTGTTTTACAACTGCTATTGGAATCATTGCTGGTACAGCAGATTATTTTAAAGGCTTATTTGGCAATTCTCAATTGGTATATATTGTTACAGCAATTATTGCAAGCATTCTTGGAGTTATTATTGGTCAGTTAGATTTCAACTCTATTATTATTGTTGCAGTTCCTGTTCTCTTATTTATCTACCCAATAACCATTGTTCTTATTTTACTTAATGTATTACCAAAACGATTTTCGACACCTATAGTTTTTAGAGCAGTTGTGATTGTGACATTCATTTTTAGTATTCCCGATGTGATTGGATTTGTAAGTGCCAAAGCTGGGTTTACAAACGTTTTAGAAGGCTTAAGTGTAATTACTGAATTTATTCCTTTAGCTCAGTTTAGCTTGGGATGGGTGTTACCAGCTTTGGTGGCTTGTTTGGGGGTTGGGATTTTGACAACTAGTAAAACTAAAGAAGCCTAAAACAAATGCTTTAGGCTTCAATATATAGTTATGATTATTTCTAAGCATTCATAATCTCCTCAATCTCTTCAGCTTCAATTGGGATATTACGCATCAAATTAAAAGGCTCTCCTGCTTCTTGAATAACGACATCATCTTCTAAGCGAATACCAAAACCTTCCATAGGAATATAAATTCCAGGCTCTACAGTGAACACGTTATTAGCTTGCATTGGTTCTGTTAGAATTCCGTAGTCATGCGTATCTAATCCCATATGATGGGATGTTCCATGCATGAAGTATTTTTTATAAGCTGGCCAATCTTTATCTTCATTCTGCACATCAGCTTTGTCTAATAAACCAAGTCCTAATAATTCTGAAGTCATTAATTTTCCAACCTCAACATGATACTCAGCCCAAAGTGTTCCAGGAACCAGTAATTTGGTGGCGTCATTTTTTACGCGATTTACAGCATCATATACGTCTCTTTGGCGTTTAGAAAAACGACCAGAAACTGGTATTGTTCTCGTCATATCACTTGCAAAATTTGCATATTCTGCACCTGCATCAATCAATATAAGTTCACCAGGTTTACATTGTTGATTGTTTTCTATATAATGAAGCACGTTTGCATTTTTACCAGACCCAATTATTGGGGTATAAGCAAATCCTTTAGAGCGGTTATTTAAAAACTCATGCATGAACTCGGCTTCAATATTATATTCCCAAATATCTGGCTTCACAAAACTCAATACACGACGAAAACCTTTCTCTGTAATGTCGCAAGCTTTTTGCAATAGATCTAATTCTATAGGATCTTTCACAGAGCGTAAACGCTGTAAAATAGGATTACTTTTAGCGACGCTGTGCGCAGGGTATTTATTTTTTAACCATGTGGTGAAACGATCTTCGCGAGTTTCGGTTTCTACAGAGGCTCTATAATGTTCATTAGTATTTATATAAACAGTATCGCATTGGGTCATGATTTCAAACATGATCTTTTCTAGGTCTTTAAGCCAGTAAACGGTTTTAATTCCGCTAGTCACTAAAGCTGCTTCTTTGGTTAGTTTTTCGCCTTCCCAAACTGCAATGTGTTTATTTGTTTCTTTTAAAAATAAAATCTCTCTATGGTTTTCTTTTGGACAATCTGGAAACATAACCAAAATACTTTCTTCTTGATCAACACCACTTAAATAGAAAATATCGCGATGTTGCTCAAAAGGCATTGTGCTGTCAGCACTTATTGGATATATGTCATTTGAATTAAAAACTGCTAAACTACTCGGTTTCATTTTTGACATAAAATTTTTACGGTTTTTGATAAAAAGAGTAGAATCTATTTTGTGATATTTCATAAAAAAATATTTTTAGTTCCCATGAAAATGGGAGTCTTAATTAGTGCATCGGTTTCTACTTCAAAAATAATTAAAGAAAAACGTATTCAGCCAGCCAAATGGCGTTAATTTATATTTTTACGAATACGACTCATGTGTCTGGATGAAATCCCTAAAAATGACGCCAAATAATACAAGGGTACTTCTTGCAACAATTCTGGATCATTACTCAATAACTTATTGTACCTTTTTTCTGGAGTAAGCGTCAATAAGTCTATGCGATAGTAATCGATAAGAAAGATTTGGTTTTCAATTAAATTATAATAAAAGGTATTAAAACCTTCATGCTTTTTAAGTAAATATTTAAACGCTTCTAACCTAATTATCCAAAGATTACAATGGCTAATGGCCTTAATATTTTTTCTTGATGGGACCTCATTAATAAAACTTCTTAAAGCAGAAGTACAAGAGTTTTTAAGGCTAGATAAGTTGTTTTCTCTTCTGCTAAGACATCTATAGAGTGCTGTAAAACTCAGCTTTCAATAAAACAAAAACGCATACAAATCTTACCTTCTTCAACAAAAAAGTCATTCTTTTTCAACTCAATAAGACTAAATGAATCTAAAATTTCTGAAATAAAATCATCAAATCGAGTATCATTAATGATATGTCTCAAATAGTCTTCAAAATTCTTTTTTGAGTCTTTCATTTCGCTTTAAGTATTTGTTTAAAATATATAATGTAACAGTAAATAGATTAACCTATTATATTAAATTACCTATAAATTGTTATATTTTAGCGTTGAAATACATAATTATAAAAATAATCTCAAATCAATAACATGAAAAAAATTACATCCTCTACGGTGTTATTAATTCTATTTTTAACTATAACCATGACTTTCAAGTCATTAGCTCAAGAGCTTATGATAGAAGTCCCATTAACCACACAAGTACAATCATCTTCACAAATTATTGAAGGTAAAGTCCTTTCAAAAACATCATTTTGGGATAACAATCAGCACAATATTTATACAGTAAACACCATTGAGGTTTACAAAGTTTTTAAAGGCCAAACACTTACTGAAACTTTAGAAGTTATTACGCCTGGAGGACGTGTTGGTTTAGATTCTGAAGTTGTCACGCCGAGCCTTACGCTTAATGCGGGAGAGATTGGTGTTTTTATGCTTCTTGATAACAACATCTCTATTACAAACGGTACAAACCAAAATAAGTTCAAACCTTATGCATCCTCTCAAGGGTTTTACAAATATGATTTAAAAACGAACAAAGTTTTTAATCCTTTTATGAGTGCAGAAGGAATTACAACTACATTTTATAGCAGCATTACAGCATTAACTAGCAATTCTAGTGTTATAGAGGTATCAAGTTTTAATGCTCTAGACCACTATAATACTAATGTCTCAAATCGTAATGGAGCAGGAGCAGGACTAATAATAAATTTCGTGCCTACAACCCTAAATGGTGGTGTAAGAGATTTACTGACTATTAATGGCGTAGGTTTTGGAAACATACAAGGGTCTGTCAATTTTAGAGATGCTAATTTTGGAGGCACAGAGTATTTTACTGCTTTAGATTCTCAAATACAAAGCTGGGATGAAACTCAAATAGTAATAGAAGTTCCTTCTAGAGCAGGTACTGGAGACATACAAGTAGTTACATCAACTTCAGTTACTATTACATCTACTGGAACACTTACGGTGTTTTACTCTCAAATAAATCCAACAAATACAACAGATGCGTTTACATCACAGCATTTTGACCTTAATGGTTTAGGAGGTTATACTTGGCAGATGCATACAGAATTTGCTGCCAATGCCCCAGCAAATGCTTCATTTATGAGAGCTTTTGATACATGGGTTTGTACTACAGGAATCAACTGGGATATTGGAGCTTTAACTACTGTAGATGTTATTGCAGCTGATGATATTAATATCATTCGCTTTGATAATGGTACAGAGTTGCCAGAAGGTGTTTTAGGGCGTTGTACTTCGCGTTTTGGAGCTTGCAGTAATCTAGCATCTCCAGGAGGGCTTGATGTGGTTGTTACAGAATTAGATATCGTTTTTAATGATGTTTTTACTGGAAGTTTTTCAGCATTATCTTGGGAGTTTGGTCCAGGTATAGCAACAGGTCTTGAAATTGACTTTGAAAGCGTAGCAGTACATGAGCTTGGTCATGGTCATCAATTGGCTCATATTATTAATCCAGGTGAGGTTATGCACTTTTCAATTGCTAATGGCCAAAACAGCAGAGATCTTGGTGCTAGTGATTTGGCTGGAGCTAACGATGTTATGGTAAGAAATCTTAATAGTCCTGTTTGTGCAGAAGGAGTAATGACAGCCTCAGCATGCTCTGCACTTAGTGTAAATGAAGTTTCATTATCTGAAAATATCTCAATATATCCAAACCCAACAAAAAATAATTTAAATATTCTTACAGCATCTAACCTTCAACTAGAGTTTGCAACTATTTTTGATGTAAGAGGAAGACAAGTAATTACTAAAGATTTAAAATCATCTCATAATCTTAATACTATTGATGTAAGTCAATTACATGCTGGAGTTTACTTTATTAAAATAGGTTTAGAAAACATTTCAACTACAAAGAAGTTTATTGTAGAATAGTTAAGACCTATTATAAAACAAAAAAGGCGTTTGATTTAAAATCAAACGTTTTTTTTGTATTACAATAGTGCTACTTACTCATTGTGTTTTTTATCATTCCTACGATGGCCATGACGACACCTCCTCCAACACCACCTCCAGCAACGCTACCAAGAATGCTAGTTAAGCCCATACTCGTTGACGCAGCAGCAGCTTCCGCTCCTCCTAATCCCATCATACTTAGAAGTTGACCGCCAAGTCCGCCTCCTAAGATGCCTACAATAGAATTACCAAGTGTTCCTAAAGAAAACTTTTTTAATAGTGATCCAGCTAAGTTTCCGCCAATTGCGCCACTGGCTAACTGAATAATTAAAGGTAAATACTCTTCCATTTTTAAAATAGTTATTAGTTAATATTTTGAAAAATACATAAATATTTAGTTAAAAAACTAATAATATTATAATTTCATTAACATTATTATTGTAAAAACACAAAAAACTTACCTCACAAACATTTTTTACATAATACCTGTAACCTATATTTCATACCTTTAGCTTTCAGTTATTTTTTATTTTAAATTTAGACCAATCAAAACCAATTAACATGTTAAAATACATCTGTTATTTTATTTTTGCAGCAACCCTAATAGCTAACGCTCAACAGCCCTCAACCTCATCTCAAACGATAGAAGAGGCCTTGATCAAAAAGGAGCAACTCACAAAAAACTCTTTAGTTAAAAACGTTGCTTTTGAAAACATAGGGCCAACTGTAATGAGTGGTCGAGTTGTTGATTTAGCAGTTAATCCCGAAAACCCAACAGAGTTCTATGTTGGCTATGCATCTGGTGGTGTCTGGCACACTGTTAATAATGGTACAACTTTTACACCTATTTTGGATACTTCGGAAACTCAAAATGTAGGAGATATTGCTGTAGATTGGAACACTAGAACTATTTGGGTTGGCACAGGAGAAAACAATAGCTCAAGATCTAGCTATGCAGGAATAGGTGTTTTAAAATCTACAGACAACGGAAAAACTTGGCAAAATATGGGACTCAAAGACTCTCACCATATTGGTCGTATTCTAATCAATCCCAATAATCCCGATGAAGTTGTTGTAGGTGTCACTGGTCATTTATACTCTGCAAATCAAGAACGTGGGATTTACAAAACAATAGATGGCGGAAAAACATGGTCACAAAATCTATTTGTTGATGATATGAGCGGAATTATAGACGTGCAAACCAATCCAAACAATTTCAACTTAATGTTTGCTTCATCATGGACAAAAGACCGTAAAGCTTGGAATTTTGACGGTAGCGGAAACAACTCTGCCATCTATAAAAGCACAGATGCTGGAACAACATGGACTAAAGTTTCTACGGAAAAGAGCGGTTTCCCAACTGGTCAAGATGTCGGTAGAATTGGCTTAGCTATTTATGACGATAATATTATTTATGCGGTTCATGATAGTCAGTCACGAAGACCTTTTGAAAACAAAAAGGAAACCTCAAACTTGTTATCAAAAGAAGATTTCAAAACCATGACAACCGATGCCTTTCTAAACTTAGAAGACAAAAAACTAAATGGCTACTTGAAGATTAATGGTTTTCAAGAAAAGTACAGGGCAGAAAACGTAAAGCAAATGGTTCGCAGCGGAAACGTAAAACCAATCGAACTTGCCAGCTATTTAGAAGATTCAAATTCTATGTTATTTAACACACCTGTTATTGGAACCGAAGTTTACAAAAGTACAGATGGCGGCACCACTTGGAAAAAAACTCATGAGGATTACTTAGATGATATTTATTACAGCTATGGATATTACTTTGGTCATATTTATGTGGCTCCAAATAATGCAGACAACATTTATATTTATGGGGTGCCAATAGTTAAATCAAAAGATGGAGGTAAAACGTATACTTCAATTAGCGCAGAAAATGTACATGCAGATCATCATGCACTTTGGATCAATCCAAAAAACCCTAACCATCTAATTAATGGAAATGATGGCGGTGTAAATATCACGTATGACGACGGTGAAAATTGGATTAAAAACAACTCTCCATCAGTTGGTCAGTTTTATGCTATAAATATAGATAATGAGCAACCTTACAATGTGTACGGAGGCTTGCAAGATAATGGTGTTTGGAAAGGTGCTTTTGGGGCTCCGCAAAATAAATCATGGCACCAAAGCGGCCAATACCCTTGGAAAAGCATCATGGGTGGCGACGGAATGCAAATTCAAATTGACAACAGAAACCATCACGTGATTTATACAGGTTATCAATTTGGAAATTACTACAGACTCAATTTAAAAACAGACGAGCAAACTTATATCCAACCAAAGCATGAATTGGGAGAAAACCCATATCGTTTTAATTGGCAAACTCCTATTTTACTCTCACCTCACAATCAAGATATTTTATATTTAGGTGGCAATAAGCTCATGCGGTCAATGAACCAAGGAACTGATTTTGTAGCTATCAGTGGTGATCTCACAAATGGTGGAAGAAAAGGAAATGTAGCTTATGGCACATTGTCTGCTATTAGCGAATCCCCTTTTCAATTTGGTCTAATTTACACAGGCAGTGATGACGGACTAATACACGTCACTAAAGATGCTGGAGGACGTTGGAATACTATTTCAACTAATTTACCAAAAGAGCTCTGGGTAAGTCGTATTGTAGCGTCGCAGCATAAAAAAGAACGCGTATATGCCACACTCAACGGTTACCGTTGGGATGATTTCAAAGTATATGCTTATATGAGTGAAGACTATGGGAACACCTGGAAAGATATTAGTTCTAACATTCCAACATCACCCGTTAATGTCATACGAGAAGATTCTGAAAATGAAAACATTTTGTATTTAGGAACCGATAATGGTGCTTATGTTTCCTTTAATAACGGAACGAGTTGGGACGCATTTAGCAACGGACTTCCAAACGTTGCAGTACATGATATTGTGATTCAACCAGAGGCAAAACATCTATTGATTGGAACACATGGAAGGAGCATCTATCAAACAGATATTACACCATTGCAACAAATGAATGATACGATGCCATCTAAAAATACTACGTTGTTTAAAGTTAATGGCGCAAAATATTCATCACGCTGGGGAAGTACATGGAGTAAATGGTTTGATGCTTATGAGCCAGAAATGGACATCCCTTTTTATTCTAAGGCTTCCGAAGAAAAAACAGTGAAAATTTATTCTGAAAAAGGAGCGCTACTAAATGAGATGAAAGTTGATGCAGACAAAGGCTTTAATTACACAGCATATGATTTAACTATTACTGAAAAAGGCAGAAAAGCACTATTAAAAGAAAACACTAGTATTGATATTAATAAAGCAAAAAACGGAGAGTATTATCTACCGAAGGGGAACTATACTCTTCAAATTGGTGATGAAAAAACAATGTTTGAGGTAAAATAAACGTTTGATTCTTAATCAGCCAATTTTTATAAAAAGAGGGTAGGTCTATTCTATATAATTAAAATACCAAAAGAAACCTATACTACTTTAAAACCTAAAAGCGATGTGCTCTCGAGATACATCGCTTACTATTACTTTAATACTACGGAAACGACTTCGCCTCCATTTTGAATCAAGTCGATACAACTTTAGATTTTTATAAAAAAGTAACCCCTTTAGATTCCTTTTTTGAACGGAATATTCAGCCTTTCCAAGAGCATCAACTTATCGAAGCTGTTAATTTAATATTTAAAGAAGATTATACCATTTTAGAGATTTCCGAAGTATTACGCATCAACCGAAAAACCTTGCTTCGAATTTTCAATAAGCACCTTAACTGCTCACCAAAAGAATTTTCAAACCTGGTGAAATTCAAAAAATAAATCAATACGTATCAAGCGCATAAGTCTGCATTAACAGATTTAGCCTATCAAAATGATTATTATGATCAGTCAGATTTTATCAAGCATTCTAAAAGAGTGACGGGTTTTAATCCTAAAAAGTTCTTTGGTAATTTATCCCATTTAGGAACTGAAGATACGTTTTGGACGGTTTTGGAATCTAATAAGTGTACTGTCCATTTATCCTATTTTATAAGATTTTATACGTTTAGATTTGTAGTCTACGTCATCTAAAAAACTTATGAATAAAATCTTCACCATAATTAGTATTGGGTTAATGACTCTGGCATGTAAAGACGTGCCTAAAAAAGAAGTGATTGCCGAGAACAAAACGACATTCAATCAAACCTTAGCCGACGAACTTAATAAAATGGCTAAAACAGATCAAGTTGCAGCATACATTCCGTAGGAAAAACACAAAGACCCTTCTAAAGAAGACTGGAATACATTTAAAGACATTTTTAGCGAAAATGGATTTGCTGGATATGACGCAGTAGGACAAGAAAGCTCAAAGGATTTTTGGTTAATGGTTCAACATTGCGACCACAATCCAACGTTTCAAAAGAAGGTATTAGAAAACATGAAAATTGAAGTCGATAACAAAAATGCAGATCCAGGTAACTATGGACTTTTGGAAGATCGTATAAATAGTAATACAGGAAACGCTCAAATTTATGGGACTCAAGTCACCTATAATTTCAATACAGATACAGGTCAAGCTTATCCCAAAACACTAGAAGATAGTGTTAATGTTAATAAAAAAAGAAAACCCATTGGTCTTGAACCCCTAGAAGTATATCTCAATGAGATGACTAAAATGCATTATGAAGTGAATAAAGAAGGTGATCTAAAACTGAAAGGAATAAAAGAACTAAAGTTATAAGAAACTAACTAATACCAATTCTTGCAACGGCGTTTATAAATACAATTTTATCATCATCAAAAAACGACATTATGAAAATCAATATCTTAATCTTACTTACTTTATTTACCACAAGCTCTGCATCTACCCAAGACTATTCTGGGATTTCAAAAACGCACAAATTTGAATCAAAAGCGTTTGAAGAAGAACGTGAAATCCATATGTATTTACCATTTTCTTATACTGAAAGTAAATCTCAAAAATACCCAACAATCTATTTATTTGACGGTCAATTTGATGCACTTTTTGATCTGACAAGTAGCACCATGGATTATATGGCACAAGTTGGAGAATTTAACGAATACATTATTATTGGCATCAAATCAACACAACGTGCCAGAGAGTTCACACCAATGTATACAGATAAAAAAAACAAAAGAAGATTGCAGAGAAACCTAAATTGGGCAAGCAAAAATTCTAGAAAATCATTTGCAAAATGAAGTCTTCCCATTAATTGAAAAAAGATATAGAACGCTCTGTATTTGGAGAAGATAAAGAATTGCTATTTCAACACTCTTTTTTATTGGGCGGGAGTATTCGTCAAGAATGGGGAGACCTTAATGGAGAAGCTTCATTTAATAAGTACTTACGTGATACAACATTGAATAATTTAGGGTTTTCTTAGGTGCAAATATTCGTGTTTTTAAAGGTTTTAATATTAGCGGAAACTACAGAATAACTAGAGATCAAATAAACCTCCCAGCAGGAGATGTTTCTCTGGAAGAATTATTGCTTCGACAACAACAATTATAATCTGAATTTAACTATTTGTAAGTATAGGTTTCAGTTATCAGTTTGGTTCCATTTATAACTCTATTGTAAACCCGCGATTTAACTTTTAATTATACCCATTCTAAATAAATAAAATAGAAATTAAAATTTGCTGTGCAAGCCTACTAGTCTTATCTTTGTTATACAAATAATTAACTACAATTATAATGAGCGGAATTTTAAATTCGTCTATTGGAAGAAAGTTTGCCATGGCACTTTCGGCACTCTTCCTAATGGTTTTTTTACTTCAACACTTTGCAATTAATATCTTATCGGTTTTTAGTGCAGATACTTTTAACGATGCGTCTCATTTTATGGGAACGTTTTGGGCAGTGCAGTACATCGCTCAACCTATCTTAATTTTTGGTGTAATTTTTCATTTTGTAATGGGATTTGTTTTAGAAATTAAAAACAATAGAGCAAGGCAAATTAGCTATTTTAAAAATAATGGTGCTGCAAATTCTAGTTGGGTGAGCAGAAACATGATTTGGAGTGGATTAGCAATTTTAAGTTTTATGGGACTTCATTTTTATGACTTTTGGGTTCCCGAAATAAACATAAAATTTATAGAGGGTGATATGTCTGGACTCATAGACCCAAACAACGCAGAAAGCGGATACAGGTATATGGAACATCTACAACATAAATTTGTAGACGGGTGGAGAGTTCTACTTTATGTAATCTCATTCGTTTTCTTATCATTACACTTATTACACGGTTTCAATTCGGCATTTCAGTCGGTTGGAGCAAATAACAAATACACCAAAGGATTAGTAGGGTTTAGTAAAATATACGCAATAGGTATTCCACTAGGATTTATTTTTATTGCTCTTTTCCACTTTTTTAATCATTAACACAGAGAGATTTATGGCTTTAGATTCAAAAATACCTCAAGGTCCAATTGCAGACAAATGGACTAATTATAAAAACAATATTGATTTAGTAAATCCTGCTAACAAACGTAACATAGACGTTATAGTTGTTGGTACTGGATTAGCTGGTGGATCTGCTGCTGCTACTTTAGCAGAACTTGGTTACAACGTAAAGGCATTTTGCTTTCAAGATTCTCCAAGACGAGCGCACTCAATTGCAGCACAAGGTGGTATTAACGCAGCAAAAAACTACCAAGGTGATGGAGATTCAACGTACAGATTGTTTTATGATACTGTTAAAGGAGGCGATTATCGTTCTCGTGAAGCAAACGTTTATCGTTTAGCAGAAGTTTCTGCCAATATTATTGACCAATGCGTTGCTCAAGGTGTTCCTTTTGCTCGTGAATATGGGGGATTACTTGACAACCGTTCGTTTGGAGGTGTTCTTGTTTCAAGAACATTTTATGCAGCAGGACAAACAGGACAACAATTATTATTAGGGGCTTATTCTGCTATGAACCGTCAAATAGGTCGTGGTAAAATCAAAATGTACAACCGTCACGAAATGTTAGACGTTGTAAAAGTTGATGGAAAAGCTAGAGGAATTATAACAAGAAACTTAATTACTGGAGAAATAGAAAGACATTCTGCTCATGCAGTTGTATTAGGTACTGGTGGATATGGAAACGTGTTCTTCTTATCTACAAACGCAATGGGCTCTAATGTAACCGCAGCTTGGAAAGCTCACAAACGTGGTGCTAACTTTGCAAATCCTTGTTATACACAAATTCACCCAACATGCATTCCAGTTTCTGGAGATCATCAGTCTAAACTAACGTTAATGTCTGAATCTTTGCGTAATGATGGACGTATCTGGGTTCCAAAACATTTGAAAGATGTTGAAGCCATAAAAAATAAAACATTAAAACCAACACAACTTGCAGAAGAAGATCGTGACTACTATTTAGAACGTCGTTATCCTGCATTTGGCAACTTAGTCCCTCGTGATGTAGCGTCTCGAGCTGCTAAGGAACGTAGTGATGCTGGTTTTGGTGTAAATGCAACTGGTGAAGCAGTCTACTTAGACTTCGCTTCTGCCTTTATGCGTTATGGAAAAGAACAAGCTCATGTTAAAGGACTGGATGAAAATGACGATGCGCTTGTTAAAAAACTAGGCCAAGACATTGTAAAGACTAAATATGGAAACTTATTTCAAATGTACGAGAAAATCGTAGATGAAAATCCATATGAAACACCGATGATGATCTATCCTGCTGTTCACTATACAATGGGCGGGCTTTGGGTAGATTACAACCTGATGACTAATGTTCCAGGTTTATATGCCATTGGAGAAGCTAATTTCTCAGATCATGGTGCCAATAGACTTGGTGCATCTGCATTAATGCAAGGTTTAGCTGATGGGTATTTCGTTTTACCCTACACCATAGGTGATTATTTATCAGACGATATTCGTACAGGTCCAATTTCTACAGACAGCATAGAATTTGAAGACGCTGAAGCTGAAGTAAGAAAAAATATAGACCACTTAATTAATAATAATGGTACACACTCTGTAGATTATTTCCACAGGCGTTTAGGTAAAATTATGTGGGATAAATGTGGAATGGCAAGAAATGCAGAAGACTTAAAATCTGCTATTACTGAAATTTCAGAGCTTAGAGGAGAATTCTGGAAAGATGTTCGTGTACCTGGGACAGAAAACGAATTCAATGAAGAACTAGCTAAAGCTGGACGTGTCGCAGATTTCCTTGAATTAGGAGAACTATTTGCCAAAGATGCTTTACAGCGTGAAGAATCGGCTGGTGGTCATTTTAGAGAGGAATACCAAACTCCAGAAGGAGAAGCTGTTCGTAGAAAAGAATTTCAATATGTTTCTGCTTGGGAATATAAAGGAGAGCCAAAAGATGCCGTACTTCATAAAGAAGAATTAGCATACGAGAATATTAAAGTGAAAGAAAGAAGTTATAAATAAAGAAGAGCTATGAATTTAACGTTAAAAATATGGCGCCAAAAAAACGCTAACGATAAAGGAAAAATGGTTGATTATGATATCAGCAATGTGTCCCCGGACATGTCTTTTCTTGAAATGTTAGACGTTCTAAATAACGAATTAATAGAAAAAGGAGATGCACCTGTATCCTTCGATCACGATTGTCGTGAAGGAATTTGTGGTTCTTGTTCATTATATATAAATGGTGAAGCACACGGTCCCGATCGTCTTATAACTACCTGTCAATTGCACATGCGTACGTTTAAAGATGGTCAGACTATAGTTATTGAACCATGGAGAGCGAAAGCTTTTCCTGTAATTAAAGATTTAGTTGTTGATAGAACCGCGTTTGACCGTATCCAACATGCAGGTGGATTTATATCTGTAAACACATCAGGAAACACTATTGATGCGAATACTATTCCTATTAACAAGGAGGATGCAGATAACGCCTTCTCTGCAGCGACATGTATTGGTTGTGGTGCCTGCGTAGCAAGTTGTAAAAACTCAAGTGCTATGCTCTTTGTAGCTGCAAAAGTATCTCAATTCGCTTTATTACCGCAAGGTCAAGTAGAGGCTACAGACCGTGTTTTAAATATGGTAAAGCAAATGGATGAAGAAGGCTTTGGTAACTGCACAAATACTGGAGCCTGTGAAGTAGAATGTCCTAAAGGAATTTCTTTAGAAAACATTGCACGTCTAAACCGTGAATACTTGTCAGCATCATTAAAAGGTTAATATAACCGATTATAATAAAAACATGTTTAATCCCAAGTTGTAACGACTTGGGTTTTTTCGTTTCTTTATAACTTAAATTAGTTTATGGATCAATCAATATCATTTTATAACACCCAACTAGAAAAGCATCAAAACGAAGTTATTGCTCTTAAAAAACAACTGTTATTGTACAGCATACTGCGCTTAGTAATATTTCTACTTACTGGACTTACGATCTATGTTACACTTCCAAACTGGAAAATAGCTAGTGCTGTTGCAGGTTTAGGGGTAACACTATTTTTACTTTTGCTGTCAAAATACGCCACCAAAAAGTCAAAAAGAGAACTTCATAAGTCATTAGTGCATATCAATGAGGAAGAATTAAAAATAGCATCTGGAGATTTTCATCACAGAAATACAGGAGAGCAATTTCAAGATCCACTTCATTTTTATAGTTTGGATATTGATCTCTTCGGAAAAGGATCCTTTTTTCAGTATATCAACAGAGCCCGTTCTTCGGAAGGTGAATCGCAACTAGCAAATGCTTTAAAAGCAAATAATGTACGTCATATTGAAGATAGACAAGACGCCATAAAGGAGCTATCACACAAAGCCGAATGGACACAGTTGTATGCAGGAACCTCAAGTCTAATCGCAACGGAAACAGCAGCTCCTACGATTATTAATTGGCTAAAAACACATCAGACCTTTATCCCAAAACAAATGATTTTGGCAACCTATTTATTTGCTCTCATATCTGTCTCATTATTAGCATTAGCAGTTTTCGAAGTGATTGGAATTAGTTTCTTTGGATACTGGATTTTTGCTGGATTAGTAATTACTGGACTCTATCTTAAACAAGTGAATATCTTAGCACTCAATGCAGATAAAACTAAAGACACCTTTAGACAATACGCCTCATTATTATTACAAATAGAAAACGAAACGTTTACATCTCCACTATTACAAGAGAAACAGCAAAAAATCAAATCTGAGAATAAGAAAGCATCGGTAATTTTCTCAGAATTCTCAAAATGTTTAGATGCACTAGACAATAGAAACAATTTATTTGGAGCCATCCTAGGTAATGGCTATTTATTACTTGATATCAGAAATGCCTCAAGAGTCGAACAATGGATTTCAACCTATGCAGATAAAGTAGAAGATTGGTTTGAAGTAGTATCGTTTTTTGATGCTTATAATAGTTTCGGCAATTATGCTTTTAATCATGGAGAACAAACGTACCCTCAAATCTCAACAGACAGTGCGGTAATAAATGCCAAAGATTTAGGCCACCCGTTATTAGATAAAACAAAACGAATAAATAGTGATGTAACCATAAAAAATAAAGAATTTTTCATAGTAACAGGAGCTAATATGGCTGGAAAAAGTACTTTTTTAAGAACCCTATCCTTACATATTGTTATGGCAAATGTAGGACTCCCGGTTTGCGCCTCGTCAAGTATATATTCTCCTGTAAAACTCATTACAAGTATGAGAACAACCGACTCTTTAACAGATGATAGCAGTTATTTCTTTTCAGAATTAACACGCTTAAAGTTCATTGTTGATGCTATTATCAAAGAGCCCTATTTTATCATGCTCGATGAAATATTAAAAGGAACGAATAGTACAGATAAAGCGATTGGTTCAAGAAAATTTGTACAGAAACTAGTAGCAGGTAACGCAACAGGTATCATTGCAACGCACGATTTAAGTTTATGTGAAATTTCCGAAGAACTCAAAGAAGTTAAAAACTATTATTTCGACGCCAACATTATTAACGATGAACTCTATTTTGATTACACATTCAAAAAAGGGATTTGCCAAAATATGAATGCAAGTTTTTTATTAAAGAAAATGGAAATTGTGGATTAAGCTTATAAACTCCTAGCTTTGTTCTGAAGGAAAACCAACACCAAAACAAAAATCCCATTCTAATTTAGAATGGGATTTTTAATATTATGAGATAAAATTTGATTAAGCTTCAAAAGGCACAATAGAAACGTACGACTTATTGTCTTTTTTCTTTGTGAATTTCACTAAACCATCTACTTTAGCATGTAAAGTATGATCTTTTCCTCCATACACGTTATCACCTGGATGATGTGTATTACCTCTTTGTCTTATGATAATGTTACCTGCTATTGCAGCTTGTCCACCAAATATCTTAACACCTAAACGTTTTGATTCTGATTCTCTACCATTTTTAGAACTACCTACTCCTTTTTTATGAGCCATTGTCTTAAGGTTTTATATGTTAATAATTAGCTTAAGGCTGCGATTAATTCAGCTTTCTTCATGGAAGAAATACCTTCAATTCCTTTCGCTTTTGCCATTTCTCTTAACTCTGCAACAGTCATTTTGCTTAAGTCTTGAGTTCCCTCTTCAACTTTAACATCAGACTTAGCTTCTGTTTTTTTAGTTTCTTTTTTTGGAGCAGCTTTCTTAGCTCCAGAAGCAGTAATGCTTTCAATTACGATCTCAGATAAAGATTGTCTGTGTCCATTTTTGACACGGTAACCTTTTCTTCTTTTCTTTTTGAAGACTATTACTTTGTCACCTTTAAGGTGTCTTAAGACTTTTGCACTTACCAGTGCTCCGTCTATAGCTGGGGCGCCTAAAGTTGTATTGTCACCATCACCAATTAAAAGAACGTTATCGAAATCTACTTTCTTACCTTCTTCTGTTGCTAAACGGTTAACAAAAACTTTTTGGTCTTTTTCAACTTTAAATTGATGCCCTGCTATCTCTACAATTGCGTACATAGCGTAACGTTTTTATTAATTATGTTTATAAAATATATGCTTTCTCCTCAGAAAGCGGTTGCAAATATACATTCTAATTCGTTAATTCACAAACGATATATGTATTTTGAAGAAGAATATATGTTTTTGTAATTTTTTTATGGTTCTAAAACATAAAAAATAAAACTCTCCGTTTACATTTGCAAGGCTTTTAGTTCAAATTTTAGGATATATTTTGCATTAAAAACGCTAATAAAAGCAATGCTATTCCCTATTTTTGTGAAATCTGTGTAACATTTTAACAAAAAGGAACACTTGTATTACACATTAAAAAATTAACATAAAATCACAATTAATTAAAACAAACTCACAATGAAAAACTACCTATTAATTTTGGCCTCTTTGCTGCTTATTGGCTTTTCTGCCAAAGCTCAGCAGGTTGAATTTGAAGAATTTGATCTAGACAATGGATTGCATGTTATTCTTCATCAAGATAACACTGCTCCAGTCGTTATCACATCAGTTATGTATAATGCCGGAGGAAAAGATGTAGGAGGAACCTCAGAGACACCTCGTACAGGTTTTGCTCACTTTTTTGAACACCTTTTATTTGAAGGTTCAGAAAATATAGAACGTGGAGAATTTATGAAAATTATTCCTGCTAATGGTGGAAGATTTAACGCTAACACCTCTCAAGACAGAACCTACTATTATGAGGTTTTTCCATCAAATAAATTGGAATTAGGCTTATGGTTAGAATCTGAGCGCATGTTACACCCTGTAATTGATCAGATTGGTGTTGACACACAAAACGAAGTTGTTAAAGAAGAAAAACGTCAACGATATGAATCTCCTTATGGTAAATTCCAGGAAGCTTTAGGTTCAAATCTTTTTAAAGTTCATCCATATAAAAACCCTAACATTGGCTATATGGAAGACTTAGATGCTTCTACTCTAGCAGAATTTAATACGTATTTCAAAGATTATTATGGTCCAAATAATGCTGTTTTAATAGTTGCTGGAGATATTGACACAAGCGAAACAAAAGAGCTGGTAAAAAAATACTTTAGCGAAGTTAAAAGAGGACCAGAAGTGGTTAGAAATTTCCCTAAAGAACAATCAATAACAGTTACAGAAAAAGCTAAAGTTTACGATAAAAATATTCAAATCCCAGCTATAATTACAGCATACAGAACACCTGGTTTTGGAACAAGAGATGCTTATATTTTAGATATGATTTCTTCATATTTAAGTGGAGGTAAAAGTTCAGTTCTCTACAAAAAGTTAGTTGATCAACAAAAACAATCTTTACAAGCAGGAGCTATAAATATTCCGCAAATGGATTATAACATGTTTGCAATATATGCACTTCCATTAGGTGACGTTACTCTAGATACCTTATTAGCTGAAATTGATGAGGAGATATCAAAAATGCAAACCGAATTAATTTCTGAGCGTGATCTTCAAAAATTAATTAACCAATTTGAAAATCAATTTGTAAATGCAAACGCTGGTATAGAAGGTATTGCAAGTTCATTGGCGACATATTATTTATTATATGGAGATGTAAACTTAATTAACAAGGAGATTGAAATTTACCGATCTATTACTAGAGAGGATATCCAAGCAGTAGCTAAAAAATACTTAAGCCCGAACCAACGTGTAGAAATTGAGTATTTACCACAAACAGACAAACAATAAGATGAAAACAAAATATAATATGAAAACGAAATTAACAGCATTTATTTTACTGTTCTTACTGTCAGTAATTAATGTAAACGCACAATTAGATCGCTCAAAACAACCAAAAGCAGGACCTGAACCATCTATTTCTTTAGAAGTTCCTAGTGAATTTGAATTGAAAAATGGATTAAAAGTTCTTGTTGTTGAAAACCATAAACTACCAAGAGTTTCTTATTCTTTAAATATAGACAATAAGCCCGTTGCTACTGGAGCAAAAGCTGGTGTAGAAAGCCTTATTGGAAGCATGTTAGGAAACGGAACTACAAGCATTTCTAAAGATGAATTTAATGAAGAAATTGACTTTTTAGGCGCCAGTGTAAACATTAGTATCAATGGAGGCAGTGCAAGATCACTATCAAAATATTCAGAAAGAATATTGGAATTGATGGCTGATGCTGCTATAAATCCATTATTGATCGAAGAAGAGTTTAATAAGGAAAAAGAAAAGTTAATAGAGAGTCTTAAAAGCGAAGAAAAAAGCATCGATGCTATTAGTGGTCGTGTAGGTAACGCTTTATTATATGGAGCGCAACACCCTTATGGAGAATTTGTTACTAAAGAAACAGTCAACAATGTAACTTTTAATAATGCTGTTGCATTTTATGAAGAACAATTCAACCCTAATAATGCGTATTTAATAATTATTGGAGATGTAGATCTAAAGACTGTGAAAAAACAGGTGAAAAAATATTTTAGTGATTGGAAACAATCTATTGACGTGTCAACTACAGTTCCTGTAGTTAATCCAAATGCACAATACACACAAATTAATTTTGTGGATTTACCAAATGCAGCTCAGTCTAGCATTGCAATAAAAAACAGTGTGGATTTAAAAATGAATGATGAAGATTATCATGCTAGTATAATCACCAATAGCATCTTAGGTGGTGGAGGTGAAGGATACTTATTTAAGAATTTACGTGAAGACAAAGGATATACATATGGCGCTTATTCTAGCTTAAGAACAAATAGATATGGCGCAGGAAGTTTTAATGCAACTGCTAAAGTAAGAAATATGGTTACTGATAGTGCTGTTGTAGAAGCTATGAAAGAAATCAATCGTATTAAAACAGAAACGGTTGATCCTGAAATGCTAAAGGATACAAAAGCTAAATATGTAGGAAACTTTATCATGGGATTAGAAAACCCTCAAACTGTAGCACGTTATGCCTTAAATATTAAGTTAAATAACTTACCAAAAAACTTCTACACAACGTATTTGCAAAAAATAAATGCAGTCACTGCAGATGATGTAAAACGTGTAGCTAATAAATACATGAAACCTGAAAATGCTAGAATAGTTATTATTGGTAAAGGAAGTGAGGTTTTAGAAAATCTTGAGAAAACTGGAATTCCAATTATGTATTACGACAAATATGCAAATAAAGTTGAAAAACCGGTATTTTCTAAAGAGATTCCTGCAGGAATGACTGCCCAAACAATTATGAATAATTACATAGAAGCAGTAGGTGGTATAGACAATCTTAATATGGTTAAGTCTGTAGTAAGCACTGCAGATGTTACAATACAAGGAGCTCCTTTTAAACCAACTGCAGTTATGAAAACTATGGCTCCAAACAAAGTGTCTATGGAAATGACTATTGAAGGAATGGGTACGGTTATGAAACAAAAATTTGACGGTACAACTGGTTACCAAGAACAACAAGGTCAACAAACACCAATGACTGAAGATCAACTTAGCGAAAAGCATTCTGAAAAAGGACTATTTCCAGAACTTTATCTTGACCCTGCATCTTTAGAACTTGAAGCTATTGTGCCTGTCGATGGCGCAGATGCTTACAAGATAAAGGTAACTAATGGAGATAAAGTGTCTCATAGATTCTATAATACAGAATCTGGACTTTTAATACGCACTGCATCTACCTCTGAAGCACAAGGGCAACAGATAACTTCAACTGAAGAGTTTTCAAATTATAAAGATGTAAGTGGTGTAATGATGCCATTTGTGCAAAAAATCACTGCTGGCCCTCAAGTTGTTACTTTCAACTTTACAGATATTAAATTTAATGAAGGTGTTACAGAAGCAGATTTTAAATAAGCTTAATACACATTTTATTTTAGGGAAATCCGGAGCATTCAATGCTTCGGATTTTTTTATTTCATTTTTTTATTAGCCAAATAAACTCCTAACAAAATAATCACACTAGCAACAATCTGCAAAGGTCCAAAAGTTTCGCCATCCAATAAACCCCAAGCCAACGCAACAACTGGCATCAAATAAGTAACCGAAGAGGCGAAGACCGGTGTAGATATCTGTACCAGTGTATTGAATATAACTTTAGCGAGCGCAGTTCCGAAGAAAGATAAAATAACCACATAAACCATTGACATTTTAAAGTCTGGATTTGAATATGTACTTTCAGAAAAGAAATCTGTAAATAATAATATGATGATGGCTGGAATCATAATGGCTACATAATTACCTGCTGCAATACTCAAAGGTTTTACATTTTGAAGATACTTTTTAATGATGTTCACATTAAGTGCATACATGACTGTAGAAATAATAACAAAACCAGCGTAGAGGTAGTTTTGATCTGGATTTAAGTCTGCTCCTTTTAAGATCAATATACTCGTCCCGATAAAACCAATAATGACTCCTAAAAATTGACGCTTAGTAAACCCTATTTTAAAAATAGCAAAGCCCAATAAAATAGCATTTAAAGGCACTAATGAATTAAGAATTGAAGTGATAGCACTATCAATTTCAGTTTCTGCAATAGCAAACAAAAAGGCAGGTATAAATGAGCCTAAAAAACCCGAAATCACCACCCATTTCCATTCTTCTTTTTTAATAGATCTAAAACTTTTTAATCCAACAGAAAACAGAAAAATTCCGCTAATAATAGTTCGCAATGCACCTAATTGATAAGGCGTTAAACCGAGTAAAGATTTTTTAATTAAAATAAAAGAGCTTCCCCAAATGAGTGATAGAATAAAAAGGTAGAGCCATTTTTTGGTGTTTTCATTCATAAGTTCTCTAATATACCTTCTTGTCAAACCTTAAAAAGAATCATGTAAATTCCTTCTTTTTAAGCATTAGCTCGTTAAAAAACAACTCAATGTGCTTATAGCTTTTTTAAGATTTGACAAGAACAATTCACAAAATTGGTTAATTTTAACGCAAGAAACATCAATATTTATTAAATTTGTTTAAATAATTTTTAACTATTATCATGAAAACATTAAAAAACATATTGGCTATCGCATTGATTTCACTGTCAGTTATTGCTTGTAAAAGTGATAAAGAACCTGAAATAAAAACGGTAGAAATAGCATCGGAAATCAATACAAATCCTGCCAAAAAACTAGATCCTAATGCGACTTACGCTAAGGCAGAATTTGGTATTGAAGGCATGACATGTGCTATGGGTTGCGCTAAGACCATTGAAAAAAAGATTGCTAAAATGGATGGAGTCAAAAGTGCAAAAGTAGATTTTGACAAAGAAATAGCAATGGTAGAATACGATGAAGCTATAGTAACGCCACAAACCTTAGAAGAAGCTGTTGCCAAAGCAGGAGACACTTACAAGGTGAAGGATATGCACAATGTAGCATCTTTCTCTTCTGAAAAGCATGATTGAAGGGAGATTGCGCTAATAAAACAGAAGCTGAAAAAGCTGCATGTAAAGCAAAATGTGCGAATAAAACGGAGACTGAAAAAATGGCTTGTGCAGCCGATTGTAAAAAAGACTGTTGCGCTAAGAAAATATAATTTAAGCTATAGAAAATATAAAAAACCACTCATCTGAGCGGTTTTTTTATGACCAATTTTTAAAAGGGTGTTGGCTCAATTGAGAATTATAATAACGGGTATCACCTGTGACCTCTTTTCCTAACCACTTTGGTTTATCAAAAGGTTCATCTTCGTGATTTAATTCAACCTCAGCAACTATTAATCCTTCATTTTCTTCTGAAAACACATCGACTTCAAAGACATGTTGTCCAACATTTATTTCATATCTAATTTTATCAATCACACCTTTTTCGCATAATTGTAAAAGTGCTTCGGCATCTAATTTTGAAATATTTTTTTCCCATTCAAAACGAGATAAACCATCGCTAGTTGATTTTCCTTTTACTGTTAAATATCCGTTATCACCTTTTAATCTAACTCTGACTGTTCTCTCTGGATTGGTGTTTAAAAACCCTTGGATGATTCTTGTGTGTTTAAAGGATTGTGTTTTAAATCCTTCCGAAATCACTAAAAATTTACGTTCTATTTCTATCATCTTTAGTTCCTGCGAAAGTAGGAATCTTTATAATTAATTACTCAAAATCTCACAAATTGAGATTCCTGCCTACGCAGGAATTAGTAAATTTACAATATGCTTAGTGATTTACCAATTAGAAAGATTATTCATGTGGATATGGATGCGTTTTATGCATCTGTAGCAGAAATGGATGATCCAAGTCTTAAAGGCAAAGCAATTGCTGTTGGTGGTGACGGAACTCGAGGCGTCATAAGTGCTGCAAGTTATGAAGCACGAAAATTTGGTGTAAAAAGCGCGATGTCTGGGCGATTGGCAATTAAGTTATGTCCTCATCTTATTTTCGTACAAACAGATTTTGATCGCTATAAAGAGATCTCTCAAAAAGTGCGAAAAATTTTTTATGATTACACAGATCTCGTAGAACCGTTATCACTTGATGAAGCCTATCTTGATGTTACTGAAAACAAAAAAGGCAACCCAAGTGCTTCCTTATTAGCTCAAGAAATTAGAGTACGGATTTTTAATGAGGTAGGTTTAACCGCTTCTGCAGGAATTTCTATCAATAAGTTTATTGCCAAAGTAGCGAGTGATTACAACAAACCCAACGGACAAAAAACGGTGAGTCCTGAGGAAGTACTTCAATTTCTGGAAGACCTGGATATCAGAAAATTTTATGGTGTTGGGAAAGTCACTGCAGAGAAAATGTATCAAAAAGGGATTTTTACTGGTCGAGATTTAAAAGGGAAATCATTAGAATATCTCGACGATAACTTCGGGAAATCAGGAACTTACTATTACCACGTCGTTAGAGGCATACATAATAGTGAAGTAAAGCCCAACCGAATTAGAAAATCACTCGCTGCTGAACGTACGTTTAGTGAAAATTTGTCTTCGGAAATTTTTATGCTAGAAAAACTAAATCATATTGCGGAAGAAGTAGGTAAGCGACTCAAAAAAAGTAAAATCTCGGGAAAAACAATCACTCTAAAAATAAAATACAGCGATTTCACACTTCAAACTAGAAGTAAAACCTTGCCTTACTTTGTCAGTGACAAAAGTATTATTTTAGAAACCGCGAAGGATTTACTGTATCAAGAAAAGATGAACAACTCGGTTCGCTTATTAGGGATTTCATTATCAAATTTAAATACTGAAGATTCTAAAAATAAAAAAGCTGAAGTAAAGGAAAAGCCTGTGCTTGTGCAGTTGCGCTTTAAGTTTTAAGTTTTACGTTTTAAGTTTTAAGTTTTACGTTTTAAAATTCATTTATTACTCAAACTTTTGATTCAACACCTCAACAATCTTTTCAATTTTTTTATTTTTAGCAGCGCTATCCAATGCTAATGCTGGTGCTTGCCTCACTTTACAATCCTGTATTGAACACTGCTCACAGGTTACACCAACCTCTTGTGTTTTAATTGTTTTATCACCTAAAAATTTTAATTTACGTTCTAATTGTTTATTAATTAACAATCCTATACTAATACTTCTATATTGATTATCTCTAAAAGGGTCTTTAGTGGCAGACGATAGTACTAAATACTTTGTGTTGTCACCCTCATAATTAGAGATTTGAATATCAAATTCATGAGCTTTCTTATTTCTACTAATAGTTTTTAGAACATTTAGGGATACCCAACGTCTGCAATAATGCTCATTGGTTTCATTTGCACGAGGTGAGTGCTGATGTGATAAATGAAGTTCCTTTTTTAAATGAAATTTCTCGCTATCTGCCCTATGCGTAAATCTTAAAAAGAATAAATTCTGAATGTTATATGCTTTAGGCAAAATATTGGTTAAACGTTGATAGAATGATTCTGGTGACGCATTAAAAGCGCTCAGCGTTTTAAGAAATAAAGCTTCGTCAAAAGTTCCTTTTTCAAAGACACTATCTAATTGTAAGATCAATTCACCTTTAGAAATCGTTAACGCTCCAGCAAAATATGAAGCATAAAAATTATTAAGCACCTGATCAAAATTCTTGAATTTTATCCACGGAAAAGTGTATAATCGATCCTTAATATCTAAAAAATTATAAGCAATTTCTTTAGCATAAATAAATGAACGTTGTGCCTCGTTTATACCATCCGCAAGTAATAGCGTTTTTGATTTAGGCACAAAAACTGAACGTAGATTCTCTAAATCTTCATGCTGATTTAACTCATTATCGTTAATATGATATCCATATTCTTCAATTAAAACCTCCTCTAAATCCTTAGACGAAATCGGTTTAGTTAAATCTACTTGATAAGCTTTAGAAAATTTTATGACGCTTTGTTCCAAATCATCAAAATAATTATTATTTGCTTCTTGAAAAGACCGTACAGAAGCCAAGAAAAAACTTTCTCTGCTAAAGTTATAATGCTGTGCTATTTCAATTATTGTACTAATAAATGCGTTGACTTTTGCAGGTGCATTAGCAACAATGTCTATTAAGTTACTTTCTTTAATTCCGAAAAGCTCTAAAGGAATTTCTTTTAGAATTTTTGACTGCAATATTTCACCTATTGGAGCCAAATTCTTATCCAGCTTTAGTGACACCATTTGATCATAAGGAACATCAAGTTTCTCAGAAAGCATAGAGATTTTATCAGGTTTCGGATATTTTTTTCCTTTCTCAATTTCATTTAAATACGACTTTGATAAACCAGAAAGTTTTGACAAACCAAATAAAGATAAATTCTTTTCAGTCCTTATCTGCTTTAACTTTAACCCAAATATAAGTTTAATATAATCTTCTTCCATAATAGCAAATATACACTATTTTGCGAAAATTCATTTTAAGCGAATATGTATTTTTAGCGAACGTTCGCTAGGTTTTTAAAAATGTTTGTTTTATCATTGTAAAGTAAAATTAGAACAAAATGGAAAACACTCTTTTAAAATTACCGAAAACACAATTCGCTAAAGACGTTAAAAATTACTACCCAGAAATACTAACAGATGATGCTTTAGCTTTTATTTCAGCACTGCATGAGAAATTTAATGCAAAAAGGCTGAAGTTAATTGATAGACGAGAACAGGAACAATTAGTTTTTGACGCTGGGAGATTTCCAGAATTCCCTAGAGAAACTAAAAACATTAGAGACGGAGAATGGACTGCAGGAAGCATCCCTATAGATATGCAAAACAGACGAGTAGAAATTACTGGTCCTGTTAACAGAAAAATGATTATCAACGCTTTAAATTCTGGAGCGAAAACCTTCATGGCAGATTTAGAAGACAGCAATGCACCTACTTGGCAAAACACCATAGAAGGTCAGCAAAACTTACTGGATGCTAATAAGAAAACAATTTCATTATTTGATGTAAGAAAAAACAAGTCTTATGCATTAAATACTAAAACCGCAGTTTTATTAGTAAGACCGAGAGGTTTACATTTAAACGAAAGACATATTCTCATTAATGGTGAAGAAACTTCCGGAAGTCTAGTAGATTTTGGTTTGTATGTGTTTCATAATACCAAAACTCTGATAGAAAATGGAACAGCTCCATATTTCTACCTCCCAAAGTTAGAACACTATTTAGAAGCGCGCTTGTGGAACGATATCTTTACTTTTGCACAAGACTATTTAGAGGTGCCTCAAGGCATATTTAAGGCTACGGTTTTAGTGGAAACTATTACTGCTAGTTTTCAACTAGACGAAATCATTTACGAACTTAAAAATCACATCGTTGGTTTAAACTGTGGACGATGGGATTATATTTTCTCTTACATTAAAAAGTTCAGAAATCATCCAAATTTTGTAGTTCCTAATCGCGATCAAGTCACGATGACATCGCCTTTTATGGATGCGTATTCTAAGTTAGTCATACAACGTTGCCATAAAAGGGGAATTCTTGCCATTGGTGGAATGGCTGCTCAAATACCTATTAGAAACAATGAAGAAGCCAATGCTGCTGCTTTAGAAAAAGTACGAAAAGACAAAGAGCGTGAAGTAAAAAATGGCCATGATGGCACATGGGTTGCACATCCAGATTTAGTAGCGGTTGCAATGGACGAGTTTAACAAACATATGCCTACGCCAAACCAATTGCATGTATTACGCGAAGATGTAAACATAACAGAGCAAGATTTAGTTGAAATTCCTAGAGGCACAGTAACAGAGGCAGGTATTAGAAAAAATATTAATGTTGGTATTTTATATACCGAAGCTTGGTTAAGAGGTCATGGCGCTGTTGCACTTTATAATTTAATGGAAGATGCTGCAACCGCAGAAATTTCAAGAACGCAAGTCTGGCAATGGCTAAAAAACGAAGTAGAGCTAGAAGATGGCAGACTATTTACACAAGCTTTGTTTACCGCTGTTTTTGATAACGAAGTAGAAAAAATCATTACCGAAGTTGGTCAAGATAACATCCTCAACACTAAATTTAAATTAGCAATAGACTTATTTAACACACTTGTAACTGCGCAAGAATTTGAAGAGTTTTTAACGCTTCCAGCATATCAATACCTATAAAAAAAATGTCTCGCAACTACTGGAATAGTATGCGAGACTACATAATCAAAATCTCGAAAAATCTTAATACGTAAACACAAAATTATGAAAAATTTAGCACAAAGTAATTATAGTTCTGCATTAGAGACTGTAAGAAACCTTAAGGCAAAATATGGAAATACCTGGAATGCCATAAACCCTGAAAGCGCAGCAAGAATGGTTACTCAAAATCGTTTTAAAACAGGTTTAGATATCGCTAAATATACTGCTGCAATTATGAGAGAAGATATGGCAGCTTACGATACAGACTCATCAAACTACACGCAATCATTAGGCTGCTGGCATGGGTTTGTGGCGCAACAAAAAATGATTGCAGTTAAAAAGCATCATAAAACGACAAGCAAAAGATACTTATACCTTTCGGGTTGGATGGTTGCTGCACTACGTTCTGAATTTGGACCGTTACCCGACCAATCTATGCACGAAAAAACTGCAGTGCCTAGTCTTATTGCAGAAATCTATGATTTTTTACGTCAAGCAGATGCTATAGAGCTGAATGATTTATTCAAAAGACTAGAAAAAGGCGAAGATGTACAACATCAAATTGATAATTATGAAACTCATATCGTTCCTATTATAGCAGATATTGATGCTGGTTTTGGTAATGAAGAAGCAACGTATTTATTAACAAAAAAAATGATTGAAGCGGGTGCTTGTGCTATTCAAATTGAGAATCAAGTATCTGATGCCAAGCAATGTGGTCATCAAGATGGAAAAGTAACCGTGCCACATGAAGATTTTATTGCGAAATTAAATGCTATTCGATATGCGTTTTTAGAATTAGGAGTTGATGAGGGAGTTATAGTGGCGCGAACAGATTCTGAAGGCGCTGGTTTAACACAAAAGCTACCTGTTAGTATTGAAGAGGGCGATTTAGCGTCACAATATTTAGCATTTGTAGAGGCCGAAGAGATTGCTATCCAAGAGGCAAAAGAAGATGATGTGCTTCTTAAAAGAGATGGTAAATTAGTTCGTCCAGTAAGATTGGCAAATGGTTTATATAAATTTAAAGAAGGATCTAACATAGACCGCGTTGTATTAGATTGTGTTACTAGTCTTCAAAATGGCGCAGATTTATTATGGATTGAAACTCCAACTCCTAACGTAAAGCAAATTGCGCACATGGTAAATAGAGTAAGAGAGGTTGTGCCTAATGCTAAATTAGTATACAATAACTCACCATCTTTTAACTGGACATTAAATTTCCGCAATCAAGTATATCATGAAATGCTTACTGAAGGAGAAAACATGACTGGTTATGATAGAAATAATTTAATGGATGCGCAATATGATGGTTCAGAATTATGCTTTCGTGCAGACGAAAAAATTAAGACGTTCCAAAAAGATAGCGCAAGAGAGGCTGGTATTTTTCATCATTTAATTACGCTTCCAACGTATCATACGACAGCACTTCACATGAATGATTTAACCCAAGGGTATTTTGGTGAAGATGGTATGCTTGCCTATGTAAAAGGTGTGCAAAGACAAGAAATTAGAAAAGACGTGTCTTGTGTAAAACACCAAAGAATGGCAGGATCAGATCTTGGAGATGATCATAAATCATTCTTTACAGGTGACAAAGCTTTAAAGGCTGGAGGAGAGAATAATACAAGTAATCAGTTTGCAATCAAAAAAAATGAGGAAACTCGAGAACTTGTTCTAGATAAATAATTTTATTCTAATTTTTGATAAAGGCAGCATGTTATCATGTTGCCTTTTTAATAGTATTATTTTAAACAACTTATTTAAATTATAACTATGCTTACAACAGCAGACCTTTGGGATGAGCATCACGAACATATCAGTTGTGTTGACCCAATTTTTCATTCTTTTGGAAATAAAAAGGCGTTTTCAGGAAAAATTACTACGCTAAAGTTATTTGAAGATAATTCGTTAGTCAGAAAGCAATTAGAATCTGACGGAAAAGGAAAAGTACTTGTCGTTGATGGTGGTGGATCATTACGTTGCGCATTAGTTGGAGATCAGTTAGCTAAACAAAACAATTGGAAAGGTATTGTTGTAAATGGATGTATTCGTGATAGTCATCCAATTAATTCTATAGACATAGGTATAAGAGCATTAAACACCTCTCCTGTTAAAAGTATTAAACAAGATATTGAGGAGATTGATATACCCGTTAAATTTGGAAGTTTCACCTTTGTTTCGAATGATTATATTTATGTAGATTTAGATGGCATACTTATAAGTAAACGCAATTTGGTTAAATACTATAGAGAATAAATGAAAGGTAGAAAATTACTTATGATTCCTGGACCTATTGAATTTGAGCCAGACGTACTACACGCAATGGGCATGGCTACTATGAGCCATGTGGCACCAGATTTTATTGAGGTTTTTGGAAATAGCCTCGAGTTAATGAGATCCGTTTGGAAGTCCCCAAAAGGGCAACCTTTTATCGTTGCAGGAACTGGAACATTGGCTATGGATATGGCTGTTTCAAATCTTATAGAACAAGGGGATAATGTATTGGTCATTTCTTCAGGGTACTTTGGTAAACGGTTTAAGGATATCTTAGATCGCTATGGAGCACATACAACTATGCTAGAAGCATCTGTTGGCGAAGATGTAAGTCTAGAGGCTATTGAAAAAGAATTGAAAACTGGTCGATTTAAAGCTTTGACTATTACACATGTTGACACCTCTACCGGAATATTAGTGAACCCTAAACCTATCGCAGCATTAGCAAAAAAATACAATGTCTTAAGTGTTTTAGATGGTGTATGCTCAGTTGCAGGAGAAGAAATAAATCAAGATGAATGGGCGATTGATATTGTCTTAACAGCGTCTCAAAAAGCAATTGGTGTACCGCCAGGACTAGCGCTTCTAATGGCCTCTCAAAAAGCGATCGAAGTTTGGGAAAATAGGAAAACACCTGTAAGTAGCTACTATGCTGATTGGAGTAATTGGTTACCAATAATGAAAGCTTACGAAGAGCGACGACCTTCGTATTTTGGAACACCACCAGTAAATTTAATTGTAGCATTAGAAACTAGCTTAAAAACAATATGTAAAGAAGGGATTAACAAAAGAGTAAAAAGGCATCAAAGTTTAGCAAAGGCATTTAGAAAAGGTATACGATCACTAAACTTAGAAATATTGCCAAAATCAAACGAAATAGCCGCTAACACTCTAACAGCAGCTTACTATCCAAAAGAGATTCATGGTGCTACACTACGTTCTAAAATGGCGAACAGTGATGTGATCATTGCAGGAGGATTACTTTCAGAAATAAAGACTTCTTATTTTAGAATAGGTCATATGGGCTCGGTCTCATCAAATGATCTTATAGCAGTACTAAGCGCGTTAGAGCTTGCTTTATTTGAACTCGGTCATCCTTTTAAATCTGGCACAAGCCTAGAAACTTTTCAGAACGAACTTTTAGAGATAAATTTGTAATTACAAAGTTACCTCTTGATGGCGCTGATTTGTAACGTATGCCTTATTGATAAACTTTAAATCATTACAGTCTTTAAAAAGATATTAACTCAATAAAAAACCTCACTAAAATTAATTAGCAAGGTTAGTGTTGTTTTGCGTTAGCGATAGAAGTATTGTCGAAGCTCCTAGCAAAGAGCGACTACTGAAAGCGCGACCATTTTTAAGGTAACGCCCACACCTCAATAAGCTAATTGTAAGGTGATTAATTAAAAACTACAACTTCTCAATCTGAGATACTCTCAACGTATTCACCATCCCTTTGTCTTGAATAGGCATTGCGGCTAAGCTAATTAGCATATCACCAACTTCGAGATAACCTCTTTTACACGCAATAGCATTTACGTCTTCAATTGTTTCGTCTGTACTTACAAATTTATCATAGTAAAACGCTTCAACTCCCCAAAGCAAACTCAACTGTGTTAAGATTCTTTTGTTTGATGTGAATACTAATATGTGAGCGCTTGGCCTCCAAGCTGAAATTTGGAATGCTGTATATCCTGAGTTTGTTAGTGTAGAAATTGCTTTTGCATTAATATCATTAGCCATATGTGCTGCGTGATAACAAATAGACTTTGTGATGTAACGATTTGTTTTGATATGTGGCGGTGATTGTGGTACTTTAATCAAATCAGAATCTTCCACACTTCTAATAATATTAGCCATTTGTGTGATGACTTGCACTGGATACTTACCAACAGATGTTTCTCCAGACAACATTACTGCATCTGCTCCATCCATTACCGAGTTAGCAACATCGTTAACCTCAGCACGTGTTGGTGTCAAGCTCGTGATCATAGTTTCCATCATTTGGGTTGCAATAATCACAGGAATTCTAGCACGTTTAGCACGTAACACTAATTGCTTTTGAACTAAAGGCACCTCTTCTGCTGGAATCTCAACGCCTAAATCTCCACGAGCAACCATTAATCCGTCACAATAAGCAACAATTTTATCGATATTTTCAACCGCTTCTGGTTTTTCAATTTTTGCTATAATAGGTATTTTATGATCACTATGCTTTTTGATTAATTCTTCTAACAGCATTAAATCTTCTGCATGACGCACAAATGATAATGCCATCCAATCGACTTTCAAACTACAGGCAAAAATAGCGTCTTCAATATCTTTCTCTGTTAATGCTGGTTGTGAGATATTTGTATTTGGAAGATTGACTCCTTTTTTAGAACGTAGCGGTCCACCTTGAATGACACGCGTTAATACTTCAGATTTACCATCTGTAGACACCACTTCAAAAATTAATTTACCATCATCTAAAAGGACACGTTCTCCTGGGTTTGCGTCTTGTGGAAATTTATCATACGTCATATAGACACGTTCTTTTGTGCCTTCAAAACGTTCTCCTGTGGCAAAAATAACTTCATCACCTTCATTAACGATGACCTCTCCTTTCATAACACCGACTCTCAATTTTGGTCCTTGAAGATCTGCAAGAATAGACGCATTGAAACCTAACTCTTCGTTAAGGGCTCTAATCATTTTTACACGCGCTTCTACATCTTTATAATCTGCATGTGAAAAATTAATTCTGAATACATTCACGCCCTCTTCCAACATCGCTTTCAGTACTTCTTTAGTACTTGTTGCTGGTCCTAGTGTAGCTACTATTTTTGTTTTTTTTCTTCTTAGCATTAGTCAAAAATTAAGTGTTCCTTAGATTTTAATTGTTCAATATCAACGCTATATGTTGTTATAACTTGTGGTATTGTTTGTATTATATTTAAAATGAGTTTCTCATTAAAGTGTCGGTCCTCATTGGATACTTTTATAAGATAATCTACTGTTTTTAATTCTGGTAGTAGGTTTACAGTTCTTGTTACTGTTGATTGGTTATCAAATAAAGACCCTGAGCTTTGCAATGCAGGCTCCTCTTTTTTACAGATGTTTGATACGAGGTTCCATACACTATCAATCTTTTCATTTTCCCATTCAAAAATAGCGAAAGAAGCATCAAAATAATTGTAATCTAAATCGTGTTCCTTGCGTCTCAAATTAAGTTCTAAATGCTTATTAAGAAGATAAGCCAGGCGATAATCTTCAAGCCTACAGTGAATCGCAATTAGCGAAAACGAAGCATCATAAAAATCGTCAACAAGTAATTTGTGTAATGCCATAATCAATCAAATACATCGTGTAAATATAGTATTTTATAGCTATTAAACGTGAAGTTTTGATTAATCTTAATGGCGCAACATAGCGAAAACGTTGTAGTTGTAAAGAATTGATTACAGAACCAGTGCCTCTCTTAAAACGCTTTACTTATTTCATTCTGAAATACGAAAAAAGCACGTTTAGACGCTTTTTCTTCTGCTTTCTTTTTAGAGGTTGCTCTTGCTTTTGCAATAACCTTATCATCTATCGAGAGCTTTACAGAAAAGTGCTTTAATTCATCGTTTCCTGTATCTTCATAAACATAATAATCAAAGGTTTTCTTTTCCTTTTGACACCATTCTATCAATAAACTCTTATAACTGATAACGCGACCTTCTAAAGTTTCGATATCTACATGAGGCTTAATAACACGCTTATAGATAAATTTTTCGCAATAGTGATAGCCTTTATCTAGATAGATAGCCCCAACTAAAGATTCAAATAGATTTCCATGAATATTGTTTCCAAAATTAGATTTAGGAATTTTACTTTCCACCAAATCAATAAGCCTTAGCTCTTTCCCTAATTCATTAAGGTGTTCTCTGCTCACCACTTTAGAGCGCATTTTGGTTAAATACCCTTCATCACCCTGAGGAACTTCTTCAAATAAGTAAGCAGCAATAACAGCACTTAGCATAGCGTCGCCAACAAATTCTAGTCGCTCATAATTTAAAGCATTCCCTTTTTCATCCCTAATATTCATAGAGCGATGGGTAAATGCCTTAATGTAAAGTGATTTCTTTTTAACCTTATACCCTAGAATCTCGTTCAGTAATAAAAAAAAATTCCCGTCTTTAACAGAGCGGGATTTCTTTAATATGTTACGAATGAAGTTCATTCGGGATTTAATCTAGTTTTTTGAATAATACACAGGCGTTGTGACCGCCAAATCCAAACGTATTACTCATAGCAATTTTAACGTCTCTTTTTTGCGCTTTATTTAATGTCAAATTAAGACTAGAATCAATATTTTCATCTACCACATTGTGATTTATTGTTGGGGGCACAATACCATGTTCCATCGCTAAAATTGATGCGATAGATTCTATAGCTCCTGCAGCTCCTAATAAATGTCCAGTCATGGACTTCGTTGAGTTGATATTAATATTTTTTGCATGGTCTCCAAACACTTCAGAAATCGCTTTAAGTTCAGCAACATCTCCAAGAAGTGTTGATGTTCCATGCGTGTTGATGTGATCAACTTCCTCAGGTTTTATACCAGCATTTTCTAGACAATTTTTCATAACAGCAATAACACCAATACCATCAGGATGAGGTGCTGTCATATGATGCGCATCAGACGACAATCCGCCTCCTAACAACTCAGCATAAATTTTAGCTCCTCTTGCTTTTGCGTGCTCATATTCTTCAAGAATGATAGCTCCTGCTCCTTCTCCTAAAACAAAACCGTCTCTGGTTGCGTCAAAAGGTCTAGAAGCTGTTGTTGGACTTTCATTTCTTGTCGATAGAGCGTGCATGGCGTTAAAACCACCCATTCCTGCAATAGTTACTGCTGCCTCACTACCACCTGTTACGATAACATCGCAATGACCCAAACGAATCATATTTAATGAATCAAACATAGCATTAGCAGAGGATGCGCAGGCAGATACTGTTGTGTAATTAGGCCCCATAAATCCATGTTTAATAGATATGTTTCCTGGTGCAATATCTGCAATCATTTTTGGGATAAAGAATGGATTAAATCTTGGCGTACCATCTCCAGCTGCAAAGTTTAAAACTTCCTGCTGAAAGGTTTCCAAGCCTCCAATTCCTGCTCCCCAAATAACACCTACTCGTAATTTATTTACTTTGTCTAAATCTAGCTTAGAATCTACGATAGCTTCATCTGAAGCTACCATAGCGTACTGTGCAAATCTATCCATTTTACGAGCCTCTTTTCTATCAAAAAAATCGGTAGCGTTAAAGTTCTTTAATTCGCAAGCGAACTTCGTTTTGAACTTTTCAGTATCAAAATACGTTATAGGCGCAGCACCACTTTTCCCACTTATTAGCGCATCCCAAAATTCATCTTTGGTATTGCCAATAGGTGTAAGTGCTCCTAAACCAGTAACTACAACTCGCTTTAATTCCATAAATATTTATTGAATTATTTTGCTGCTTCTATATAAGAGACTGCTTGACCAACTGTTGCAATATTTTCAGCTTGATCGTCTGGGATTTGAATATCAAATTCTTTTTCAAATTCCATAATTAGTTCAACAGTATCTAGTGAATCTGCTCCTAAATCGTTTGTGAAGCTAGCTTCAGTTACAACTTCGTTTTCATCAACTCCTAATTTGTCTACAATAATCGCTTTTACTCTTGATGCAATGTCTGACATAATTTTTTAATTTTAAGTTTTAATTAGGACGCAAAAATAAATAAACTTTATTTCAATACACACCTTTAGTTTAAAAATGTGATGGTAATTTAATAAAATTACTTTGAAGAAATTGTGTTTTACGTTCTAATTGTTAATTATTATTCTTTTTTTTGTTTTGAATAACACTAACTGTTTGTCTGAAATGAAATGCGCTTAAAAAATTTTGCTGAACATTTATTAAATTCAATTTGCGAATTCCATCTAACAAACATATAAAAAAATAAACGTGCAGATAAAACGTATTGTAATTTTTGCGTCCGGAAGTGGTACTAATGCTGAAAATTTAATTACCTTTTTTCACAACAAAGAATATGCTTCTGTCATTCTTGTGCTTAGTAACAATCCTCATGCCAAAGTTTTGGATCGTGCTAAAAAACTCAAAGTTAGCGCGCTGTCATTCAACAAAATAGGATTCACTGAGACTGAAGATGTTCTAAATATTCTTCGAAATTCAAAACCCGACCTGATAGTCCTAGCTGGTTTTTTATGGATGTTTCCGAAGAAAATTTTAAATGAATTTCAAAATAAAGTCATTAATATACATCCTGCGCTTTTGCCAAAGTATGGCGGAAAAGGCATGTATGGCATGAATGTCCATGAAGCAATAGTTGCTAACAAAGAAACAGAAACGGGAATCACCATTCATTACGTGAATGAACATTATGATGAAGGTGCTATAATTTTTCAGTCGAAATGTGCTGTGCTTAAAACCGATTCTGCTCAAGAGGTTGCAGATAAAATTCATAATTTGGAAATGGAGCATTTTCCAAAGGTTGTTGAGAAACTTTTAAATAAGTAGGTGATATCATTAGAAAGGAGGCACGACTGCATAATCTGTTTACTTGACTAAGGTAAAGATTTTTCGCTAGCGCTCTGAATGACAAAAACCACTGCTTAGCGTAATAGTAAGATAGCAGTACGCCAAAATAAAATTAGTATAACTATCACATCGAATGGAGTCGAGAAGTCACAAACTCCAATACTAAAACAAAAAGACACCTACTTTCGTGGGTACTCAGGATGAGTAAAAAGAAGAAAAAATATTACACCGTTTGGAAAGGTCATCACACAGGTGTCTTCGAATCTTGGAATGATTGTAAAGCGCAAATCAAAAATTTTGAAGGCGCGCAATACAAATCATTCGCCACATTTGATGCAGCAAAAGAAGCACTGAAAGGTAATTATTTTGACTACATAGGAAAGAACAACTCTTTTAAAAGCGAACTAACTGCAGAACAACTCAAAAAAATCGGGAAACCCAATTACAACTCTATAGCTGTTGATGCTGCGTCTTCTGGTAATCCTGGTATTATGGAATATCGTGGTGTGGACACCAAATCAAAAAAACAACTTTTTATACAAGGTCCTTTTGCTCAAGGCACAAATAATTTAGGTGAGTTTTTAGCTTTAGTACATGGGTTGGGGTTTCTAAAAAAGCACAACAGTAATTGCATATTATATACAGACTCACGAACAGCGATGAGCTGGGTGCGAAAAAAAACTTGTAACTCTAAGTTAGAACGCAGTGAAAAAAACAAACCCGTTTATGATTTAGCAGATCGCGCAGTGCAATGGTTAAAAGATAATGACTACAAAACGACTATTGTAAAATGGGAAACCAAAGCTTGGGGAGAAATTCCTGCAGATTTTGGACGGAAATAATTAGTACAATCTTTTATCATGTAACACTCTTTGTACATAAGTAGTGTTTTTTTCAATTAGAAAATGAATTGTAAAAGGGAATTTATGAATTTGAATGATTCTAATATTTAAGTCTCTTATTTGATAAGCATTTGGGTTTCCTTTAAATATCTCAATACGGTTCCAAAAATTTTCATAACACCGTTGTGATAAAGTTTCTGAAATTAATTTATAGTAAGCTATGCCTTCGTTAAAATCGTTTAAACTGTTTTCTTAAAATTTAATAATATATTTCATCATTGAATGATTCCTTTTCGAAATTCAGCTTCACTAATATAATTTGTTATACCTTTTTTATGATTGTCAATCATTTTATCCATCATCGCTTTATAGTCTTCAGATGGTTCAAAAGCATATGCCTCTTGATTAAGAACAAACTCCATATAATTTTTGAGGTTCCTGCCTGTTCTTTTAGCTTTAAGCTCGAATATCTCAAGTGTTTCCTTATCTAAAAGAGCTTCTTTACGTTTTTTGTTTGATTTCATATGCCGTACTATTTACGATAAATACACGTATAATCTGTATCAAAAATTTATTCGGTTTTTCAATGTTAATTCCATCCTTCTTAATGTTAAACAATTGTTCGCAACGTGTTTATGAAAAAGTTGACATTGTAATTAAAGACCGTATATTTGTGACTTCAAAATACCATTACATTTTAACGTTATGGTGAACAAATTTTAAAACCTTTTATGAGTAAATTAGTTATAGTTGGCACAGTGGCATTTGACGCTATTGAAACACCATTTGGAAAGACAGACAAAATTCTTGGAGGCGCAGCGACCTATATTGGTTTATCTGCTTCAAATTTCGATGTTGATTCAGCAGCAGTATCTGTTGTTGGTGGAGATTTTCCGCAGAAATATTTAGATCTTTTATCTGATAGAAACGTAAATACTGATGGTATTGAGATCGTAAAAGATGGTAAAACGTTCTTTTGGAGTGGTAAATATCATAATGATATGAACTCTCGTGACACGTTAGTGACCGAGTTAAATGTTTTAGAGCATTTTAACCCTGTCGTACCAGAAGCTTATAAAGATGCAGAAGTTGTCATGCTTGGAAACTTGCACCCGTTGGTACAACAAGGTGTATTGGACCAAATGAATCAAAAACCAAAATTAGCTATTTTAGATACCATGAATTTCTGGATGGATATCGCTTTAGATGATTTACATGCAGTGATAAAAAATGTTGATGTTATTACTATTAATGATGAAGAGGCAAGACAATTAACTGGAGAATATTCATTAGTTGTTGCAGCGCGTAAGATTCATGAGATGGGTCCTAAATATGTAGTCATTAAAAAAGGAGAACATGGTGCGTTATTATTTCATGATGACCATATGTTCTATGCACCAGCCTTACCTCTAGAAGAAGTTTTTGATCCAACAGGAGCAGGAGACACATTTGCAGGTGGGTTTGCTGGTTATTTATCAAAAACTGAGGATTATAGTTTTGAAAACATGAAAAATGCAGTAATCTATGGATCCACTTTAGCCTCCTTCTGTGTTGAGAAATTTGGTACAGAACGAATGCAAAACTTAAGCAAAGATGACATTGAGCATCGATTAAAAGCGTTTAAAAAACTAACACAATTCAATATTGAATTATCATAAACCAACGCGCTCAAAATTGAGCGCGTTTTTTTATTCTGAATTTAATTCAGAATCTTTATTTTTAGAATACTTTAATATAACAACCACAACAACATACCAATGAGCGATGCTTTAAAACATGAATGCGGAATTGCACTCATAAGACTCAAGAAACCATTAGAATTCTACAAAGAAAAATATGGAAGTGCATTTTACGGAGTAAACAAAATGTATCTCTTAATGGAAAAGCAACATAATCGCGGACAAGATGGTGCTGGTTTTGCGAGTATCAAGCTGGACACTGAACCTGGTGATCGCTATATAAGTCGTGTGCGATCAATCGCTCAACAACCTATCCAGGATATTTTTGCTCAAATTAATGAGCGCATTAATGATGAGCTAACAGAGCACCCAGAATACCAAGATAATGTTGCACTTCAAAAACAGCATATACCATATATAGGTGAACTTTTTTTAGGTCACGTTCGTTATGGCACCTTCGGAAAAAACAGCGTAGAAAGTGTTCATCCTTTTTTGAGACAAAATAATTGGATGCACAGAAACTTAATCGTTGCTGGTAACTTTAACATGACTAATGTTAATGGGTTATTTGATGGATTGGTGAAATTAGGGCAGCATCCAAAAGAAAAGGCAGACACCGTCACTATTATGGAGAAGATTGGTCATTTCTTAGATGACGCGGTATCTAAAATTTACAAAAAACTAAAGAAAGAAGGGTATAACAAAAATGAATGTTCTCCACTAATTGCAGAGCGTTTAAACGTTGCGAAAATTTTAAAAAAAGCTGCTAAAAATTGGGATGGTGGTTATGCTATGGCTGGTTTATTAGGTCATGGTGATTCATTTGTTTTACGCGATCCTTCTGGGATACGTCCTGCTTACTATTATGAAGATGATGAAGTTGTTGTCGTTGCCTCAGAGCGTCCAGTAATTCAAACCGTTTTTGATGTTGATTTTGATGACGTTAAGGAATTGGCTCCTGGTCACGCCATAATTACTAAAAAATCTGGTGAAGTCTCAATTGAGAAAATTTTAGAACCTTTAGAGCGCAAAGCATGTTCTTTTGAACGTATTTATTTTTCTCGTGGAAGTGATGCTGAAATCTACCAAGAGCGAAAAATGTTAGGAAAATTGTTAATGCCTAAAGTTTTAGAAGCTATTGATGGTGATACAAAAAATTCGGTGTTTTCATATATTCCAAATACTGCGGAAACGTCTTTCTTCGGAATGATTGAAACTGTTGAACAACATCTCAATGAGCGTAAAACACAAGCTATTTTGAGTGGTGGCGGAAAGCTTTCCGCAGAAAAGGTCACCGAGATATTATCTGAAAGACCTCGTATTGAGAAAATTGCTATTAAAGATGTAAAGCTAAGAACCTTTATTACAGAAGATAGTAGTCGTGATGATTTGGTGGCTCACGTCTATGATGTGACTTATGGTGTTATCAAACCGACGGATAACCTTGTTATTATTGATGATAGTATTGTGAGAGGTACAACACTTAAAATGAGTATTATTAAAATGATGAATCGACTTAATCCAAAACAGATTATTGTTGTATCATCTGCTCCACAAATTCGTTATCCAGATTGTTATGGTATTGATATGGCAAATCTAGAGAGCTTGATTGCTTTTCGAGCTATGTTAGAACTACTAAAAGACAGTAATAAGTACCACTTAATTGAAGAGGTGTACAATAAATGCAAAGCACAATTAGGGCTTAAGGATAAAGAAGTGAAGAATTATGTCAAGGATTTGTATAGCCAATTTACTGCAGATGAAATTTCAGATAAGATTGCTGAGCTAATTTCAGATCCTTCTGTAGAGGCAAAAGTCAAAACCATTTTTCAACCCATTGAAAATTTACATAAGGCCTGTCCTAAAAATTTAGGTGACTGGTATTTTACAGGTAACTATCCTACTCCTGGTGGTAACCGCGTGGTTAACAGAGCATTTATCAATTTTTATGAAGGAAACAAAGAAAGAGCGTACTAGATAACAAGCATAAAATTGTCACTTTACCCAAGATAATATCATTTTTACCCGATAAATGTGCATTTCGTCTAATATTTAGCAACCTATATATAAATAACGCATACATTGAACTCACCATAACATAAGTAGGTTAAGTTCATGGTAGATTTGGGGCAAAAAAAGGTGAACATCTGTTCACCTTTTTTTATGGATATAACTCTAGTATTCTTAAACGGACAATTCACAACTTACACCTTCGTTTTATTTTCCAAAACTATTTTTGATGTTTATTCTTGACAAACAACTTTCTAATTGTCACTACCGAATTCTATTTGTATTCTTATAACGCTCCTTGCCCAAAGAAAACGCTCATTTTCTCGTTTAAGCCAATTTATTCGTCGTTGGTCTAAAAATTAAACCATAAACTAAAAGTCCTATTATATTTGTAGAACCATAACATAAGTAGGTTAAGTTTATGGTAGATTTGGGGCAAAAAGGATGAACAACTGTTCATCCTTTTTCATTTTCAGTCGACACCTATTTTTATTCTTTTCTATTTCTTAAGCATAAAAAAAAGCAAACCCAAATGAGTTTGCTTTCTTAGTTTTTATGTGATAAATATTATTTAGCTTCTGCGTAACGCCTTTCAACTTCATTCCAATTGATTACTTTAAAAAACGCATCAATATAATCTGGTCTTCTATTTTGATAGTTTAAGTAATAAGCGTGTTCCCAAACATCTAATCCTAAAATTGGTGTTCCGCCACAAGTTACTCCAGGCATTAATGGATTATCTTGATTTGGTGTTGAGCATACTTCAACTTTTCCTCCTTTATGAACACACAACCAAGCCCATCCAGATCCAAACTGTGTTGCTGCAGCTTTACTAAAAGCTTCCATGAACGCGTCTTTAGATCCAAAAGCTGCATCAATAGCATCTTTTAAATCTCCTGAAAGATATCCTCTATCTTCTGGATTCATTACATCCCAAAATAAAGAGTGATTATAAAAACCTCCTCCATTATTTCTAACGCCTTTATTATTCATGTCAAGAGTATCAAGGATATTCTCAATAGACTTCCCTTCTAAATCTGTTCCTTCAATGGCAGCATTCAATTTTGAAGTATAACCGTTATGATGTTTAGAGTGATGTATTTCCATTGTACGAGCATCAATATGTGGTTCTAATGCGTCATATGCGTATTTCAATTTCGGTAATTCGAAAGCCATAATAGTATTGGTTTTTGTGTTAATTATTTATTATCTCAAATTTAAGCATAAAACAGCGCATTTGAAAATTATAAAGCTCGCAGAAACCAATACTTGTGAAAAATTTAACGTTATTAATCTGGTAATTTGTCGATATGAAATACTAAATAAAAACTATTGAGAAAATGAGTTTAAAAGAAATGGGTTTTTTATCTTGTATAAAATTAAAAATGTGAGCCAATCTAAAGCTTTTACAATTTACAATGCTTCTGCAGGAAGCGGAAAAACCTATACCCTAGTTAAAGATTATCTCAGTCTTTTATTTCAGTCAAAAAGCAGGTTAACCTTTAGAAATATTCTAGCCTTAACCTTTACAAACAAAGCTGTTGGTGAAATGAAAGAGCGTATTATTGATATGCTTAAAGAATTTTCTGAAGAGCACATCTTGGATGACCCAAACACTATGTTTAAAGACTTAGTTAATGAGCTTTCAATAGCTCCAAAAGACCTTCATAATAGATCAAAAATGCTTCTTGAGACTGTCATTCATAATTATGCTGCTTTTGATATTTCTACTATTGATAAGTTTAACCATAAACTCATTAGAACATTTGCTTTTGATCTTAAGCTACCTATAAATTTTGAAGTGGAATTAGATACAGCTTCTGTTTTAGCAAAAGCTGTAGACAAACTTATTAATAAAGCCGGAAGTGATGATGAACTCACTAAAGTATTGGTAGATTTTGCAATTGAGAAAACCGATGACGATAAAAGCTGGGATATTTCATATGATTTTAACGCTATAGCTCAACTGTTAGTTAAAGAAAATGATATTGCCTATTTAAATGAAATTAAAGATAAGTCTTTAAGTGATTTCAAAGGTTTAAAAAGCAGACTAGAAGAGCAAAATAAAGATATTGAAAGTCAAATTGTAAACCTAGCAGAAACCTTTTTGTCTTTGATCGAAACCAACGGAATAGAGAGTGAAGATTTTAGTAGAAAAACCCTACCTAACCATTTCATAAAAGCGAGCAACTTGAATTTCTCTGGACTCTATGATAATAAATTACAAGAAAATTTAGCTAATAACACATCTATTTATAACAAAACCTTAGATGCTAATAAAGCAATAATAATAGATGGTCTGTTACCGGAAATTGAAACCAATTACCAAACGGTAAAAAAATTCGTTTTCACTTCTAAATTTTTAAAAAACGCCTTAAAAAACATAACGCCTTTATCTGTTTTGAGTGCCATTGGTAAAACGCTTCAAGAGACAAAGGACGAAGATGATATTTTATTGATCTCGGAGTTTAACGCCATTATTAATACTGAAATAAACCAACAACCAGCTCCATATATTTATGAAAGGATAGGAGAAAAATTTAAGCATTATTTTATTGATGAATTTCAGGATACATCACAATTGCAATGGGAGAATTTAATTCCGTTAATCAATAATGTGGTTTCTGGCGAAAATTTAAAAGGAGAAACGGGTACTGCGATGTTAGTAGGTGATGCAAAACAAGCTATTTATAGATGGCGAGGTGGACGAGCAGAACAGTTTATAGATCTTTATAATAAAGATTCAAAACCACTTGCTGTAGAACAGATTGTTAAAAATCTTCCAGACAATTATCGTAGCCATAAAACTATCGTAACCTTTAATAACACATTTTTTAGTCACATTGCCGATGTTTCATTTACAAATAAACAGCACCAACAGATCTATAAAAAGGCGTCGCAAAATGTCATCATTGATAAAACAGGTTATGTAGAAATCTCGTTTTTAAATACTGAAGATGAGGATAAAAATCAATTGCAATGCGCAGCTGTTTTAAATGCCATAAAAAAAGCACAATGCAATGGTTATAGAAGTCAAGATATTTGCATAATCGTTAGGAAAAAGAAAGAAGGTTTTGCTATTGCCGAATTTCTAAATGATTTAAATATTGATATTATTTCTTCGGAAAGTTTACTACTCAAAAACGCTCCAGAAGTGCAGTTTATAAGTCAGATTATCACATTGAGTTTACAGCCTAAAAATGACGCTATAAAAACTGATCTTTTAAATTTCATTACCGAAAACAAATTGCAACTGGATGACACTCATGCCTTTTTTGAAAGTCTCGTGCATTTAAAAAATAGTTCTTTCTTCGAAAAACTAAACACCTTTGGTTTTGACTTTAACTATAGCGAGTTTTTACAACTCCCACTATATGAGGCAATAGAAAGTATCATCAGAGGGTTTGAATTAAATAAAACCTCTAATGCATATTTACAATTTTACTTAGACGAAGTTTTTGATTACTCTCAAAAATATAATGCTAGTTTTCAAGGTTTATTGGAATATTGGGATCGCAAAAAAGACATTTTGAGTATTGTATCGCCTTCTGGGAAAGATGCTATACAGATTATGACAATCCACAAGTCTAAGGGATTAGAGTTTCCTGTCGTTATTTTCCCGTATGCTAATCAAGATATCTACTTTGATATGACTCCAAAAATTTGGTTCCCTGTTAATAAGGACAATTTTAATGGATTCTCTCACCTATATATTAATATGAATAAAGACTTAGAGTCCTTTAATGAATTGGGAGCTGAGATTTATACAAATTACCGTTCAAAATTAGAACTAGATAGCTTAAACCTTTTATATGTTGTTTTAACTAGAGCGATTGAACAATTATATATTATTTCAGAATATGACTTAGATAAAAAAACGAGTAGTGAAAAATTAACGCATTATTCTGGGCTATTCATTAATTATCTCAAAGCTATTGGTAAGTGGAATGACAATGAAATGGAGTATAGCTTTGGTGAGGTTATTAAAGTTTCAGAAGAAAAAACAAAAGAAGAACAGCACATTACAATTGAACAAGGTCAATTAATTTCAACAAGAAAAGAAGATCACAACTTAAATATTATTACAAATTCGGGCTATTTATGGGATACTGATCAGGAAAAAGCAATTGAACGTGGAGATCTTGTTCATAATATTATGGCCCATATTAAGACACCTGCTGATGTGGCTTTTGCCTTAAATCATTTTTTAAGTTCAGGAATCATTAACGCAGCACAAAACAATGAACTGGAAGGCCTCATTAATCGCATTATAAATCACGGGCAACTAAAGCAATATTTTGATGATTCAAACACTGTTTACAATGAAAAGGATATCATATCTGCAAACGGAAAATTATTTAGACCAGACAGAGTTGTTGTCGATGTAAACAATCAAGCTACAATTATAGATTACAAAACAGGCTTACAAGATTCAAAACACAAAGAGCAACTTTTTGATTATCAATACATTTTAGAAGAAATGAGTTTTAAAGTCATAAAAAAAATCTTGATCTACATAAACGATGAGATTGTGATAAAAGAATTTTAAATTTGTAAAAAATTAAATCAACTTATGTACGGGAAAATCCAACAGCACTTAGAAAACGAGATAGAATCTATAAAAAACGACGGTCTTTTTAAAGAAGAACGAATTATTACGTCACCTCAAGGAGCTGAGATAAGTTTGTCCACAGGACAGACCGTTTTAAACTTTTGCGCAAACAATTACTTAGGTTTATCTTCTCATCCAGACGTTATTCAAGCCGCCAAAGATGCCATGGATACGCACGGGTTTGGGATGTCATCTGTTCGTTTTATCTGCGGAACACAAGATATTCATAAAGAACTAGAACAAAAGATTGCAGATTTCTACGGAACAGAAGACACCATATTATATGCAGCAGCTTTTGATGCCAATGGAGGCGTTTTTGAACCGTTGTTAGGAAAGGAAGATGCTATAATATCAGACTCACTAAACCACGCCTCAATTATTGATGGTGTGCGCTTATGTAAAGCCGCTCGTTATCGCTATAAAAATAACGATATGCAAGATTTAGAGCAGCAACTTATTGCTGCCAATGATAATGGAGCACGATTTAAAATCATTGTAACAGATGGTGTGTTTTCTATGGATGGCTTAGTTGCACCATTAGATAAGATCTGTGATTTAGCTGATAAATATGACGCTTTAGTAATGATTGATGAATGTCATGCTACAGGTTTTATTGGTAAAACAGGTATTGGAACCCTCGAAGAAAAAGGAGTTTTAGGTCGTATTGATATTATCACAGGCACTCTAGGTAAAGCAATGGGTGGAGCGATGGGAGGCTACACAACCGCTAAAAAAGAAGTAATTGAAATTTTACGTCAACGATCTAGACCCTATTTATTTTCAAACTCATTGGCCCCAGCTATTGTTGGTGCTTCCATAAAAGTTTTTGATATGCTTGCTAATGATACCTCTTTAAGAGATACTCTAGAAAGCAATACAAATTATTTCAAAAAAGGAATGATAGCCGCTGGTTTTGATGTTATTGATGGTGACTCTGCAATTGTACCCGTAATGCTCTATGATGCTAAATTATCTCAATCTATGGCAAAAATGCTGTTAGTAGAAGGCATCTATGTCATTGGGTTCTTTTTTCCTGTGGTGCCTAAAGATAAAGCTAGAATACGCGTACAGTTATCTGCTGCGCACACAAAAACACATTTAGATAAGGCAATTACAGCATTTATTAAGGTAGGAAAAGTGTTAGAAATTATTTAAAACTATTCCAAACTCCTTGATTTTAGTACAAATAGTCAATATTTTTATATATTTGTTTTGTTAATAAAATTTAACAACTTACTTTTGTCCTTAATTAACACTTAAAATTAAATTACTTTAAATATGAAAAATCTTAGCAGATTATTTTTCGCTTTGTTGCTAGTATTAAGCTTCAACGCCAATGCACAAGATGGAAACAATCCATGGAAGATTGCTTTTGGAACTAACGCAGTTGATTTATATCCTGTAGGTGAGGAAGCTCCTCTTGGTGAGTATTTTGATGAATTCTTCAACGCTGAAGATCATTGGAACTTTTTACCTTCTCTTTCAACTATTTCAGTTTCGCGATACATAGATAGTGGATTTACTTTCACTGCTGCTGGATCTATCAATGAAATTAGTAAAGTAGGTGACTCTAGAATTGATGATGTATCTTACTATGCTTTAGATGGTACAATAGCATACAGCTTTAGAGATCTTATCAAGAAAGAAGGTGCGATTGACCCATATTTAGGTGTTGGTGGTGGTTACACTTGGGTTGACAATATAGGTGCTGGTACTTTAAACGGTACATTTGGTATCAACTTTTGGTTCTCAGAAAACATTGGACTTACTGCACAAACAGCATACAAACATGCATTTGAAGATTATCTTCCAACGCATTGGCAACATACATTAGGGCTTTCTATCAAATTTGGTGGTAAAGATACTGATGGTGATGGTATATATGACAAAGATGATGCTTGTCCAGATGTTCCTGGTTTAGAAGCATTCAATGGTTGTCCAGATTCTGATAATGACGGTATCGAAGATTCTAAAGATGATTGCCCTAACGAAGCTGGTTTAGCTGAGCTTAACGGTTGTCCTGATGGAGATAGTGATGGTATTGCTGATAAAGATGATGCTTGTCCTACAGTTGCTGGTTTAGCTGGTTTAGCTGGTTGTCCTGATGCAGATGCCGATGGTATTGCTGATAAAGATGATACTTGTCCAAATGAAAAAGGACCTATAGCTAACAAAGGATGTCCTTGGGCTGATACTGATGGTGATGGAATTTTAGATAAAGATGATAAGTGTCCTAACGACGCTGGTACTGTTGCTAACAATGGTTGCCCGGTAGTAGCTCCTACTCCAGCAGTTATGAAAGTTTTAAATGACTATGCTAAAACAATATTATTTGATACTGGTAGAGCATCAATTAAAACACAATCAGAAGCTGTATTACAAAATATCACAGCTATCTTGAAAGAATATCCAAATGCTAATTTCTCTATTGATGGTTATACTGATAGTGTAGGCGCAAAAACTTCTAATCAAATTCTATCTGAAAGAAGAGCTAATACTGTTAGAGATTTCTTAATGGCTAATGGAATTGCTGCTGATAGACTTGTAGCTAATGGTTTCGGCGAAGATAAGCCACTTGATACTAACAAGACAAGAGCTGGCAGAGCAAATAACAGACGTGTAGAAGTAGTACTTATTCAAAACTAAGTATACACAACACATATTATAATACAAAAAACGCTTCGGATATCCGAAGCGTTTTTTATTTTTATACTATGAGAACATTCATAGATGACGTTATTACAGATTTAATAGAAAGAGGTCATGATATCTCTAAATTAACATTTGTATTGCCCAGTAAGCGCGCTGGCACATTTCTAAAAAAAGCTATTTCAGAGCACACAAAAAAAACCATATTTTCTCCCAACATCGTATCTATTGAAGAATTTGTGGAGATGCTTTCAGGTTTCCAATATGCGACTAATGCGGAGCTCCTTTTTGAATTCTACGATGTTTATCTTAAATGTACACCCAAAGAACATGTTGAACCTTTTGATAAGTTTTCTAAATGGGCACAAATACTACTTCAAGACTTCAACGAATTAGATCGCTACTTAATAGAGTCAAATAAAGTTTTTGATTACTTAAAAGCTATTAAAGAAATTGAAAATCACCATTGGTCATTAGACGAAGAACCTACACAATACATAAAAAATTATCTTCAATTCTGGAACCGCTTAAAGGGCTACTATGCTAATTTTCAAAAACAGCTCACTACCAAGAAAAAAGGGTATCAAGGTCTAATCTATAAAGAAGCAGTAAAAAATACAGAACATTATATCTCAGTAAACTCAAATGAAACATTTGTTTTTGTTGGTTTTAATGCACTTAATAAAGCAGAAGAGCTCATTATTCAAAAGCTGCTCGAACAGGACCTAGCACTTACATATTGGGACATAGATAAAACCTTTATTGAAAACCCTATTCATGATGCCGGTTTATTTACAAGAACACATAGGGACAACTGGACCTGTTTTAATACCCACAAATTCAATTGGATAACAACCCATTATTCCGAAGAAAAAAATATTGAAATTATTGGTGCTCCAAAAAACATAAGTCAAATTAAATATGTTGGAGAACTTTTAGAAAAAATTCACTCTAAAAATCGAAACTTAAAAAACACAGCGGTTATTCTAGGCGACGAAACCCTGCTTATTCCTTTACTCAACTCCATTCCAAAATCTATAAAAACAATTAATATTACTATGGGCTTACCTTTAAAGGCAATTCCTTTAGCGTCATTATTTGAAAGCCTATTCAGTGTTCATAAATCAACCACTACGACTCTATATTATAAAGACATTATAAACTTATTATCTAATCCATTTGTGATGCCATTATTTGATAGCGAAGTATCTAATAGTGCAGAGGAGCTCATTAATCACATACAGCTTAATAATAAGGTTTACTTAAATATCGAGAGTATTAAAGAGGTGATACCCAACAACATTAATCTAATAGAGATTCTTTTTACGAATTGGGAGGATCAACCCAAAACCGCTTTGCAACAGTGTTCAAAACTCATTTATTTAATAAAAATAAATTTAGAACACGATAAAACGAACAACCGCTTACCGCTTGAATATTTATTTCGATTTAATCAAGTGTTCAACACTTTAGACACCTTAAATACATCCTTTACTCATATCAACTCCATTTCAACATTATTTAGCCTTTACAGAGAACTCATAAAAAGTGAAACATTAGATTTTAAAGGAGAACCACTTAAGGGCTTACAAATTATGGGAATGTTAGAATCTAGAGTATTAGATTTTGAAACCGTAATAATAACATCAGTAAACGAAGGCATTTTACCTGCTGGGAAAAGCAATAATTCATTTATTCCGTTTGATGTTAAAATCGAAAATAATTTACCAACCTACAAAGAGAAAGATGCAGTTTATACGTATCATTTCTACCGTTTATTGCAACGTGCTAAAAACGCATATATTCTTTATAATACAGAACCAGATGTGCTTAACGGAGGAGAAAAAAGCAGATTTATAACTCAGCTCGAAATCGAAGGAATTCATAACTTAAAACATAAAGTAGTCTCTGCTAAAGTCCCTTCAATTGATAAACATTTAAAGGAAATAAAAAAAACACAGAAGGTTATTGATGCACTTAATAGTGTTGGGCAAAAAGGGTTCTCACCATCTTCATTAACCAACTACATGAGAAACCCTATCGATTTCTATTATGAAAAGGTCTTAGGTATTAAAAGATATGAAGAGGTAGAAGAAAGTGTTGCTTTTAATACCTTAGGAACAGTAATTCACAATACTTTAGAAGATTTTTATAAACCCTTAGTTGGTCAAGTTCTTAAGACGGATGACATTAAACAAATGAGATTAAAGATCAGCTCTCAAGTTGCATTTCACTTTAAAGAAGAATTTAAAGAAGGTGATATTACTAGTGGTAAAAACCTTATCATATTTGAAATTTCAAAACGTTATATATCCAATTTTTTGGATATTGAAATGGATGATATTAAAAAAGGAAATACTATAAAAATAAAAGCGATCGAAACCAATAATAAAACACCAATTTATATAGAAGCTCTTTCAAAGACCGTAAACCTCACAGGTAAAGTTGATCGTGTTGATGAGTACAATGGTATCACTAGAATAATAGATTATAAAACAGGAAAAGTAGATCCTGGAAAAGTTCAGATTGTAAATTGGGAGGACATCACGACAGACTATGAAAAATACAGCAAAAGCTTTCAAGTCCTCATGTATGCCTACATGATGTACAAGGAAAATGAAATAAATTTACCTGTTGAAGCAGGCATCATATCCTTTAAAAGTTTAAATTCTGGAGTATTAAAATTTGCTACTAAGCCATCATCAAATAGTAGAACGAAAGATTACTCAATTACTACGAAAACTTTAGATGCCTTCGAAATTGAACTCAAAAAATTAATTACAGAAATTTTTAATCTGGATATTAGCTTTATAGAAAAAGAACTATGATACTCAAAAATCAAATTTTATATGGCCCCAAAAATAAACCTATCATTTGGGATGCTTTTTTTAATTCTGATAGACAGCGAAAACCATTAGTTGTTTTTTGCCATGGTTACAAAGGGTTTAAGGATTGGGGACCTTGGAATTTGGTGGCAGAACATTTCAGTAAACAAGAGATGTTCTTTGTAAAATTCAATTTCTCTCATAATGGTGGTACTACAGAAAACCCAATAGATTTTCCAGACTTACAGGCCTTTGCTGAAAACAACTACACAAAAGAACTTGATGATTTAGACGATATATTAAATCATCTCATTTCCGAGTCATTTGAACATAAAAATGAAATCGATACAACAAATATCACTCTAATTGGACATTCTAGAGGTGGCGGAATTTCAGTCATTAAAACATACGAAGACAGACGTATTGCTAAACTCATAACTTGGGCTAGTATCTGCGATTTCGAAAAAAGAACTGCCACAACTGGTGATTTAGAACAATGGAGAACAGCTGGCGTCAAATACGTCTTAAACGGGAGAACAAAACAAGAAATGCCTCATAACTATCAGTTTTATGAGGATTTTAAAGCCAACCAGCAACGTTTGCACATTGAAACCGCTATAAAACAAGTTAGTGTTCCTGTTCTAATTATTCATGCTAAAGATGATCCTTCAGTACTATTTGAAGAAGCCGAAGCACTGTATTCTTGGAATACTAATAATACACTTTTAGCAATTGAAAATTCTAACCATGTATTTGATGCGAGCCACCCTTGGAAGAAGGACAAACTTACACTGGCATTAAAAACTGTAGTTAAAAAAAGTATTGATTTTATAAAATATTAAACAATTTAAAATCACGTTAATACCTAAAATATATCAATTACTTGATTCCGCTTAACACTAATACTGGCAATGTAGAGCTATAAAAATCTTTCTTCAAAATCGTATTACTTTCCCACAATTTAACAAAGAAACCACGCTTACGTCTCACCACACATAATAAATCTGGTTTATTTGCCTGATGGTGTTCCAACACGCCTTGAAAAGTAGTCGCATTTTCTGAGTTGGTAGTTTTAGTAATCATCGCTGCTAAATCTTCATTAACATCAAAATCACCTTCATTATAAAACGTTGTTTTTACAAGTAATAAATTAACAATAGATTTATATTGATTCTTAATCACCTTTAGGGGTTGTAAAGCTTCTTTTTTCTTAATCATTGCAGATTTTAATGCTATCAAAATATAAATCATAGGCCTGTAAACGTAACCCTCTGGTACAATCAAAGCAGGAATATTAGTTTGTTTAACAATTTTCCCTGACGTTTTACCTAAATACACTTCATCCTTAATAGAGTTAGTTCTTGGCTCTAATAAGATTAAATCTACTTTCAATGCATCACAAACCAGCTCTAATGTGTCTATTAATTTTCCTTTAAAGGTTTTGACAACGACCTCAACACCTTTGGTATCTATCTTAGCAACATGACTATTTAAAAATGATAAGCTTTCACGCTCCAAAATATGATCTACCTTAATCATTGTACCTGCTTTGGTATAAACATTATAAATTTGTACAACGTAAAGTTTAGCACCAAAAACTCGTGCAAAATCTATAGCGTATTGTAAATGGCTTTCTGCATTTTTAGAGGATCCAACAGGAACAAGAATAGACTTCATAATCAAATATTTTAAAAGTAACTTTGCGCTACTATTCGGCAAAGGTAATTATTAAAAATGATACGTAAAGCAACAGAAAGAGATATTGATGCCATTCTAGAAATTACTAGAGCGTGCACAATACACATGATTAAGCACAATATTTTTCAATGGAATGAAAATTACCCAAATCGAGAAGCATTTGAAAAAGATGTTGATAGACAAGAGCTTTTTGTGTTAGAGGTTGAAAACAAAGTTGCCGGATCTATTATAATCTCAACAGTTATGGATGATGAATATATCTCAATCAAATGGCTCACACCAAATAGAAACAACATCTATATTCATCGCTTAGCAATCCATCCTAAGCACCAAGGACAAGGTTTTGCACAAAAACTTATGGATTATGCTGAGACTCATTCAAGAAAAAACAACTATGCATCTGTAAGATTAGATACATTTTCTCAAAACCATAGAAACCAAAAATTTTACAAACATCGTGATTACCAAAAACTAGGAAATATCTATTTCCCAAAACAAAGTGAACATCCTTTTTATTGTTACGAACTCGTATTTTGAAAACAGATATCACATTAAAAAACATCAACAAACTGGCCATTCCTGCCTTAATTTCAGGAGTTGCAGAGCCTATCTTGTCATTAACTGATACCGCAATTATTGGTAATGTAGATTACAACGCTGCAGAATCTCTAGCAGCCATTGGCATCGTGGGCACATTTATTTCTATGCTTATTTGGGTGTTAGGTCAAACACGAAGTGCCATTTCATCGATTGTCTCTCAACATGTTGGTGCAAATAAATTAGATCATGTTAAAAATCTTCCTGCTCAGGCAATTTTCATTATTACGTCTATAAGTATTCTCATAATTGTAACGACTTTACCTTTTTCTTCGGAAATTTTCAAACTCTACAACGCGTCTGACACCATCTTAACTTATAGTGTAGAGTATTATAATATTCGCGTTTTTGGATTTCCTTTTACCCTGTTCACAATCGCCATTTTTGGAACGTTTAGAGGACTTCAAAATACGTATTACCCAATGATCATTGCTATCATTGGTACTTCAATAAATATTGTGTTAGACTTCGCTTTTGTCTATGGAATTGAAGGTGTTATAAATCCAATGCACATAAAAGGCGCAGCTTATGCAAGTGTCATCGCACAAGTTACAATGGCTGGTTGTTCTGCATACTATTTACTGAAAAAGACAAATATTTCACTGCGTGTTACATTTCCGTTTAATAAAGAAATAAAAACATTTAGTATCATGATTCTAAATTTGTTTGTGAGAACCTTAGCTCTGAATGCCACACTCTATTTCGCAACTCGTTTTGCAACATCTTACGGTACAGCCTATATTGCTGCTTATACCATAGCCATAAATCTTTGGTTTTTAGGTGCATTTATAATTGACGGTTATGCAAGTGCTGGTAATATTCTCTCCGGAAAATTATTAGGCGAAAAAAACTATAAAAAACTGGTAGAGCTTAGTAGACTACTCATTAAATGTGGGATTGGAGTTGGATTTGTTCTCACTATCTTAGGTCTAATATCTTATAGTTTTATCGGTCCAATTTTTACTAAAGACCCTAAAGTTCTCGAAGAATTTTATAATGTCTTTTGGATAGTTCTAGCCATGCAACCTTTTTGTGCACTCGCGTTTATCTTTGACGGTATGTTTAAAGGTATGGGTAAAATGAAATTTCTTAGAAACTTATTGCTGCTTTCTACTGGTCTTGTATTTATTCCCATTCTATTTTTACTAGACAGTTACGGTCTTAAATTATATGGGGTTTTTATTGCACTAACCTTTTGGATTATTGCTAGAGGTTTCCCATTAATAATAAAATTTAGACAACTATTTTTGTCACTTTCACAAAAGACGTAACTTTGACAATTAATTTTTAGTAAACAAAAACAAAATCGTTATGGATTTCATGTCATTTATAAGTGGAAGCGGACTCTTTCTAATTCTAGGAATCGTCCTAGTCATCGTTTATTTCTATAACCGCAACAAAAGACGATAATTATCTGGTTTTTAACCAACCGGTAATGCTTAAACGCTCGGTTTCTACAAGTTTAACTTCGTGCTCGATAATTTGACTTTCAAATATTACAATCCGTCCAGGAAATGGATAAATTATCTTTTCAGTTTCAATACCGTTTTCATCCAGGTATAACACTAGTTCTCCTCCATTTTCTGGTTTCCAATCTTCTGTATTTAAATAACACACAAAAGATAGTTTACGCCTGTCATCATTTTGAAATGTATCAATATGACGCTTATAAAACGCCCCTTTAGGATACAATGCATAATGGAATTCTTTATGTAAAATCCCCATAAAACAGGTTGTATTCAAATAAGAAACTAAGTCATTTATTTGATCAAAAAATAAATGCTCTGCTGCATTAGGGAGCGATTCATCAATCCATAAAATTTGATCACCTCTAATCGTTTTGACAATAACCTCATTAACGCGATTACCAATAGCTGCTTTTTTAAAGCGATCTTCTTCATGTTTATTTAAAAGTGACTGTCTTAATTGCGAGACCATTTCCGAAGAAAAAAACGCATCAATTATACTAAATTTATTTAATCCAATATCCTGGATTATCTTCTCGTAGACTGAATTCTCAACAAAAGGAATATGTTCAAAAAGTTGATTTTGTAATGCGTCAATCATAACTTTCTTTCTTGAAAATTTAGGCTTACACTATTAAAAGTCAGCAAATGTAATCTAAAAACCAATTGCTTTGACAAAATGAATATATTTGCAATGAAAACACATAACTAAATGAGTAACATTCGTATTACAAAACAGTTTTCTTTTGAAACTGGCCATGCTTTATATGGTTACGACGGAAAATGTAAAAACGTTCATGGTCACAGTTACCGTCTGGATGTCACCGTTATTGGGCAGCCTATTTCAGAGAGTACGAACGTTAAATTTGGTATGGTCATTGACTTTACTGATTTAAAGAAAATCGTAAAAGAGGAAATTGTGGATGTATTTGACCACGCTACAGTCTTTAATAAAAACACACCACATGTTGAATTAGCAAGAGAACTTCAAAAGAGAGACCATAACGTGTTATTGGTAGATTATCAACCAACGAGCGAAATGATGGTCATTGATTTTGCCGATAAAATTCAAAAACGCTTACCAAATAATATAACCTTACACTCTCTAAAACTGCAAGAAACAGCAACCTCTTATGCGCAGTGGTTCGCTTCAGATAATGACTAAACCAACTCACATAAAAATTCCCGAAGGAAAAAAAATATACTTCTCAAGCGATAATCATTTAGGTGCTCCCACTAATGAAGCATCACTACCTCGCGAAAAGAAATTTGTAGCGTGGTTAGATGAAGTCAAAACAGATGCAGCAGCTATTTTTCTATTAGGTGATTTATTTGATTTTTGGTTTGAGTATGACACTGTTGTTCCAAAAGGGTTTGTAAGAACTTTAGGTAAACTTGCTGAAATTAGTGATTCTGGTATCCCTATTTATTTCTTTGTCGGCAATCATGATTTATGGATGAATAGCTACTTTGAAAATGAACTCAATATTCCTGTATTTCACAAGCCTAAAGAGTTCACCTTTAATGATAAAACATTTTATATTGCTCATGGTGATGGTTTAGGCCCTTTTGATAAAGGTTACAAATGCATGAAAAAAGTGTTTACCAATCCTATATTTAAATTTCTATTTAAATGGTTACATCCTGATATTGGGGTGCGAGTAGCTCAATATTTATCTGTAAAAAATAAATTGATTTCTGGAGAACATGATGCTAAATTTTTGGGAGAAGATAAAGAATGGCTTATTCAATACAGTAAATCTCAACTCCAAGTAAAGCATCGTGATTACTTTGTTTATGGTCATCGTCATTTACCTATGACTATTGATTTAGGTCAAAATTCAAAATATGTAAATCTAGGTGATTGGATCACTTACTACACTTATGGCGTTTTTGATGGTGAAAATTTTGAACTCAAAACATATTGATTTGTTGACTTCTGGGTTTTTAAAAAGGGTTCTTATATTTTTTACTAAGTCTCTTTCTATTATCTTCATGCAAAGCATATAAATCAAAAGTTATTACACCTAATCAAACTACATACTCACAGTTTAGACATCAACAAAACGTTTTCAAATCTGTTGATGGAAACATTCATTATATAGACGTAGGAGAAGGAGAGGTCATCCTTTTATTACATGGTATTCCAACTTCTGGATGGTTATATCGTAAAATGATTGATCAACTATCTAAAAACTATAGAGTAATTGCTCCAGATATGTTAGGTTTTGGCTCAAGTGATTCTCCTAAAGGTTATGATATCTATTCCGAAGAAAAACACGCAAGTCGACTTTTAGATTTAATGGATGCTTTGAACGTTAATAATTGGACACATGTCATGCATGATGCTGGTGGATTATGGACCTGGGAACTTTTTAAAAAACAACCCAATAGAATTTCCAAGCTTGTGATTTTAAACACCATTATTTATAAAGAGGGTTTCAGCCTCCAATACGTTTTAAACCAGGGATTATTGCTAAAACAGCCATGTGGAGTTATAGAAATGGTATCACTACAAATATGATGCTTAATGGATTATTTAAATCTGGATTAACAAAAAACAACCTCAACAAAATTGATGTCGAGGGTTACAAAAAATCACTTCGAGAAGGAAAAACTCGGGCTATGTATTATTTTTTCTCTCGTACCTGCAATGTGTTAACTGATTACTCAAAAGTGGTTTCAAAAATTGATATTCCAGTTGCTATTATTTGGGGAGCAAACGACTCGTTTTTAAAATGGAAACTCCAAAGTGATACTGTAATTAAAGATTTAAAAATTTCTACTGATAATATTCATCTATTAGATGCAAAGCATTTCATTCAAGAAGAACAACCGGAAAAAATCAACACTTTAATTCTAGACTTTTTAAAAAACTAGTCTGCATTTTCATGCGCTTCAATATCTTTAGTCAAGTCTAACTTTCTAAACGAAGGAGACACTAAACCGGTAGTAACAACAGTTATCAAAGTCATCGTACCACCAAAAACAACTGCAGTTGCTGTCCCCATAAGTTTAGCTGTTAAACCACTTTCGAGCGCACCCAACTCATTAGAAGACCCAACAAACATAGAATTCACTGACGATACACGACCACGCATATGATCTGGCGTTTTAATTTGAAGAATCGTTTGTCTAATCACCATAGACACGCCATCTGTCACACCACTAAAGAATAGTGCCACGACTGAAATCCAGAATACAGATGACAATCCAAATACAATAATACAAACTCCGAAACCAAAAATAGCAACCAATAGTTTCATCCCAGCATTTCTACTTATAGGAATATATGCAGTCACTAGCATTGTTAAAAAAGCGCCAACAGAAGGTGCTGCAACCAAAACACCAAAGCCCTGAGGTCCAACCTTCAAAATATCTTCTGCAAAAACTGCTGCGAGTGCTATTGCGCCTCCAAATAACACAGACACCATATCAAGTGTTAGTGCGCCTAACACAGCTTTAGTCTTAAAAACAAATGATAAACCTTCTGATAAACTCGATAAAATATTCTCACCAATTTTTGGATTAAGAATTGGTTTTCTAGGTATTTGAAATACAGTTACAAATGAAAATAGTACTAATCCAAAAACGATACATAGCGACCAGTGCACACCAATCCAACTAATAGAAAATCCTGCAAAACCAACTCCTAAAACGCGTGCCATTTGCCAAGTAGAGCTATTCCACGTCGCTGCATTTGGATATATTTTCTTCGGAACAATAAGCGCAACTAATGAAAAAATAGTGGGTCCAAAAAACGCCCTTAAAAAACCACCAAAAAAGACCAAAGCAAAAATAGAATAGAGGATACTATTTTTAGACCAGGATTCTATCACAGATTGAGAGGTCAACCAAAATAACCCGAAACTTATTAATGAAAAAGCAGCAATACATAAAGCTAATAAATTTCGTTTTTCACGCTGATCTGCAATATGACCTGCAAACAAGGCCATAATAAAAGCAGGTGCAAACTCAAAAAAACCTATTAAGCCTAAACTCAAAGGATCTTTGGTTAGAGCATAAACCTGCCACTCTATAACTATAAATTGCATAGACCAACCAAAAATCAAGGCAAAACGCATCAACAAAAAAATATTAAATTCTCGGTATCGTAATGCTGCGTATGGATCTTTTTTAGACATGTACTACTCTTTAATATCTCGAAGTTTTAATTGTAAACTCACATTGCCTTGCCAATGATTCTCATCTATTGAGTATACTGCATCAAACGCTTTTTTATTTGTAATCAAATCAATCTTATTCCCTAAATTAAAACCAATACTCACTATTTTTTCTTTGCCTTGACTCGCTGTTAAACGCAAGTGCTTATCATCCTCACCAACACATTTTCCATAGCCTGTATCTTTTATGTTTTTAGTCATAAAAATTGGGGTCATATTTCCCGGTCCAAAAGGCGCAAACTGACTAATAATACGATGAAATTTAGGTGTGATATCCTGCAAATCAATTTGCATATCAATTTTAATTTCTGGTTTGAGTAAATTTCTATCAATAGTTTTCGTGACCTCATCTTCAAAAGCCTGTTTAAACGCTTCGTAATTTTCTGGATGGAGTGTTAGTCCTGCTGCGTATTTGTGGCCGCCAAACTGTTCAATATGTTCTGCGCAAGCCTCCAATGCATTATACACATCAAATCCCTTTACTGATCGTGCAGAAGCGGCTAGTTTATCACCACTTTTTGTAAACACTAATGTTGGTCTGTAATGCGTTTCTATTAATCTAGAAGCTACAATTCCAATAACACCTTTGTGCCAAGTGTCGTGATAAACAACCGTCGTCAATCGATCTTCTTCTTTATTTTCTTTAATTTGAACTAACGCTTCTTCGGTAATTCGCCTATCGGTTTCACGTCTATCCAGATTAAATTCGTTGATTTCGTGCGCGTAAGTTTTGGCCAATTCTTCATCATTCTCTGTTAACAGAGTCACTGCATAATTACCGTGTTTCATGCGACCTGCTGCATTAATTCTTGGAGCCACAATAAATACAACATCGGTAATCGTAAGTATATCTTTTTTAACGAGTTCTATAATCGCTTTAATCCCTGGTCTTGGTTGGGTATTAATAATTTGCAAACCAAAATAAGCCAAGGCTCGATTTTCGCCAACAATAGGAACAATATCGGCACCAATAGCTGTCGCTACCAAGTCAAGATATTCACCTAAATCCTCAACAGTCTTACCCTCTTTTGAAGCTAACGCTTGTATAAGTTTAAATCCAACACCACAACCACAAAGTTCTTTAAAAGGATACTCACAGTCATCTCGTTTTGGGTCTAATACTGCAACTGCTTTTGGTAATTCTTTACCTGGCCTATGGTGATCACAAATAATAAAATCAACACCTTTTTCTAAAGCATAATTAATCTTGTCATTGGCTTTTACACCACAATCTAATGCGATTATTAGTGAAAACTCATTATCGTGAGCAAAGTCAATACCTTTGTAAGAAATCCCATAACCTTCATCATAACGATCTGGAATATAAGTAGCAATTCTATCTGATTTTGTTTTTAAATACGAAGACATTAAAGCGACAGAGGTTGTACCATCAACATCATAATCTCCAAATACTAAGATATTTTCATTGTTGTGCAATGCAGTTTCAATTCGACCGACTGCTTTATCCATATCTTTCATGAGAAATGGATCATGCAATTCATCTAAACTAGGTCTAAAAAAACGTTTGGCCTCCTCGTATGTCTCTATACCTCTTAAAGTAAGTAACGTCGCTACAGATTGATCTACCTGAAGTGCCTTTTGCAATGCTTCAATGGTTTTAGAATCTGACTTTGGTTTTAGCGTCCAACGCATAAAATTTACGGTATGGAGACCTCACAGGTTTTTAAAACCTGTGAGGTCTTATTAAAAAATTTGATTAATTATGATAATGAATTGATGTTTTTATCTCAGCAAACCTTCGGAACATTTCCATCACACCACAATAGATATCGATCGACAAATTGACGGCCTTTTCAATTTTTTTCTCGTCTAGCTCATTTCCATAGAAATGATACTCAACAGACACTTTATTATAATATTTAGGATGATCGTTTGTGAGATCTCCATAGGTATCAATTCTAAAATCTGAAAAAGGCACCTTCATTTTTTTAAGAATTGACACAACGTCCAATCCCGAGCAACCAGCCAAAGATGACAACATCATGGCTTTTGGCGATACACCAGAATTATAACCTCCGTTTTCGGGAGATGTATCCATAGTTATTAAATTTCCACTAGGATTATCAGACTCAAACTGTAAGTTCCCTTTCCAATGTGTGACTACTTTATGAGACATATCTAAAGAATTTTTCGTTTATTGTTAATGAACTCATTTAAGTGTTTTTAATTTGCTAGAAAACCACTTTTTTATAACCCTTTTTTGTCCTTTTTAATTTCCATAGCCATGTTATGGGACTAAAAAAAGACTTCAACTAATCAAAAAAGCGCTAATTTTCGCTATAATTCAAAAATTTTAAACAAGTTCAACTCAAAAATACCACTTAAAAAAACAAAACTATGGCATTAGTAACTCCTTTATCTGCAGAACACGATCCAGAAACAAAAAAGTTAGCAGAATTCTTTAATGAGACCCTTGGCTTTTGTCCAAACTCAGTATTGACAATGCAACGTCGTCCTGCAATTTCAAAGGCATTTATAAACCTCAACAAAGCGGTTATGGCTAATGATGGCCGAGTGACTTCTGCTTTAAAACGAATGATTGCTTGGGTTTCTAGTAATGCTACAGGTTGTCGTTATTGCCAAGCACATGCTATTCGCGCTGCCGAACGTTATGGTGCAGAGCAAGAACAATTAGATAATATTTGGGAGTATAGAACTCATAGTGCATTTTCTGATGCTGAGCGCGCTGCTCTCGATTTTAGTTTGGCTGCTTCTCAAGTACCAAATGGGGTGAATACCGACATTAAGAAAAACTTATACGACCATTGGAATGAAGGCGAAATTGTAGAAATGCTTGGTGTCATCTCCTTATTTGGATACCTCAACCGTTGGAATGATTCTATGGGAACAGACATTGAAGACGACGCTGTAGAGAGTGGAAACCAATACCTTGGCAAACATGGATTTGAGGTTGGAAAGCATGATGGATCTAAGTATTAAATATGGATGACCTTTAGCAATAGGTCTTGGACCAAGTGGTAAATGCGCTTCGCAAATCTTGCATTGTCGTATGTCGTTCAGTAATATATCCATAAGGTAACTGATGTATCATTAAGATGGAGAAACGACTGAAGAATCACATTATAAAAATAAAGATTATTCGTTACACAATTAAACTACACTCAATGTGACACTCTAAATAACATTAACCCTTTTGTCTTTTCCCTCCCACTACAATTACAATCTCTCCCTTTGGTGGTTTATTAGTGTAGTGCTTCAAAACCTCTTTCGCAGTACCTCTAATCGTTTCTTCATATAGCTTTGTTAATTCTCTAGATACAGAAATTGGTCTGTCTTCTCCAAAATACTCGCAAAAGTGAGTCAGTGTTTTTATAAGTTTATGCGGACTTTCATAAAAAATAATCGTTCGAATTTCTTCGGCAAGAAGCAATAATCTAGTTTGTCTTCCTTTTTTTACTGGCAGAAAACCCTCAAACACAAACTTGTCATTTGGTAATCCAGAGTTCACTAAAGCTGGAACAAAAGCAGTAGCTCCTGGCAAACAATCTACTTCAATATGATGTTCTACACAGGCTCTAGTTATTAAAAATCCAGGATCTGAAATCGCTGGAGTTCCTGCATCACTAATGAGAGCAATCGTAATTCCACTTTTTAGTTTTTCAATCAAATTAGCAACCATTTTATGCTCATTATGCATGTGATGGCTTTGCATTTGTGTGCCAATCTCATAATGTTTCAAGAGTTTTCCTGAGGTACGAGTATCTTCCGCTAAAATTAAATCCACGTCCTTTAAAATTTCAACAGCACGAAAAGTCATGTCTTTTAAATTTCCGATAGGTGTTGGTACAATATAAAGTTTGCTCATTTGCTAAGAGATTTCATTTCAAATTTACAATGTTTTCATTTATATTGACGCAACCTTTATGGATATTTAGCATCTTTATAGAAACCAACCGTTTAATGATTGAAAAATTTGTCTGCTATATATTTTTTATTCTTTTTTCTACGCAATTAATTGCACAAACAACAGATTTATCAATTGTTGCTCAAGCACAAAGCACTTTAGGTACAGCTTTGTCTCAGGTTGAAATTTTTGAAGATTTTCAATATGTAGTGACCATTATAAATTCTGGAAATGCAGTAAACAATGCAGTGTTTGAAATTACGATGGATGACGACTTGCAAAACCTAACACTTGCAAACATCAATTCTCAAAATAATATAGGAGGTACCTCTAAAGCAGGTGGTTTTAACTTATCTACTTCTAATATCTTAACAGGAACGGTTACCAATTTACCAACAGATTCTAGCGTAGAAATTAAAATTGAAGTTACTGCGCCTTCATCGGTTGGTGGTATTGCTATAAATGCCATTATTTCTCCACCAAACGGGACGACAGATATTAATACGAGCAATAACCAGTCTTTAATTTCTATTGATGTTATTGATGTTGATATCAACTTTTCTATCACTCATGAGCAAATTTCACCTGCACCAGAAACACCATTACCGTCTTGGAATTCTCCTGCAACTTATTAATTTACTATTACCAATAATAGCGAAATAGATTTTCCTTTAGAGGCTATTGAAGCACGACTAACTTTGTTGACACCTTTAGATTATGGAAGACCTAATGTGCAACTAATTTCTCTTGAATGCATAGAAACAACAAATGGTACGGAATGCCCTAATGTTGATGGAGTTTCTGGAAACCCTCTATTGATAAGTGCAACTACAGACCTATTAAATTATCTGACACCTCATGTATATACTGCTGGTGGATCCATCACATTTGAGATTGTATACCAATATTTAGATCCGTCATGTGCACTAGAATTAGATCAAATTAATGTTCAAAGTAGAGTGGAAATTACATTAGATCACACTAATTCTGGTAATAGTCTCTCCAATCCAGTAATTACAACTCTTTTAGAGTCCGAGCTTTGTCTATCTACAGATATTTGCATTGACACCATACAAACTGATCCAGACCCTTTAACTGTCACTAACTGGAATGAAGAAGTTACATTTGAAACCACTGTTTGTAACAATGGACCCTTAGATGCAAATATTTCATTTTTTCTACAAAATTTAGCGCCAACAATAGAGTGGGATATTCTTTCTGTTGAGTGTATAGGGACAACCGGAACCATTTCCTGTGATGCCATCAACATTAATATCGATGACATTTTCTGGGTAAGTGATGCGTTTATAATGCCAGTAGGCGCAACTATTACTGTTAGAACAATGGTAGTTTTCCTAGAACCAGATTGCTCTCCAAATACCGCAATCAACGAAGCACTCATTAGAAGTGGTGTGAATGTTTAAGAAGCCGATATTTTAGATTCTAATATTATAAATAGTGCTCAAAACGACTATGTGTTATTACCACCAACATCTGCCTGTGAAGTCGTTAATCTTAATGTCACAAAAACACAAATAAACCCTGAACTATCCAATGGTCAGTCTGCAGGAAGCCCTATTGAATTAGGAGAAGTGACCTATGAAATCACAGTTAATAACCCAAGTAATATAGCTGCCTTTATTGCACTACAGGAATTTATTCCTGAACCAGGAGCAGTCGCTTACACAGGTACATTAGTGTCAGTGAATTGTGTGTCAACAACTGGAGCTACCTCCTGTTTTGAAATTTCAAACACTAATGTAGGTGTTGAATTTGATGGCATACCTCAAGGTGGCCTTTTTGATACTTTTTGGGAAATATTACCAGAAGACAATTGGAGTTTACCTGCAAATAGCGCTGTTACTTTTGAAGTCACTGTACTTTGGGATACCGATTGCTCTATTAATCCAATTCCTGTCACTAATGCTGTTAGTGTTGGAAATGCCAATAGTAATGTGGATAATGATTTAGATGATAACGAAGCAGCTGTTATCACCTTTTTTGCACCTTGTGTAGATTTGGTTGTTCAGACATTTCCAGAGTTCACACAAGTAAACGTCAATCAAGATTTTGATTGGATTATAGATATTACAAACAGTGAAAACAGTTCAAATGCCACAAACATCGCCTTTGAGGATATTGTAAATGATGTGTTCATTATTACAGGAACCCCTACTTGTATTGTCACCAACGGAAACGCAACAGGTATCACAAATCTCGCTACAACTAATAATAGTATCACTGGAACTATTGCCAACATGGATGCTGGATCGACCATTAGAATTAGAATTCCTGTAACTGCATCGAGTTTTGGTGGTGCCTACAATAATATTGCAATAGCTGCACCAGATGAGGATGATAATCGTGAAGTATCTCCAGAAACCAATACCTCAATTAGTAATATTCAAGCTGTTGCGCCTACACTGATAAAAAATTACAATCCCACAACAATTACAATTGGAGAGGAAAGCACGCTAACGTTTACAATTAATAATTTAGCAGATAATCCATCACAAAGTGATATTTCGTTTACAGATGTTTTTCCCTCGGAAATTACGCTAACCTCACAACCGCAATGGGTAGCTCAAAATGGCTGTACAGCAACATTTGTAGGCAATATGAGTGATCATTTTTCAGGAATTTCAAATTTAATATTTCCAGAAGGGGTATCGTCTTGTTCCTTTAGTGTTATTGTCACTTCAAACGTTCCTGGTATTTACCTCAACGATACTAATAATTTTGAAGACCAAAACAATATAGATACGTCCCAAACTAATGCAACACTAACCGTTTTAGACGATGATTCTGATGTTGATATAGAAATTCTAAAAAACGTTTCTCCTCAAGAAGCTTCCATTGGAGATCAGGTGACATTTCAAATTATAGCGACTAACCTTGGTACTACAGAAGCTATAGCCATAGAGGTTCTAGAATTATTTCCTAATGGGATGAATTTTGTATCTGCGTCAGCTTCCGAAGGTATATTTGATAATTCAACATTTATTTGGTCAATAGATATGCTCTCAAGCAATCAATCTGAAACCTTAACGCTTGTCGCCCAAATAGCATCAAGTACAGCACTTTTAAATGTGGCACTACTTAGTTCTTTAAATGAACCTGATAGAGATCCTACAAATAATATGGATGAGGCAGAGGTGATAGTAGATAACTGTTTCTATATCACAAATGGATTGTCACCAAATAACGATGGACTTAATGACACTTTTTACATAGAATGTATTGAAGAGTTCCCAAACAATAACCTTAAAATATACAATAGGTATGGTCTTCAAATCTATGAAAGCAACAATTATCAAAATGATTGGGATGGCAGACCAAATATGGGAATTCCATCAACCTCAGAGATACTACCTGTTGGAACTTACTACTATATTATAGATTTAAATACTGGAGAAAAACCTTTGATAGGTTGGTTGTATCTCAATTACTAGGAATACACTCCACTTAAAATTTCAAAAGAAAAAGTATCTAAAATTAATCAAACTTACGCTCAACAATATTTAAAAAGCGTTGTTCAAACTCTTCTTTACCTTCCCAATTATTATAATCTGGTTTAACAATATCATTAAGAAGATGTGTAGCCTCTTTAAAAGAATTAGTAGTATTTAATTGCGATAAAACGCGCTCATAATCCTCAATTTTACCGTTAAAGAGGTGCTTTATAAATGCGAGTTTATCGTTGAGTCCAATGTTTAGTCCGCCATTTTTGAGTTTATCATTTAGTGACTTTCTAAAATTCTCATTAGCCTTATCTACAGGTTCAAAAACAGGGGTTTCCTCAAAACCAGCTGTAATATCTTCTAAGTGTGTTACAGGCGCATCTTTATAATTGTCTGCTACAGCAATCGCTACCATATCATCAACTTGCTGTGATTCTTGTGGCATTTGTGCAACCATATCTTTAATTTTTTCCATCACAGGCTCATAAATACCATCATCTTCCTGCTCATCTAGATTAACATAAATTTTGTCCTCATGTTCAATATTATCACTTACTTTATTATTAAAAGCAGTATCTAACATCCCGAAGAATGAAGAATCACTTCCAATTGTTGGTAAATCACCTTCAAAATTCTCGTTTGCGAATTTTAATACGCTTAGTTTTTCATACAAAGCTCCAGCTTCGGTATGTAATTTAACCACATCTTCTTTTCCTTTAAGCTTTAAAATTCTATGCGCAATGCTTATTAAGTCGGCTTCAAGCTTCTTCTTCATAACTTTTATTTTTTATTCCTTAATAGGTTTTTGATTTTTAATAAATTTGCTTCACCTTTATAAAAAACGAACAGTTCGTTTGTTTTAGTGTTAAAATTACAAAATGTTTCTCGAAAATACAGTAAATCAGAAAGAACAATTTGGATGGATTGAGGTCATTTGTGGCTCAATGTTTTCAGGTAAAACCGAAGAGCTAATTCGAAGGCTCAAACGCGCACAATTTGCAAAGCAAAAGGTTGAAATTTTTAAACCTGCAGTAGATGTGCGTTATGATGAGGAGATGGTTGTCTCACACGATTCTAACGAAATAAGGTCAACTCCTGTTCCGGCTGCTGCTAATATTCCTATTTTGGCAGATGGTTGTGATGTTGTTGGTATTGACGAAGCTCAGTTTTTTGATGATGAAATTGTTAGAGTATGCAATGATTTAGCTAATAAAGGGGTTCGTGTGATTGTTGCTGGATTAGACATGGATTTTAAAGGCAACCCATTTGGCCCAATACCTAATTTAATGGCTACAGCTGAGTATGTCACCAAAGTTCATGCTGTATGCACTAGAACAGGAAACTTAGCACAATATAGCTATAGAAAAGCATCAAGTGAAGCACTTGTTTTACTAGGCGAAGTCAATGAATATGAGCCTCTAAGTAGAGCTGCTTACTACAAAGCTATGCTACGCGAAAAATTACCTCAAATGAAGGTTAATGATCCTAAAGAAATCAATCATAAAGACGGTAAATAAAATGCCTAAAGCGAAAGAAACTGTCTTAGAAATAGATTTAAAAGCACTCAAACACAATTATGAGTATATTAAATCAACGCTTCATAGCACTACCAAAATATTAGCGGTTGTTAAGGCCTTTGCCTATGGTAGTGATGCTAATGCCATTGCCAACTATTTACAAAATTTAGAAGTAGATTATTTTGCTGTGGCCTATGTTAGTGAAGGTGTTGCGCTTCGTGATGCTGGAATTAAAACTCCCATTTTAGTGCTTCATCCACAAGCTATAAATTTTAAAACCTTAATCGAGCGTTGCTTGGAACCTAGCTTATACAATGCTAAAATTTTAAATGAATTTATAGCCATTGCTTCACAAGAAAATCAAAGTAACTATCCTGTTCATATTAAATTTAATACCGGTTTAAATAGATTAGGTTTTCAGGAAAATGATATCAATTATATAATTTCTAAAGCTTCGGAAACGTCTGCCATCAAAGTGAAATCTATTTTTTCACATTTGGCTGAAAGCGAGAATCTAACCGACCGCGAATTCACACGACAACAGATTGAACGTTTTAAGCAAATTTCTGATAAATTTTCGGAACGTATTGGTTACAAACCTATGCTTCATTTAGCCAACACATCTGGTATACTAAACTATCCAGAAGCACATTTGGATATGGTGAGAACTGGTATTGGTTTGTATGGTTTTGGAAATTTCCAAGAAGAAAATAAACATCTAAAACCTGTTGCGACACTTAAATCAATCATTTCTCAAATTCATAACATAGAAAAGGGAGAAACGGTAGGCTATAATAGAGCTCATACAAGTGACGGTTTAAAAAAATCAGCGACAATACCAATTGGTCATGCTGATGGTATTGGTAGACAATATGGAAATAAAAAAGGCTTTGTAACCATACATGAAAAAAAAGCTTTAATCATTGGTAATGTGTGCATGGACATGATTATGGTGGATATCACAGGTATTGAGTGTAAAGAAGGTGATGAGGTTATTATCTTCGGAAATGAGCCAAATGCATCTCAATTTGCACAATCTGCAAATACAATATCGTACGAAATTCTTACCGCCATTTCTCAACGTGTAAAGCGCAAACTACTAAATGGTTAAGGTATTTTAATAGTTATTGTGACTTTTTAACTACATTGGAGTCTAATAACTAACTAATAAAACATTCAAAATTATGTTTAAAGAATTTAAAGAATTTATCACAGGCGGAAACGTCATCGAATTTGCTGTAGCTGTAATAATGGCAGGCGCAATTGGCTCTGTAGTGAAGGGATTTGTGAGTAATATTATTATGCCTGTCGTAGGTCACTTTTCAGGAGGAACAAATTTCGAAGACAAAAAAATAATCTTAGATGAAGCTATTATGGATACTGCAGGTGCAGTAATTACGCCAGAGAACGCAATTATGTGGGGAAGTTGGGTAAACACAATCATTAACTTAATCATTGTTGGTTTAGTTATGTTTTTCATTGTTAAAGCTTACAACAAAAGTAAAAAACCAGTTGAAGCTCCAGCTCCAGCGGGACCATCTGAACTTGATTTATTAACAGAAATCAGAGACTCATTAAAGAAATAATGATTAGTTAACCGCTACATTGCTTATTTAATTAAACTTAAACCGCCTCACATGTGAAGCGGTTTTTTTATTGAATTCTCAAAAGCCGAGTTTTCAAATCAAAAGAATACATTTTAAATGATGTTTTTTTAACAAAAAAAATGCGTTGCTAAACGAGTTTAATCTAATAAAAACTATAATTTTATACCTTAAAATTTCATCCTATGAAAGTTGCTGTAGTTGGTGCCACTGGTTTAGTTGGCGAAGTCATGCTTAAAGTTCTTGCAGAACGTAATTTCCCTATTTCAGAATTAATCCCTGTCGCCTCAGAGCGCTCAATTGGTAAATTAATTTCATTTAAGGGAAATGACTATAAAGTTGTTGGAATGCAAACTGCTATTGATATGAAACCTAATGTGGCATTATTTTCTGCTGGTGGTGATACGTCATTAGAATGGGCTCCAAAATTTGCTGAGGCTGGCACTACTGTTATTGATAATTCTTCGGCTTGGAGAATGGATCATTCAAAACGACTTGTTGTTCCAGAAATTAACGCAAATCAATTAACTTCTGAAGATAAAATTATTGCAAATCCAAATTGCTCAACGATACAAATGGTTTTGGCTTTAGCACCTCTTCATAAAAAATACAAAATCAAACGTATTGTTGTTTCTACTTACCAATCTATTACTGGCACTGGAATTAAGGCTGTTAAACAATTAGAAAATGAAATGGCTGGTATAAAAGGTGAAATGGCATACCCTTATCCTATTCATCAAAATGCAATTCCGCATTGTGACGTCTTTGAAGACAATGGTTACACAAAGGAGGAAATGAAATTAGTAAGAGAGACCCAAAAAATATTGGATGATCGCACCATCGGTATAACTGCTACTGCTGTAAGAATCCCTACTGCTGGCGGACATAGTGAATCTATAAATGTAGAATTTGAAAATGATTTTGATTTAGCAGAAGTAAGACATATACTAAATCAATCTCCTGGAATTGTTGTGCAAGATAATATTGATGTAAACACGTATCCAATGCCAATCTATGCCAATGGAAAAGATGATGTTTTTGTTGGAAGAATCCGTCGTGATGGCTCTCAGTCCAATTCTCTAAACTTATGGGTTGTTAGTGATAATCTCAGAAAAGGAGCTGCTACAAACACCATTCAAATAGCTGAGCATCTCTTAAATCAAAATTTATTATAAATACTTGCTTATTTAAGGTAGGGTTTTATCTACACAAGTTGTTTTATTAATATAAGATATAACAGCGTATAGGAAACAAATGATTTTGTAGATTTTATCTCTTGTTGTCTGACAAAAAGTGTATTACAGCTAATTAATTATACTAAGGATTGGTTTGTAGTTATATTTACTATCCAAATTTTACCGTAAATGTTAAAAAATTACTTACAAAACTTAAGCATTTGTTTTTTTACTATTATATTCTTTTCTTGCGGAGATGATGATAATAATTATGTTGCCATTCTAATTGAGACAACTATTGATACTGCTGAAGTAGCACAAAATAACGCTGTAACTATAGACGTTTTGTTTAACGATATTAATGTTCCAAACAACGGGACACTTAATGCTATAGATACTCAAAATGGAACAACTACTATAATAGATCAAAACACAACACCAAATAACCCATCTGACGACCTTATAATTTACACACCAAATATTGATTTTGTTGGAAACGATTCTTTTGAATATACTATCTGTGATGATAACAACAATTGTGCGTCAGGAATTGTTAGTATTATTGTAACCCCTATATCAACTGTAAGTTTTGATTTAGAAGAAGTTCCTTATGCAACACTTTCAGAATATAATTTTTTTAATGGCGTAATGCAGGATTTAGATCCAGCATACGGTGTCTTAACTTATGATCTAAATTCAACTTTATTTTCAGATTACGCTCACAAAAAACGCTTTGTATGGATGCCTGACGGAGCTAAAGCAAGTTATAATAGTGATTTTACACCTTTAGACTTCCCAATTGGATCTGTAATTATTAAAAATTTCTATTATGACAATGTGCTTCCAAGTAATACAACACGTATTATCGAAACCCGATTAATGTATTTCACTCAAGAGGGTTGGGATTTTGCCGAATATGTTTGGAATGATGATCAAACAGAAGCAACCTTCACGACTTCAGGAAGTTTTACCGATGTTGAATGGCTAGAAAACGGCACTACCAATAACGTTACCTATAGAATTCCATCAAGAAACGAATGTTTTGCTTGTCACAATAAATTTGGCACTCCATTACCAATAGGCCCTAAACCACAAAACTTAAACAGAGATGTAAGCTATCAAGATGGTGTTGCAAATCAATTGCAAAAGTGGATAGAATTAGGTTACTTAGAAAACAACCTTCCTTCAACCATAGTCTCCACTGTTAATTGGAAAGACGAAACTCTAGATTTAGATTTAAGATTACGATCATATTTAGATATTAACTGCGCACATTGCCACTCAGAAGAAAGCTATTGCGAGTATAGACCAATACGTTTTGCTTTTAATGAAAGTGAAGATGATACTAATAAAGGAATTTGCGTAGAACCAGACACACAAATTGAAGGCACATCTCATATAGTAGCACCAGGAAATATAGAGGCTTCAGTATTAAGGTTTAGAATATCATCAATTGAAGAACAAAATAGAATGCCTTTATTAGGAAGAACGCTCAAGCACGAAGAAGGTGTTAGGCTAATAGAAGAATGGATTAATTCTCTTGAAGGAGAATGTCAATAAATAATTATTATTATTATGAAATCAAAATTACTTGTTTTAACAATTTTAGCAATAGCATTTTTCATCCCAACATTTGGGCAACCTGCAAATGATGTTATAGGTGGAGCAATACCAATTACACCTTCTCCAGAAGGTACTGGTTGTAGTTCGCCAGGATTCAACCTAACATTTTCTTCGGATGGCACCACTGATAGTGAAGTACAAGGATCGTGTACACCCTCAGGAAAAGATCAATTCTTTACTTGGACAGCAACGACCACGGGATTGTTCTTTTCATCTGAAAGCCCAGGAAACCCTGGTATAGTAATTTGGGATGCTACAGGCACAACAGAAATTGCTTGCACTAACACATTTGTAACTGAAATTGTTACCGGTTGGGCTATAAATGACAATTTAATTATACAAATCTATGATTATGCGGGCGCTGATTCTGATGTTAGTTTCTGTTTAGAAGCACTAAACTATGTAGTACCTCCTCCTTCTCCGGTGACATTTAGCTCAGAAGCTTCTGGTGCCACAGGTACTTATAAATTAGCTATCGTGGATATGAATGGTGATTTTCTAGATGATATGGTAACCATCTCTTCAACCAATGTAAATATTAGAGAACAAAATATTGTTGGCGGCTTTACAACCAAAGATATTTCTACTACCACTGCAAATTTTCTTCCAACATGGAGTTTATCTGCTGCAGATTATGATAAAAATGGTTACACAGATTTATTATACGGAGCAGGTAACGGTGTAACTATTATGAAAGCAAATAGTACAGGAACTGGCTTTACAGAAATATCTGGTCCTGAAGATGTATTTTCTCAACGTTCAAACTTTGTAGATATTAACAACGATGGTAATCTTGATGCTTTTATGTGTCATGATGTTGCACCAAACGTCTACTACTTAAATGATGGTTCTGGAAACCTTACTTATTATCAATCTAGTGATCCTAGCGCTCCTTTTGAGCTTGGTAATTATCCTTCAGGTGGTGATTATGGATCAATATGGATCGATTACGATAACGATAGAGATTTAGACTTATTTATCGCTAAATGTGGTGGTGAAGTAGCTCGTCGTACAAACGTCATGTATACAAACGACGGAAATGGGAATTATACGGAAAACGCTGCTTCTATAGGCTTAGCCGACCCAATGCAAACTTGGTCTTCAGCTTGGGGAGATTTTGATAGCGATGGTGACATGGATGTTTTTATTGGAGCTAGCTCTGGTTCTCACAAACTAATGAGAAATGATAATGGAATATTTACAGATATTACGTCAGGATCCGGAATTAGTGCTCTAACAGCTACTAGTACAGAAACTGTAACTTTTGATTTCGATAATGATGGCCATTTAGACTTGGTATCCGGTGGGAATATTTTATATAATAATGGGGATTTGACCTTTGATGTCTATACAAGTGTTTTTTCTGGTTCAGGTTCTTATGGTGATTTAAACAATGACGGTTACATAGATTCTTTTAACTCAGGTTTAATTTATTATAATAATGCCGAAAGCAATAATAATTGGATAAAAATAAACACTGCAGGTACCCTTAGTAATATTCATGGTATTGGTGCTCGTGTCGAAGTACATACAGCTTCTGGAGTAAAAATAAGAGACGTTAAAAGTGGTGACGGTTTTAGATATATGAATTCAATAAACACTCATATTGGTATAGGCACTGAAACGAGTATTTCTAAAATTGTTGTGTATTGGCCAAATTCTGGTTGTGAAGAATTTTTAAACCCAACCATCAATCAATCATTTTTGGCGACAGAAGGATCTGGTGCAAGTTGTGACCTTGTTTTATCTCCAAAAGTATTCCTTCAAGGTGCAGGAGTAAACCCAAATAGTGGTGAAGAAAACTTAATGCGTGACGATTTACGTGCAAATGGATGGTTAACATCTAACGCAATTATCAGCCCCTACTCAGATGCATTGATTGCCGATGCTTTAGTCTTTGATGCGACAGGTGCAAACGCCATAGTGGATTGGATTTTTGTAGAACTTCGGGATAAAGTAGATAATACATTGATTTTAGATTCACAATCAGCATTTTTACAGCGTGATGGTGATGTCGTTAGTGTTGACGGTATTTCTCCCTTGAGTTTTGATCAGCCAAATGACGGTTTTTATGTTGCCATTAAGCATCGTAATCATCTAGGTATATTAAGTGCCGCAACGTATCCTTTGAGCTCAGCTAACACAGTAGTCGATTTAACCTTAAATTCATCTGATGTCCAAGGAGATACTAATGCTGTAATTGGTTTGCCAAATAATTTTTTCGCTATGTATACTGGTGATTTTGATGGAAACGAACAAATACAAAATGCTGATGCAAGTGGTGTTATTCAGCTTATAGGTGGATTAGGGTATAGCAGCGCCGATATGGATGCTAATACTCAGATACAAAACTCAGATGTTAATTTATTAATTAGTCCAAATATTGGTCGTGGTCAACAATTCCTGAGAAGTAGTAGCTCAAGTAATTCGTCAGCTGATATATTAGCACCCGATATATCTTTATCTTTTGCTAATGCTCAGATAACTAATGATGGTAATGATAATTTCTATGAAGCTGATATTTTTATATCGAGTACAGAAGATTTCAAACTAGGTTCAGGCCAATTATATATCAATTATAATGAGAGTGCTTTTGGACCGAATGTATCAGGAAATGGGAAACTAGAGTATAGCCAACCTGGTAATTCTATATTAGGAGAGGCTTATGGCTTTCCTGCGTATAAAGATTTTATTGATAACGATAATACAACATCTAGAGTTTCAATTTCATTCCAACAAGGCGTGAGTTCTGGAACTATTACAACAAATAATGTAGAAGCTGCGCCAAAATTATTATGTCATATTAAAATAACCTATTTAAATGCAAGCATAGATCCTGCTATCTGTTTTGAAACCAATTCAGTATTCTTAGACCAATTCTTTACTGCCTGTGGCCCTGAAGCTATTGGTTTCCCAAATTGCACAGACGACCAAGGGGAGCTTATCATTAATGATAGTTTTGATTGTACTGAAGCAGGTGTAGATACCTTAAGTTTAAATACAGCTACTTTAGATTCCATTATTTTGTATCCTAATCCGGTGGACAATATCCTTTACCTTAAAGGAAACATAGATGGCTTAACTCAAATAGATATCATTAGTATAAATGGTCAATTAGTAAAAACAATTGATTCAAATTTTAATGAAATAGATGTCAGTGAATTAGATACAGCAGTATATTTACTGAAATTTTATTCGTCACAAAGCACAACTATTAAAAGATTAGTAAAATATTAATTTTTGACCTGAATTCGTATTAAGCAACAGACGATTAAGGTTTAAAATTATTACAATAATACTTAGATGTTTTATATCATCATAACTATCACATAATAAACGCTTAAAACGTAGTAATTTAAACTAATAACTACAAAAGAAAACCCTCCAAACTAATAATTTGGAGGAATTTTCTTATTTTCACGTACTACTTTAATTAATTTATTCGAATATGAAAAAAACTACCCTAGTACTATTTATTTTAAGTACATTTTTTAGCTTTTCCCAAACATTGAATCAACCTGCAAATTGGCCTAACTCAAATTGGATTATAACAGGTAACTATTTATCATCTTCTGATGTATTTGAAGCAAACCCTACTGTAGATACTAATTTTGCATATGATGATGATGATGCACAAAATGGACACGATGATGACATTGCAGCAGAATCTCCAATCATAGACTTAACAGCTGCATTTAATGCTAACGAAAACTGGATTTCAGTTGGATCTAGTTACGTTTTTCATGATTTTGGCGAAATTTTAATCGTTCAATATTGGGATGCAGATTCAAGTTCTTGGGTAAACTGGGGAAATGAATTAGTAGGAACTCAAAATCCCCCAACTGATAATTTTTGTTCTGGAACTTACGAAGGTTTTTCATCTAATCCATTAGATATTTCATCATTTAATGCAAATCAACTAAGTAATTTTAAATATAGAGTTTCATATGATGATAATGGGATTTGGGGATATGGTTTCTGTTTTCAATCTCCTACAATAAGTTCACAAACACCACCCGCTTGTCCTAATATTTCTAATTTAAACGTATCAAATATCAATACGAATGCTGCAAATGTTAATTGGCAACAAGGTGGCACAGAAACAAGTTGGGAGATTGTCATTCAAGCTTCAGGTTCTGGAGTCCCTACTGGTTCAGGAATTTCTACAACATCAAATAACCCTTACCCTCTTTCTGGATTAGATTCATCTACATCTTACGAAGTATTTGTTAGAGGTTTCTGTGGAGGATCAGATTATAGCAATTGGATTGGCCCATTAAGTTTTACTACCTTAGTCAACTCTCGTGTTAATTTTTCAACACAAGCAGTACCTTTAGGTAATTATGATTTAACTGTAGTTGACATGAACGGAGATCATTTAGATGATATCGTATCTGCTTCTGGATCTAATGTAAACGTACATTATCAATTAAGTACAGGAGGATTTAACGAAGTTAATATTCCTACACCAAATGCAAACTTTCTTCCAACATGGAGTATGGCTGCTGCAGATTATGATAGAGATGGTAATACAGATTTATTATACGGTAATGGTAGTGGAGTTTCTTTTATGAAATCAAATAGTACTGGTACTGGTTTTACACAGTATTTCGTTACAGATTATGTTTTTTCACAACGATCAAACTTCGTAGATATTAATAATGATGGTCATTTAGATGCTTTTGTTTGTCACGATGTGGCACCTAATGTTTATTATATAAACGATGGTTCGGGTAATCTAACGTTTTATCAATCTAATGTAACTCCTAATGCTCCTGTAAATTTAGGTGATTATCCATCTGGAGGAAACTATGGTTCTATTTGGATTGATTATGATAATGATAGAGATATGGATCTGTTTATCGCTAAATGTGGTGGTAGTGAAGATAGAAGAACAAACATTATGGTAACTAATAATGGCGATGGTACTTTTAGTGAAAATGCACTAGCACTAGGGCTTGCCGATATCATGCAAACATGGTCTTCATCTTGGGCAGATTATGATAACGATGGTGATATGGATGTATTCGTAGGCGCAAGTTCTGGAACACACAAGTTAATGAGAAATGATGGAAACGGAACTTTTGTTGATGTAACGACAGGTGCAGGTGTAAGTGGAGCACCTAATGGTCATGAGAATGTAAGCTATGATATTGATAACGATGGCTACTTAGACATTTTATGTAATGGTACTATTCTCTTCGGAAAAGGAGATTTAACATTCGAAGATGCTGATAATGGCCAACTAAACTACGCCAATGGATCTTTTGGAGATTTAAATAATGACGGTTTTATTGATGCATATTATAATGGAAATATTTATTGGAATCTCACAACAAATAATAATTGGATTACTATAAATACTGTTGGAGTACAGAGTAACATTGATGGTATTGGGGCAAGAATTGAAATTACAACCACTAACGGTACTCAAATCAGAGATGTAAGAAGTGGAGAAGGGTTTAAATACATGAGCACCTTAAATACGCACTTTGGAATCGGAACTGAAACAGGAATAGACCATATAACTATTTACTGGCCATCAGGTATTATAGACATTATTAATGATCCAGCAATTAACGCACCTCTTGAAGTTGTTGAAGGTGCCACACTTACATTAGAAAATTCATTTGTAAATGATCTATTTATATATCCTAACCCAACTAAAGATGAATTAAACATCTCTAGTATAGATAGCTTACAAGATGCTATCTATACAATTTTTGATATCAATGGTAGACGTATTATGAATTCTAAATTAAGTCAAAATACTATTGATGTAAGTGCTCTTAACACTGGGAACTACATTTTAAGAATTGTTTCTGGAACATCTATTAAAAGTCAGAAGTTTATCAAGCAGTAAACTTCTTAACGATATCTTAAAAAAGCCTCTGCATTTATTTGTAGAGGCTTTTTTGTTTATTTTTGATTGAACGAAACTTATATACTTGATCATGAAAAAATTAACCTTTTTATTCCTTTGTTCCTTTTTAATTATAAATATGAATGCACAGAAAGTTATTCAACCCAAATTGATCTATCCTGAAACTAAAAAAGTAGATACGATTACTGATTACTTCGGAACACAAGTTAAAGATCCTTACCGTTGGTTAGAAGATGATAAAAGTACAGAAACCGAAAACTGGGTTAAATCTCAAAACGAATCTACTTTTGGGTATTTAGACAACATTCCATATCGTGAAGAATTGAAAGAACGTTTATCAAAATTATGGAACTATGAAAAAGTAGGCGCTCCATTCAAAGAAGGTGATTATACGTATTTCTATAAAAATGACGGTCTCCAAAATCAATATGTTATCTATCGCTATAAAACAGGTGACGATCCAAAAACTGCGGAGGTATTCTTAGACCCAAACACATTTAATGACGAAGGCACCATTTCACTTGGAGGTGCAAGTTTTTCAAAAGACGGAAAAATCTTGGCGTATGCTATTTCCGAAGGAGGAAGTGATTGGAGAAAAATTCTCATCATGAACACCGAAACTAAAGACATCGTTGAAGACACTTTAGTTGATATAAAATTTAGCGGCATGTCATGGTACAAAAACGAAGGGTTCTACTACTCTAGTTATGACAAACCAGAAGGCAGTGAACTCTCTGCAAAAACAGATCAACACAAAGTGTATTATCACAAATTAGGAACGTCTCAAAAGGGTGATCCTATAATTTTTGGTGGAACACCTGCCGAAAAACATCGTTATGCTAGCGGTAATGTTTCAGAAGATGACAACTATCTTGTAATTACTGCAAGTGTATCCACTTCAGGAAACAAACTATTTATGAAAGACCTTTCTAAACCAAATAGTCCTTTAATAACCGTTCTAAATCACACAGATAGCGATACCTATCCTATTGACAATATTGGAAGCAAACTGTTTTTAGTTACTAACCTAAATGCTCCAAACAAGAAGATTGTAACTGTAGATGCTTCAAATCCAGGTCCAGAAAACTGGGTTGATTTTATACCAGAAACCAAAAACGTATTGAGCCCATCAACAGGTGGAGGCTTTTTCTTTGCAGAATACATGGTAGATGCAGTATCTCAAGTCATGCAATATGATTACAACGGAGAATTAATAAGAGAAGTAAAATTACCAGGTGTTGGAAGTGCTGGTGGTTTTGGTGCCAAAAAAGAAGACACAGAGTTATATTACTCATTCACAAATTACGTAACGCCAGGAACTATCTATAAGTATGATATCAAAAATGGGACTTCAAAAGTTTTCGTTAAACCAGACATCGATTTCAATCCAGAAGACTATGAGAGCAATCAAGTATTCTTTACCTCAAAAGATGGCACTATAGTACCAATGATTATTACTCATAAAAAAGGATTAGAACTCAATGGTAAGAACCCAACAATTCTTTACGGGTATGGTGGTTTCAATGTCAGCTTAACACCATCATTTAGTA
>JBLHML010000001.1:0-202281 GCA_047622005.1 Dokdonia sp. | reverse complement strand
TACTATGGTCGTTATACGGATTCGGAGTTTTTATTTTTCTGTTGAAATTTTGCTTCAACCTTAATACTATTATCTCTAGAATACGACGTAATCCTAAATTAAAGTCAGGAGGTTTTATCAATGTATTGGTTTCTAATTTAATGATTCCGCATACGTTCTTTAGTTATATTTTCTTCAATAAAGATAAGTTTGAACATAACGATATCCCAAAAGAAGTGCTTATACACGAGCAAACTCATGCCAAACAAAAGCACAGTATTGATGTACTTCTTTTAGAAGTATTACAAATTATATTCTGGTTTAATCCTTTGATATATTTACTAAAACGTGAAGTAAAACTCAACCATGAGTTTCTAGCAGATCGCGCTGTTTTACAAAACGGAATTGAACCATCCACATACCAAACTATTTTACTCGCATTCTCATCAAATGCACAACATCAAGAATTGGCAAATGCCATTAATTATTCATCAATCAAAAAACGATTTACAGTCATGAACACACACACATCAAAACGATCCATTTGGCTTAGAAGCGCACTACTGCTTCCAATTATTGCTATTCTTTTTTACAGTTTTACTGAAAAGGAATATGTAGAAAAAGAAAATAATAATATTTCCCAAGCAATTACAAACGAATTAGAAATAGCCAAAGACCTAAAAATTATATATCAGGATCGTGCAACAGATGCAATGATGAAAGAATACAAAGATTGGGTTAAGCAATTAAATAATTCTTCAAATCTTTTTATACCTCTAGGTACACATGAGCGCCTAGTTGCTATCTATGACCTAATGAGCGAAGTGCAACGCAACTCGGTTGAGACGCATCCTTTTTTACAAGGGATAACTCCTTATTTATATAAAGCAGTACCTAGTAAACCTACAACTGCTCAATTTGAATCTTGGAAAAATGAAAAGAAGTACGCAATTTGGTTAGATAGAAAGCAAATATCAAATTCAGAATTAAACAACTATCAGATAAACGACATTGCACATTACTTAGGTTCTCATGTAAATAGTAATGCACAGAGCAAAAAACCTGCTCAGCCATTTAAATTTAATTTATATACCAAAGATGGCTTTAACAAGTTCTATAAAGAAGTTTTTGTAAGTGATTATAAAATACTAGTCAAAACATATTCTAATGCAATTAAAATCTACTTAAAAGGACAGCAAACAGATAATTCTGAACTTAGAATAATAAAAGCACAAGCTGATAAATTCTATAATCAATTTACCCAAGAAGAGTTAAAAAAATACAATCTACTGACTGCTCCGCCGGTTCCGATGGAAAAGTCATCTCAAAAAAGGGCAACACCAAAACAAGTAGAAGAGTATAATAAACTTGCAAAAAAACTAAGTGCTCTGCCTAAGAAGAATCCAATCATAAAACTTAAGGATATAGAACGTATCAATTATTTATATAAACTCATGAGTGATGCTCAAAAGAAAAACGCGCAACCCTATCCAAATTTCCCACCTCCTCCTCCAGCTCCAGCACCTCCAATAAAAGTTATAAAAAGCGAAATAACTTGGATCCTACTAAACAGCAAAGGGCAATTTTTGGTGAATGATAAATTAGGTAGTTTGAAGTCTGTTGAAGCTGAATTTAAAAATGTATCGAGTGATAAAAGCAAATCAAAAGAGATTGTCTTTAAACATGACAAAGACTCGCCAAAGGATATCATTAATAAAGTTAATTTACTAATAGCTACCTACAATTTAAAAAACATTTATGATACACTTCCACCACCTCCGCCACCACCTGCTGCTCCAGTTAAAAAAGGAAATGGACCAAATGGTAGTTCATATTATCCAGTACCGTCTCCAATTCCTGAGGATGCTTTACCAGAGCAACGTGAAAAAATGCAAGCAGTAATTGATGACTTTGAAAAAACATACAAAAGAAAAGTGCATCAAGCAAAAACTGATGATGACGAGATGATTAGCATAATCGCCAATGATGATGTTTACGAACCAACTCAGGACGAGAACAAAGTTAAAACGGGTTTCCTGAAAATTAATGGAACTACTCACTATTATGTAAGTATAAATAATGCAATAAAACACTATAACAGGCAAGGTTTTGAAGTCAGCAAAACTGGAGTGAAAATTAGTAAAAGGCAGGTGAATGCTTCTGACGTGGTGCCTGGACAATACATAACCAAAGTATATAGTGATAGTAAGGTTGTCTCAGAGTTTAAGGACAATGAGCCAAATAGGCATAAAGACATAATTGATATTCCGTCACCTCCTAAACCAATATCACGTTTAGACCATATTATCGCTATGGCAAAAAAGGACGCTACGTTTTTCTATGAAGGAAAAAAAATCTCATCAGACAGCGCTATTCAACTCGTTAAAAAGCACGATGAACTCAACCTATTCACAAAAGATCTTACAACTAATGCACCTAGAGTATTTTTAACCAAGGACACAACTGTACCTGAGGACACTGAAATATTGCCAAAGAGAAACAAATAGTTATCGTTTTCTAACTAAAAAGCCTTTAGACATAAAAATCTAAGGGCTTTTTTATGTTAAATCGTGTAACAAAACATGAGGTTTTGCGTTCTAATAGACAATCAATCAAAAAACACTCATCATGTTAAAAAAATTCTTCATCATCTGCTCTGGAGCAGATACAGATATTCTGGACAACTGCGCTATTGGCGAACAAAACAAATTTGCAGGTATTGGAGCTACCGTATTTTTCACTGCTCTCATGGCATTTATTGCAGGTAGCTATGCGCTTTACACTGTTTTCGATAATGTGTTTGCAGCTATAGGCTTTGGTTTTGTTTGGGGATTATTAATTTTTAATTTGGACCGTTTCATCGTTTCGACAATTAAAAAACGGAACAATATTATTGATGAAATTATCCAAGTATCACCGAGAATCATTCTTGCAGTTATTATTGCTATTGTGATTTCAAAACCTCTGGAACTCAAAATTTTTGAAAAGGAGATTAATCAAGTCCTTTTAGAACAAAAGAATGATTTAACACTCGCTAATCAAAATCAAATAGCAGCTCAATTTACACCTAATGTTGATGCGTTGTCTTCGGAAATATTAAACCTCCAGTCACAAATAGCAACCAAAGAAACTGAAGTCAACGCGCTTTATGATGTTTATATTTCTGAAGCTGAAGGCACTGCTGGCACAAACCTATTAGGAAAAGGGCCAGTTTATGAAGAAAAACGAGAAAAACACGATGCTGCTTTGGCAGAATTACAACAATTAAAGGCAGATAATAAAGCCAAAATCGCAGCGACTGAAAGTCAAATCACTCAACTTAATTCTAATTATGATGCTCAGGTAGCCAGCACGCAACCTATTATTGATGGATTTGACGGATTGATGGCTCGCGTGAATGCATTAGAAGAATTGCCTTTTCTCCCATCGTTATTTATTTTGCTTTTGTTTTTAGCTATTGAGACCTCTCCTATTTTCGCGAAATTAATGTCACCAAAAGGAGAATATGATTATAAACTAGAAGATGCGGAAACTGCGGTAAAAACTTGGGTTGAGCAAAAAATAAGTGAGCGCAAAATTTTATTAAAAACAGACCAAACACTTAACAATAGAATTTATAATGATATCGCAGAAGACGACGACATCTATACTTATAAACGCAAAAAAGCACGAGAACTCATGCAATTACAGGCAGATGCTTTTTTTAAACATCAAAAAAACGCACTCTAAATTTTAAGTATATTTAAATTCTAAATATATACTTATGAAATTTGCATCTTTATTTTTAGTCATCCTACTATTTTCTTGTCAAACAGAAATCAAAGAAGTTGAGATTCCAATGTCTTCCGAAGAAAACATAGAAGAAGAGACAACCGCAATTAAAGACGTCATGTCTGCTCAAGAAATCGCCTGGAATAATCACGATCTAAAGGGTTTCATGAAAGGTTACTGGAAGGATAATAACCTTAAATTTTATGGTAGCAATGGTCTTACTAAAGGTTGGAGTAACACATTAGCCAATTACAAAAAAGGCTATCCTACAAAAGCAGAAAGTGGCACACTCCGTTTTGTAATCAATGATATTTCTAAAATTGAAAACGGAAATTATTGGGTCATGGGAGAATATCATTTAACACGACCAGTTGGCGATGCCAATGGTGTGTTTATGATTATCTTTAAAAACATTGATGGCCAATGGAAAATCGTAGCAGATATGTCCTGCTAACTAAGCCGCTTCCTCAGTTTTAAAATGATTGTATAAACTGCTTTGACCAAGTCCAATGATTGACAAACGCTTGCTTTTAACTAAAGCTTCATTATGTAATTGAGCAATAGCACTTACACCGTAACGATCAATACTAGATAAGTTTTCAATGCTAATTGTGATTCCATTTGTGTTATTAAACACATTTTTGAAATGTTTTTTAAACACGTGAATGTTGTTGCGATCTAAAGACCCTTTAACATTAAAAAAGTTGTTTGCGAACGTGATTTCTAGGTTCATAATAATATGATTTAGGTTAAACTGAATAACTCTGGGTTGCTATCAATTAATCTCATTATCCGTGCCAATTATTAATCATTTTTCCTAACCAGCAATGTAAATATCACAAATAATTAAAGATTACTCTTACTTATTCGTTAAAATGTATAATTGGTTGGTTTTAGATTACAAACAGACTTTTTTACTCGATAAAATGCACGTTTAGAATAGATTGAATTGTTTATCTCGAGGCATTACCTCTTGTTTTCTATCATAAAATACCAACATTATGCATTACTATTAAATATTAATTATTTTTACTCTAATTCCAATCTCATATTAAAAATCAAAATATTATGAAATTAACACATCTCTTTTACGCTTTACTTTTCACATTATCTATTGTTAGTTGTAACACCACGAAAACTATTGTGGCTTCAGCACCCATAAAAGAAACTTCAAATTTTGAAAAACTAGCATCTATAAAAAACGTAGTTAGTATCGAAAAAAGGAAACCATCAAGTCATTTTGATGAGAATTACGAAATTTGGTTTGAGCAACCAGTAGATTATAATAATGCTTCTAAAGGCACATTTAGACAACGTGTATTCTTAGGTTTTGAAAGTCAAAACTTACCTGTTATTGTAGAACTAAGAGGTTACGGGATCGGATCTGAACACGCTGGTGAATTAGCTGCTCACTATAAAGCTAACCAATTAAGCATTGAACATCGCTTTTTCAACAATTCTCGTCCAGAACAAATTGACTGGAATACTTTAACCATTGAAAATGCTGCTAAAGATCAAACCACTATTATTAATGCCATTAGAGATGCTATATATCCAAAGGCTAAGTTTGTAACTACTGGGATTTCAAAAGGATGTCAAACCACTATGGCGCATCGTCGGTTTTTCCCTAATAATGTAGACGCAAGTGTATGCTATGTTGGACCTTTAAATTACCAGCGTGAAGACCCTAGAGTATATCAATTCTTAAAAACAGTAGGAACTAAAGCCGATAGAGATAAAATTGAGGCTTTTCAAAAATTATGTTTTGAAAATAGAGCGACCCTCTTACAGTTTATGAAAAATGAAGGTGATCGTAAAAGTATGACTTGGGAGTTTGGTGTTGAAAAAGCGATAGACTATACCATTCTTGAATATTCATTCGCGTTTTGGCAATGGGGAGTTTCGGTAGGTACTATTCCATCGCATGAGGCTTCCGTAGAAAACATATATAAACACCTTATTAAGGTTGTTGGCTATGGCTTCTTTGAAGAAAAAGCGGTTGATGATCTTCAACCTTACTTTTGGGCAGCATTAACACAACAAGGCATTTATGGTTATAAAACTGCACCATTTAAAAATTACTTAAAAACAGATGCTATTTATAAATTTGATTGGGCTTTTCCAGACGGTGTTTCAAAGGATTATGATTTAAATGCTATGCAAGGGATTAAGTCATATTTAGATGTTTCCGCAGAAAAAATACTTTTTATTTATGGTGAATATGATGCTTGGAGCTCTACTGCTGTGGAGTTAACTGATACGTCAAAAAACAGAGAGCTTTACAAATTTGTAAAACCTAAAGGTGATCATAGAACTAGAATCAACAGTTTCTCTTTAGATAAGCAACAGTCAATTTATGATATTATTGATGGCTGGATCGCTAACTAATTAGGAGACAACCATATTATTTGTTTTCAAGACTTTTGTAGTGGTTTTCTAGATCTACAGGCTTAAAAACAATGGTTTCTGAAACTGGGTGTTTTTTAAGATGGTATTCTGGTCGTATTGGTCGTTTTTCAAATCCACCTGCACAATTTGGACACACCTCCCTTAGAAGTGTGACGCAATCTTTACAAAATGCACACTCAAACGTGCAAATCATTGCCTCTTTTGAATCGTAAGGCAAGTCCTTATTACAATGTTCGCACGTCGCTCTGACCTCTAACACGTCACTTATAGTTTTTTAACGTATTCTGTTATAATAACAGTTAATGTTGGGCCCACTTTACCTTCAATAAATGTTTCGTTTTCATAGTCTAAACGAATATTTCGAACAGCGGTTCCTTGTTTTGCAACTTGACTAGACCCCTTAATCTTGAGATCTTTAATCAATACTACAGAATCTCCTGCTTGCAAAATCACACCATTTACATCTCTATGAATTAACTTATCTGGATCTGCCTCACCTTCTCCTGTAGATTTAGCAAACTCTAAAACCTCGTCTTCCATATACATCATATCTAACAAATCTTTAGGCCATCCTTCTTTTCTTAATCTAGATAATTGTCTCCAAGCAGCAACTTGTACAGCTTGATGTTCGCTCCACATACTATCGTTTAAACATCTCCAATGGTTAGCATCAGTAATTTCTGGATCTTCAATTTGATCAACACAAATTTTACATGCTAATAACGATTTATTTAAACTCTCGTCTTTTATTGGAGCAAGTGTATGGACTTGTAAATGTTCTAGGCTACCACATAACTCGCATTTACTACCTGCTCTCTTACTTAATTCTCTTTCTAAACTCATTGTTATCCTTTATGATTCAAAAATACGCTTATTATTTTAAGCTTTCTCGTATTTCCTTAGTCATTCCTGTAATACAAACTTCTAATATCCTAGCATCTTTAGAATTAAGAGTAATAGCTTTTGTTAGCACCAGAAGTAATATGACTTCACCCCTTTTGAAGACTTGTGCCTTTATAAACAGTATTGCTTACTTCAAAAATATTCCTATTGACGTAAAAAACGTAGTAGATATCACCTCTTTTATTTTTATCAGTTTCTTTTGATAAAACTGAACCGAGGTTATGACCACTCTAAATCTTTTCTTTGCGTTTAGGATTTCATCTTATAAGATACACTTTCATTTTTATCATTTTCAAATTCACTCTGACAATAGAGGCTTTCGACTTGCAGTTCAAGCTCTAATTTTAATAAATACTCTGATACTGAAAATAATTTTTGAAATAATGTTTTCTTCCTGTTATGTTTCTTTAAGATCTCCTTATCATATTCAATAATAGCCTCTTGATGCTTGCTAATTGCCCGCATAACGACACTCAATCCATGATTTTGTTTGTTTAATGAATTCGTATTTACATACCCGAGATGGTTTAATTTAAATTGATTAAACATATATCGTGCTCCCGATCTTACTGCTGACATATCTGACTTAAATTTTTTGATATTTACGACTGAAACATTATCACATTGTTCTTTTACTTCCTTTAAAAGTGAGTTTGTATTATCCTTACTATCATTATTTACGAAACAGAACTCAATGCTTTTTACCTTATTACAATAGTTGATAAAAGCATTAATATTGATCTCTTTTTCATAATTATGAAATGTGATTATGATTGCTGTTTTCATTTAGTATAATAATTGATTAAGTCACGTTAAGCATTGTTGAATCGGCTGTTATACTTTTATTTTTTTTGTTTCTATACACCCATGCAATTTTACCTAACTGACCTATAATTTTCACAGAATCTTTCACAGATAATTTAGATCCATCAGCGTGAATCCATCGCTTCAAGGGCTGTTCACATAACATCGCTTTTGCTGATTTTAAACCAAAATGCAGTGTCATCCTTTTAAAAATTTCTACATCAAAAATCCATTGTGTTACAAATTTTTTATTGAAGGCAATTCCTATCACCTCTTTACGAAATATTTTTGCACCACATTGTGTGTCTTTGAAATTCATTGATAAAATCTTTCTAATGATAAAGTTGATAGTTAGACTCACAATCTCTCTTGCCGATTCTTTAGTAATATTCGCTCCCATTCTTGCAATGCGAGAACCACTTACTATTTTAAATTTTGAATGTTCAATTGTTTTTACTAAATCATCAAAATCTGCTAAATCTGTAGATAAATCAGCATCTAAAAATCCAATATAATCAAGGTCCTCTTTTTTAGCCATATGAAGCATTCCTAAACGAACCGCTTCTGCTTTTCCTCCGTTCTTTTCGCAATCATAAATAGTAATAAAATCTTCTCTACCTTTTTGTAATTCTTTCAAGACATTTAAGGTATTATCTTTACTACCATCATTCACAAAACAGAGGTGATATCCTGTGTTTTTATCTATATAATCAGTAAACTCTTTACTTAATAATCGTTCTTCTTCATCATAACAAGGAATCACAACACCAACACAACGCTGTTGAATCATAACATTACTATTACTTACTTTTTTCAATAATTCAGGGACACCAATTAATCGTTTAACACGTGCACAAATTTCATTTAGACTTAATGGCTTTTTCATATAGTCATTAATGCCTAACTCAAAACCTTCAATAATTATATCATCTTGAGTATTTCCAGATAACACCATAATTGGTGTTTTAGAATTTTTTGTTTCCCTAATATATTTGACAACATCCAGACCAGACACTCCAGGCATATTAACATCTACGATTACTAAATCTGGATTAAAAAAATCGTATACCTCTATACCTCTAGATGAATTCGTTTCAATTTTCACATCGTATCCTAATTCTACTAATCCCTTTTGCAAAGGAAGTAATACTAACCGTTGGTCATCTATTGCTAAAACTTTCATAATGGGTTATTATATGTGTTACTGATAGTTCAAAAGTAGCAGTATTGACGCTTCAAATTTGTTTATTTAGTTAGTCAAACATTTAGTATAGACGGATGGTAAGTTGCTGTAGATGACCGATACTAGAGTGACTATATTAATTATATATCTTTACGATATCAAAATAGCATTGGTAATAAATGAAAGAAACCACTAATAAATATTTAATTGCAGCACTCCTTTTAGGATTAGTTTTTCATGGTACTTCCCTGTTTTTTACTTTGGAGTCTACCTATGATGCATTAATACATTTATTTTTTGCAGATCATTATGCAAACAGTTGGTTTGAGCCATGGAACTATAAATGGTATACAGGTTTCACAGTCATGAGCTACCCGCCTCTAGTGCATCAAAGTATCGCATTATTCTCAATGATTGGCGGACTAAAATTCGGGCTCTTTTCTGTTACATTGATAAGTATTATTTTATTCATTACTGGTGTCTACAGGTTTTCATTACTTATTACTGGACACAAAACAGTTGCAGGTTATGCCGCTCTATTTGCTGTATTTTCCTCATCATTTGTAGAGACTTTGCATGTCTTTGGGCAATTGCCTAGTATTATAGGCATATCAGTTTTAATGCATAGTTTACCAGAAATTTATCTTTGGTTAAAAACAGGCAAATACTGGTATTTAACGACATCATTATCACTCATAGCTGTTACAGTAACCTCCCATCACGTCACGCCAATTTTTGGGATGGTTTTTTTCATCTTTCCTTTAATAGGCATGGTCATTATGGATGTCGCTTACAAACAATCAGGCTCAATTAAGGCTATAACCTTTAAACTGTTTTTAAGTAGTTTCCTCTTACTTTTCAAACGCATCCTTAGTTTTGGGCTGTTATCACTCATCATTATTATAGGCTGTATACTTCCATATTGGATTAATTCTAAAAACAATCCAATTACGCAAGTCCCAATTCCGCATGGATCACGTGATAATTTTTTAGAAATCACCTCTTCTGGATTGGTATTCTTTTTAATTCCTTGGGGCATTTTACTTGTCATATTACCTTATATATTTTACAGATACTACAGCAAGCGTTATTTGTTTTTTGGTATATCCATAACCATTTTAACTATTTTAGGAACTGGTGGAACGACACCTATTCCTCGTATGATTTTGGGTGAGAGTGCCTATAACATTTTGACATTAGATCGTTTTACACTTTGGGCGTCCATTATGTCATTGCCTCTATTTGGCGAGTTTGCTTATCGTTTTATCCAAGGCGATTTAAAAAAAGTAATCCAATCTAAATTTGGTGCAGTTTATCACAGAATTATTGGAGGTATGCTTGCTGGGCTCTTTATCTTCATGACTATTTTCACTATGAGTCTTGGATATTTTAGACCGTCTCAACCACAACAAATTAATATATTGCCCATCGTGAATTTCTTAAATCAAGATGATCATAATAAATGGCGATTTTTAACGCTTGGTTTTGGAGATCAAATGGCTTGGCTAAATGCACAAACCAACGCGATGACTGTTGATGGTAATTACCACTCTGCAAGACGACTTCCCGAATTAACAACACGACCAATAGAGCGCTTAGAAAACTCAAAGTTTAAAGGTGTGGCCGGCATTGGATCTTTACAACAGTTTTTAACAACACCCGAAAAATATAATCTCAAGTATATCTTCTCTAATGATAAATTCTATGATCCAATTCTCTATTTCTGTGGATGGCAACGTGTGCTTCAATTAGATAATGCCATCATGGTTTGGGAACGCTTAAACGTACCACCAGTGTCCTCTATTTTGCCAAAAGACGATGTTTCAAAATGGCAAAAACTACTGTGGGGAATCGCACCACTTTTAACGATTTTAATAGCATTTATTTTAAACATTAAAACACTTTGGAGCAATACTATAAAAACAAAGAAAACACCTGTGTATTTAAATTTTAAAAACCACTACTCTAAATTCTCAAACAACATACTTAAAGTAATACATCTTTGGTCTATCCTATTGACGATAGCGCTTTGTTACGGCATTTATCTATTTTACTTAAAAAATGATTCGCAACGCAGTCCAGAAAATGTAATTATAGCGTATTATGATGCCTTAGATTTTAAAAAATTTGAAATCGCTTACAACTTAATTAATCCGGAAAGTGACAAAACTATTGCTCAGTATATGCTGGAAGTCTCGGTAACTGACGGACTCCTAAGTAGCTATGCAAAATTAGATGCTATTAAAACCGAAATTACGACTCTAAATGATAGCTCTGCTGCGGCGAAAGTAACAACACATTGGATTACACCTCTTGAAAAAATTGATCTTATCGATTATAAAACACTAACCAGACAAGACAGAAAATGGTATTTAGAACCTGAAAACATAGACACTGACCTACCACCAGACCAACTGTACTCTAACAATACAACTGGCTATTTTAATCAAGGACGCAGGCGCATTACAACTGAGCAAACACATCATGAAGATGTTTTAAAACAACCTGTTCTAGAAGTGCTATCAGCAAAACTCGTAAAATACAATAACCATTACGTCATTATTGGTGAGGTTCAAAATATAGATAATGTTCCAGCAGATATTGTTTTAAAAGGTACACTTTATAATGCAGAGGACCAGGAGCTCGCTACATACAACGCTAAATACCATGTAAAACACAAGCTGATGCCTAAGGAAACGACTGCTTTTAAAATCAATTTTGAAGGGATCGCATGGTCTAAAACCAAAGATTCTATTCCAAAAACATTTAATCCAGATGAATTTACACCTATTGAATTAGAAGACCAGCCCATTAAATTTAATTTACAAGCTGCAGGTAATGTGTCTGGCTCAGATTTGTACAAAAACATAGTCTTGAGTGACATCACGATTACTAAAGATAAGATGAATGGAAGTTTATTTAATAGTGGACTTCAAGAAATAACAGTACCTCAGCTTTTAGTGAGTTACTATGATGAGAATAAAACGATGATTTGGGTAGACCATATATTTATAAAGGAAGGCATTAGACAGCAGCGTAAGCAAGATTTTGAATATACTTTTATTAGCAATAGTACGTTTAAGATCATTAATAATAGTATGAAAAATATTTATGTGAATGGACTTCCAAACGAGCCTATATCAAATAAAATAGTTCCAAATAGAATTGAAAACCATCTCAATCTAGAATTGCAACACATCAATCATCCAAATTTTAGTTATATAAAAATTGAAACTAACGCTTATATCGGAAACCCTAATTAATGCGATTTAAACATTTTTACATAGGACTTTTAGGCTTGATATTATTATCATCTTCTACTGTCTTACCAAATAATGAAACGACAATAAATCTCCAACTGCTAACAATACAGACAGAGTTTGAAGCTGGAAGTACAATTATTTTAAAGTTTTCTGCTTCGGAAACTATAAATCCAATACTATATTGTTCAAATAGTTATGGATCTACTTTAGTCTCTCCCTCAAGAATAGGCTCTATACTTTCATATAGCATTCCAAAAAACATACGCAAAAAAACAGGGCAAGTGTATTGGAAAATCATTAACGATGTCATGTCTTTATCTGGACAACTTAACATTATTTCAAAACAAGAGGTTGCAGTAATAGAAACCTATATTGGACCGCCCAGTATTGAAGCAGGAGGAACAGATTACACGATGCTAGTCGTTATCCCTACAGACAGTTTGGACAATCCATTACCAGAAAAGACCTTGGTACATGCAAAATATCAATTTTTATCGAATGAGTCTTTAGATCCAATTAAAACCACTAATATAATTGCTTATAAAAACATCTATTCGTACAAAAAAAGCGGTCGAATACTTGTATCTTCAGAAAGCTTAAATACCAACTCCAAAGAGTTTACAGTTATTGTGTTTCCAGCAATTCCTACCGATTTTAAAATTTCAGCAAAACGACCTCATAGTTATGCAGATGGTAACCAAGTAACCACTTTTGAAACCTCAATAATAAAAGACAAACAAGATAATGTGGTGAGTGATGGGACTTATGTTTCATTTTATATTACTAACGATCTGGGCAATAGTCTCAAAACATCTGGCACCACCATTAATGGTGTCGCCACTGCATTAATGATTCATCCAGATTATAAAACTCAATGGTCAATTAAAGCCTACGTGGACGGAATGGCAGAAAGTGATATAATAGCCTTAAACTACAATCAAGTTATTAAAGACTTTGGTACTAACTTCTCAAAAAATAATAGAGCAATCATAGTTGGACCTTTGCAGAGCTTTATGAAACAGACGATTCCTGATGGTTTGCAGGTTAAATTACTCGTCTATAAAGAGAATAAACTCATAGAAACACTAACTAAAACATCAATTGATGGCTTTGTGAATTTCAATTTAAATCCAAATAATTTAAAAAATGACACTTACACGATCGTTATCAAAACTGCTGGTTTAGAAAAAACAGTTAAATTAATACAGCTATGGTAGGTCTCAACAAAAGCATAGTTCGTGTCATGTTAATGACATCATACATTGTGGTTATTGCCTTAATTATTTCAGGTATAAGTGCTCTTTTTGCTTATCTCAATACAGGTGCAGATCGCAGTGCTATGCTTCATACCGAAATTAAAAAAATAGAACAGTATTCCCCTAAAGTCGTCTGGGCACCAATAGAAAATGAAGGCAGACTAATTGATGAAGAAAATCTTAAAGCTCTTGAGAATGATTATTTAGATGCTTGGTATGTCAAACATATTGCCTACAAAACCAATACGACCATTGGTATTAAGGATTATTATACAGACAGTGCACGTTTAAATCTTTTCGAGATTATTGAATTGAATACCGATAAACATATAACGATAGAATCAACAACACTTGAGCATCACCCTACTATAGAGTTTTTTAGTGAAGATGGACAGTTAGCAGTCATAACAGATAGAGATGTCGTTGAGTACAAGCGTGTGTTTCAGAATAAAAAATTACAATTAGAAACTACGGAAATATCCACTTATAAAATTGTATTGCTACTTGAAGATGGCTTTTGGCGTATTAGACATTTAGTAAAAGAAACAACTAAAAATTACGAGGTTGAACATAAAGAAATTCCAACAAATAATCTTAATATTAGAGGCATTAATTACTATCCACAGGCAACACCTTGGAATATGTTTGGAGAGACCTTTTCTAAAGACACCATAGCAAAGGATTTCAAAATCATAAAAGATGCTGGCTTAAATTCAGTTCGGGTTTTTGTCCAATATGATGACTTTGGAAAAGCAGATGTTGACAACACCAAACTAGAAAAGCTCAAACAAACTTTAGACGCCGCCGAAACTACCAATCTTGATGTTGTCGTAACGCTCTTTGATTTTTATGGTAATTACGATGTTCTTGATTGGACACTAACTATGCGTCATGCAGAAACTATTGTAACTGCTTTAAAAGACCACAAAGCTATCGTTGGTTGGGATATTAAAAACGAACCCAACCTAGATTTTAAATCTAGAGGGAAAAATAATGTAATTTCTTGGCTGGACAACATGATCAATCTTGTGAAATCCATAGATGATCATCACCCAGTAACTATTGGTTGGTCCAACACACAAAGCGCTGCTATACTAGAGCATAAAGTTGATTTTATTTCATTTCATTATTATGAAGACTTAGACGACTTAGACACTTCTATAAAAAACTTAAAAGTAGAAATCCCAGGCAAAGCTATAGTTATGGGAGAATTTGGACTATCATCCTATGATGGGTTTTGGAAACCTTATGGCAGTAGTGAAGAAGATCAAGCCAATTACCACAAAAAAGCCCGCCAGATTATTACTGCAAATAATTTACAATACATGTCTTGGACACTTTATGACTTCGTTGACATACCTAAGGAAGTCGTAGGTAGACTTCCTTGGCGTAAAAACGCTCAAAAGCAATTTGGATTTATTGATACTAATGGGACAAAAAAAGCTGCATTTATATATATTTCTGAGTAGAAACCTATTCTACTTTACTTTCTACTTTTTTTATTAGCAATTAGAGTTAAAAATGTATTTAAATACATATCTGTAATTTTTGACATTGGATAAGCTGTAGCTGCTTTATAATTTGCTTTTCCTAATGCTGTCCTATATGTTTCATTAGTCACAATAGTTTCAATTGCTTTTGCTAGGCTCTCCACTGAGGTTGGCTCAAAAAACTCTCCTTGATACCCCTCATCTTTAACTAATAACGCTAAATCACCTAAGTCTGGCATGACTACTGCTTTAGCATAACTTCCTGCTAGATGCAAAACACCTGAGCTCCCGGTTGTTGAGGTATATGGAAACACGACTACGGCGCTTTCCTTAAATAAGGTTGACACTTCATGCTCTTCTATATAGCCTGTAAAACGTAATTGAGGTACATGTTTATACTTTTCTTGAACTGTTGCTAAATAACCAAGGACATTTGGATTATCTGTTCCTGCGATAATTACTTCTAAATCTAAACCTGAAGATGCTCTTAACATCTCAACAGCTTCGATCATCCCCTCTACTTTTTTGTAGGTTCCAAACTTTCCAAAAGCCATGACTTTTAAGGGGCCCTCCGGAATAGAATAACTGAGTTGCTCCTCTGTGATTTCAAAAGTTCCGTGAGGAATCAGCTTCACATTGTTAGCCTTATATTTATTTTCCAAAACGGTCACATACTTTTGCATTGTTACTGCAACTGTATCAGACTGCAATATTAATTTAGTTAAGGTTGTTCCTATAAAACCATATACTTTTTGCATTAATTTACTCGACGTAAAACCTGAAGATCTTAAATCCACTTCTTCTAAAATATTGTGCAATAGCACTACGTTCGGAATCTTTTTAAGTTTACAAACCAATGGTAACATTAACCCTAAGGCTGCGGCAATTTTCTTGTCGCCAAACTTCATAAACTGTAGGTTGAACAAAACAGCATCTGGTTGTATTGCGTTAATAGCTTTTGTAACATTAATAATATTTACATAGCTATTAAATGCCCAACAATCTTTCACTGTGATCTTACAACCCTCTTCTGTGAACATAATATCTTTTGCACCTTCCGTTTTATCCGTAAGTAAAATAATCTCTTTAATAGATTCTTTTTGTCTAAAGTGTTTTACTAAGTGATATGCATATTCGTTTAAAGTAACTTTGCTTGGCGGATATGCTGTTACGATTGCTAGTTTCATGTTACTAATATCTTAATTACACTGCAAATTTGCACTATAGTTTCTAGTAAAATAGGCGACTGTAGACAGGATGCTTTTTGCTGTAGACGACTGGAACAAAGCCTTCGATTTAACTTTTTACAGCTTTCAATTTTGAATCGTAAATAAAGTAAGACACTTGAAAGATCAATAGTAAAAACATCGCCGCGATTTGCATATGAACAACTTGCTCTAAGCTGTCATGGAAAAAGATGACTAATCCCATTTGAAGCATCCCAAAGAGTCCAGAAAAAATCACTGGCACATAGTAATCTAAAGACAAATAGTAATATGCGAAGATATTTGATATAGCAAAAAGACCTGTAGCTAAAGCATATTTCCAAAGTAAAGGTGCCATTGCTACATAGCTTTCGCCGAATAACAAAGTAATACCTGTTTCAGGAAATAAGACACAAGCACAAACAATTATAGATGCTATTACTGTGATATATCCAACATACTTAAATAAAATTGGTGCCGTGGCTTTACCTTCTTTTTTTAGCTGAACTACGGTTGGCAATAACAACATCACAAACATCCAGGCGATAAAGTACACAATACGACCAATGAGTGCTAAAGAGGCATATAACCCTGCATCGTAAGGTTCAAAATAGTGTTTCACCATAAGAACATCACTATTGTTAATAATGATTTGTGTGAGTTCATAAAAGGCTGTGATAACAAAAAAGTTATGAATTTGCTTTGATTCTATTGCAGTAATCCGCACTGTTGCTTTGATTTTAAAATTTATAAACTTGAATGGAATTAAACCAAAACCCAGGGAGACTAAGATTCCAATAGCGATCACTACAGAAGATTGGATATCAAATAAAAATAACAACCCAAGCGTAATTAGTAATCGACTTAACATTTCAGCTTGATACGTAATAGATAAGGATTTGAATGCTTTTTGACCTTGATACACACCGCGGTTTACACTCATTAAAAAGTATAAAGGCACTCCAAAACCAAAAATAACAAACATACTTGATGACGAGGTATGAAATAATTGTTGCAATTGACCTGAAAACGCAATGACTAAAGCGCCTAAACCAATACCAACAATTATGGCATTTTTATAAATTTTAGAAATAAAATTATTCAAGATGTCGTTCTCAAAAATAACTGAGAATTTTGCAGTCACCAACTGAAATGTCATTGCTACAAAGGATAAGACTAATAAAAATGTAATCAACATAGCAGCGTCTGCAAATTGCTCTGGACCTAAAAGACGTCCTAAGATGAGATTATACAAATAGTTCCCACCATTGACGGTTAGCACGCTAAGCATAAATAATTGTTCCGGAGATAGTTTTCTTCTTCTAATTGCTGAAATGACTTGCATGCATTTTGATTTTGGATTGTTCTAACTATTTTGCGCATACTGATCTGTAATCGTCATAGATATCTTTGCAACCATAGCCAACAACAGAGAATATACTATTGGAGCGCAAAGCGATAGCTATTAAAGTTTTTAAAGCGTCCACTCCACTAGCATCAATTGTATTTACTTTATCAATATCTACAGTCACATTTTTTACTTTATTTATAATGTGCTCAAAGTGAATAATAAACGACCTCGTCGTTGCTGTAGTTAAATTTCCTTGTAATTGAAATATTCCGTTTTGTTTTAAAATCTGTAAAGCCATAATTGTTGTTTTTAAATGATAATTTGTTATTTTTAAATGATAATTTGTTTACATCTGACACTAATATCTGAACAAATTCTTTGTAAACCCATTTGATTTCGACGGATGATCAGTTGCTGTAGATGAATGAAGTGGTCTTCATCCGTAACTTGCAGTTATACATTCAAACAGATATGAAGACTTTAAAACCACTTATAATTCTTTTCTTTTTATTACTCGTTTTAGCAAGTAATGCCCAAGACATGCAAGACGGTTTCACGTATTTAGAAACTGGACAATATGCGCAGGCAGAAACATTCTTTGATACAATATTAAAACAGTACCCTAAAAACAAAACTGCACGCCTATGTTACGGGAGAGCCGTTGGACTTAATGGAGATGCAAAAAAAGCGAATACTATTTTCACGAAACTGTTAAACGATTACCCAATCGATTTTGAAGTAAAATTAAATTATGGTGAATCCTTATTGTGGAATTCACAATTTAATGATGCCAAAACCTACTATAAAGATTTGATAACTGAAAATCCAAAAAGTTTTCCTGCCTTATTAGGTTACGCAAATACCTTATCTAATCTTAAAGAATATGAAGACGCTATTATCTATGTAGACAAAGCTTTAAACGTATTACCGAGAAACCCAAATGCATTAGTTTCTAAAAAATACATCTATTTAGGATACGCCTATCAAAATCAACAAGCACAAAAGTATGGTGAAGCAGAAACTTTATTAACTAAAAATATAGAATTGTTTGGTGAGGATAAAGAAACCTTAATGAATCTTGCTAATCTATATCTGATTACTAACGAACTTGATTTTGCAAACGGTATCTATAATAGAATAGCAGAAAATCCCGCATACCAATTAGAAGCATTAAACGGTTTGGCTCTAGTTTCTCATTTAAAAGGTAAAAATAAAAAAGCATTACAATTAAGTAATGACGCCTATGTGCTTATAAATTCTAACACCTCGAAAATCGTCTCACAACAAACTACAGAACGATACGTACAAGCTTTAATCTGGAGCAAAAAATACAAACCAGCAGCACGTTTAATTGACACCTTAGTTACCCAACATCCAAATGAGAATTGGGTCTTGGCTTTGAGGGCAACTTTGAATATTTATAAGAGTAACTTTAAAGACAGTTTAGAGGATTACAATAGAATCTTAATTAACGACAGCACATCTTTTGATGGAAACTTAGGGAAAGCAAATGCTTTAAAAGCTTTAGGATATTATGACGATGCTTATAACTCGGCAGAAAACACATTAAAATTTCACGATAATCAAAAGGATGCATTAAAGTTCATTACTATCCTAAACACGAAGTTTACACCAGCCTTGGACTCTAGAGCATCAAACACATTCGATAATGGAGACAACCAAGCCTTCTCATTTAATTCAAATCTAACCTACCCGTTAACTACAAAGCTTAAACTATTAGGAAGCTACAATTATAGAAACACAAATAATACCATTACCAATAACAAAGCGAACTCTAATGATCTTTCATTGGGCTTATCTTACCAGTTATTAAATAATGTAACCTTTAATGGCACGACAGGTTTGACCACAGCAAATACCGAAAGCACTGACTACACCCAACTCTTAACAGATGTCTCATTTAATATCAAACCATTTAAATTACAGACCTTAGATATTGGTTACAAACGTCAAATTGAAAGCTTTAATGCCGATTTATTAGACCGAGAACTAGTTCAAAATAATTATTTCGCGAATTATAACCTCAGCACTAATTTTAATTTAGGTTGGTTTACACAATATATGTACACCTCTCAAAATGATGGGAATAGTAGAAACTTACTCTTTACCTCGTTATATTATAACCTATTAGCTAAACCGTCTTTAAAAGTAGGATTGAATTATCAATACATCACTTTTGCAGATCAAGTACCTACTATTTATTTTAGCCCAGAAACATTTCAAGCAGGTGAAATCTTCTTGAATTTAATTAAAGATGAAAATACGACGAAGCCAAAAGCTTGGTTTTACGAATTAACTGCAGCAACAGGATTACAGTATATAGAGGATGACAAAAGCCAAAGCACCTATCGTATTCAAGGAAAGTTTGGATTTAAATTCTCTGAGCGTTGTATGGCAAACATATTCGGAATTCAAAGTAATATTGCCTCAGCTACTGCTGCTGGTTTTACCTTTACGGAAATTGGATTACGTTTTAAATGGAGGCTATTTGATGGCTCTGTGTTTAGGGAAAAAGTTATTAAATGATCAGGAGCTGGATTGGAAATCGGAAAGTTTCCGCAGTACAAATAGTGTCTGCCATTAATTATATACGTCGCTGATTACGGACTTTTCTTTTTGAATTAAATCGTTAATTACATCCCAAAGCTCAACTCTTTTCTCAAGAGATTGCTTGGCAATAGTTAATGTTTCGCTCCATTTTTCGTCATCATTTCCGCATAACTCTGAAATCATTTGAAGAGAGAGCGGCCCATGTTCGTCTCCATCAAGTTCTATATGTCGTTCTAAATAATATGCAAGCTTGTTGTATAACTTGTTTTCAGAATCGGAATTTTTAAGAATTTCGATAAACATATCTGGAATAATATCTTCTCGTCCAAATGTAAACGCAGAAGCAACAAGATGTGGCTTGTTTGTTTCAATGATAGAAAATGAAAACCTTACAAAATCTGCTACTGTTCTATTAATATGAGTTTCATTTAATGAATACCCAACTGATCTTCCTGATTTTATGAGTTTTATAAAACTGCTAATAGCATCAGTATTTGCCCGTATTTGTAGCATAGCGTCCAAATACATCTCAAAGTGACTCTTAGGCTCTGCTAATTCATTGACATCACTTTCTTCTCCATGAACAATTTCATTTATAAACCTTGATAACGCAGGATTCTCTGGTGGCGTCCAAGGTATTTGAACAGTTGTAAGATTAATTTGAAGATTCTTTAAAAGAGACATGAAATCCCATACTGCAAATACGTGATGTTCCATAAAAATCCTGATGTCATCTATAGTCTTCAAATTGTCATACAGTTTATGATTCTGTAATTGAGTTCTCAAATGATAAATCTCCTTTTCTATAAATTGTATTCTCTCCATTTAACTTTTTTTTACTCAAATATAAATACAAGTATATATAACAATTGTCTAATTATATACCGTAAATATTCACAATTCAAAGTTAAGCATTTAATCAAAATACACCAGCATAAAAAGGGCAAAAGCTTTTGCTTTTGCCCTAAATTAAAACATCCTTGTCGCAGATCTCATTGCAAGAACATTCTAACTAACTATTTAAATTAAAGGGATTATTTAGCTAATAATTTTAGGGGATTATAAGGTATTTGTTGACTTATGATTTTACAAAAATAAAGACCTGTACTTAAGTTGTTTCGCTTTAATAAAATCTCATTTTCACCCGGTATTGCTCTGTGTGATATTTCATATACTACTTTCCCTAGTTGGTTATAGACTATAAATTGTACAGTTTCTGTTTGGTTTGCTGTAAATTGTATTGTCGTCGCGGAGGTCATTGGATTTGGCACTGCAGACAACTTATAGGTGTCTTGTGTTAGATCTTCTACAGATAATGTGTCTTGAGATAAACGTAAGTTTTCTAAAGTTAATTCTTTTGTCGTTGTTGTACCATCTTCGCTTACCATTGTAAACACAACAGTAACGACATCGTTTAGTTCTAAGCCCGCACCGTTTCCTGATTGAAAACTTGAGATTGGTAACACATAATTTTGTGATGAACTACTTAAAGCAATAGTGCTTTTATATTGATCTTCCCAGTTAGAAATACTAGCTTTAACAAATGTAATTTCTACATTCCCTGTTCCTTTTGCACTAAATTTTAAGCTATTATAATCACTTAAGTTTACGGCTTTAAATCTTGGTGTCAATGCCCTATAAGCTGCCACATAACCACTTGTTATTGCTTTTAAGACAACATTACGTTCTATTGGGAAATCATTAGTATCAAACGTGAAATCGTTTGTTAGAACTGCATAGGTATCTATTGTTGTGTTTGCGGAAGAATCATCAACTCCCCAAGGTCCATCAGACATAAATAAATCGTCTGGTGTTGCGACACCATCGCCAATTCTAAAACCGATATCAAATAAATTTCCAGTTTCTAATTGTAAATTTGTAATGTATTGTCCATTCAAGCTTACAGTAGAATTCATGTTTTCAAACTCACTTGTTTCTGTGGTTCTAAAACCAGCGTCAAAGTTTATCATTTCCGTAGCATTCACATTTACAATTTGTAAATCTAATGCACCATTTACATAACTTCCTTTTCTCACAAATACTACTGGAGGGGTTGAATTGTTATATGTTGTAATTGATTTTTGTGCTTCTAATAAATTTAAGACTTCTTGACCAATTGAGAATAAATCATCCATTGAGTTAGACCAAATCTGGAAGTTATAAAAGGTAACCTCTTGTTCGTATTGATCCAAATTCCAGTGACTTTCTATAGCGAAGTTTTCGTCATTGTTTACCACCTTAGCCGATAAACTCAACACAAACTCATACGTACCATCCACATTTTTAATGATACACTTGATGAATGATTGTCCGTTGATATCCATTGTATTTACTGAGATTAACTCAGCTCCTAACAAACGGTCACAAATATACTTAGTGTGTTCATATACACCATTTTCAGTTTTTATAACTAGTATTGAAGCTACAGGTGTACTGTTTTTCAAATAATCTACTCCATATATCTCAGTAGCATTTGTAATACTCACTAAATCTGAAGGTGATGCATCAATAACCTCATCTTCATTGATAATATCTAAAGGGATAAAATCTTCTAAAGCAAAACCTGAAGTCGCATTTCGTTGTGCATAATTACCATCTTTAATGATGCGTTTTGCAGTATGTCTATCAAACGAATACCCTGTTTTTGCACGATTAAAATTACGTTTGTTAATCTGCTCAGATAATCTATTATTACTTTCTAAACCACCATCACTACTTCCTGTTGTTGGAGGGGCAATCACAGCACACTCACCGTAACCTGAACATGAAGGATCTTCACAATCTATAAGTCCATCGCCATCATCATCAATTCCATTATCGCAAATTTCTTGCGCTACAAGAGCGGATGGACAACGTGCACCATCATTATTAGAACTTGATGGACCAAAAGCAAATAAGTTAGAATCCATTGCACCATTTTCAACTAAGTCTTGCACACTTTGAATCACATAAATGGTTCCTGTTTCATTTGAAGACACATAGAAACGACCAGATAAATCAAAGTAGACAGCACCATACGTATAGGTCGACCCTGTCAAAATTGGAACTTCACCTAACGCTAGCACATTTCCGTTGGAGGAATCAATACGATATAAAATATTTGTATTATTTTCTACTGTATATAGATATCCATCGACAGCATTAAACGCCCAATCATCAATACTTATGTTTTGGGATAAGACATTTGTAGCCTGATGTTGTGTATAGTTCACAGATGCTGGATCCAAGTCAACTTTATAATATGTTGTTCCATCCCCTTTAAGGTAATAGATCCCGTCTGAACTCACATCACCGACATCTCTAAGAGTTATTGGTAATTCATCTATATAATATGTTCTTGTTCTAAAGTTTTTATCAATACGAACTATGGTTTTTTCTGGAGTAGATAATGATCCCCAAATATATCCATCAGAAGGATTATATGCTGCTGCATTTATATTTCCTGGCGTCACGTCTGCTGCTGCTTGATATGAACTCCCTGAAGCTAAATCAATAGCATAGATGTCGTTATCTTGAAATAAGTAAGCATTTAAATCACAATTAAAGGGAATATCATAAAATATATTACCTAAAGGCACTGTTCCAATTGTCGAATCAATTGCAATGGCTCCAATAGTAGAATATAATCTTCCATCTAGAGCACCACCTGCTCCTAAGGAGACTGCTCCAGGATAGGCTATTGCCGTACCAATCATAGTGGTGTTTGCTCCCAAAGCAACTGCCCCGACAGCAATCCAAAAAACATTATCAGATAACGCACCATTAGCCAAAACAACTGTAGCACCTGCGACTGAATTAAGTGCTCCTGTAATTTGAAAAATAAATTGTGCATTAGGATCTCCCTGAGCATCTAATATAAGAGTGCCAGTGATGGCCACTGCTGCTGCTGCAGAATAAACTCCGGGATAAATAGTCTCCCCATTCACATTTCCATAAATCGTACTATGATCTGTTATAGTTGCGGGTATATTTTGAAGTTGAACGCAAGCCGCCGCTAAATCTAAAGTGGCTTGTGCAGTAATGCTATTGGCATTTTCTATCGTTCCTGTAAAAACTGAAGGAGATCCAAAACCAGCAATTGCTCCTGCATGGGACCCAACATCACCTGTAATTGTAGAAATTCCAGTATTGGCTACTGCGCCAGATCCAGTAAACAGTATAAAATTAGCTACAGAGCCAAAATCAACATCTATTGGTGGTGTTTCACTTTGAGCTGTTATATTCAAACTATAACAGAAAATGATAAATGATAGTGCTATTTTTTTCATGACATCTTTTATTTATGTAACAAAAATATACTATGCTTCAACTTTTTTTTGAAATTTTCGATTGACATGAAGGCCATAGCGTTAGAAAACAACTTACTATCGTCCAATGGCTTTTTCACTATACTTATAAACCATATTAAAATCAAAAAAGGCAAAAGATATCTCTTTTACCTCGCCTTATGCTGTTAATTACTAACTGTTATGTTATGATATTTTCGTCAAATATATTGTGAACTATTTTACTAAAAATAGATATTCATTAGACAAACCATTGGGCTCATTGAATGGTAATTACCTGTCAATGAATGATTTCAAAGCAGGTTAAGACGCTTCATTAATTCTGGTCTATTTGAGCGACTTACAGGAATAACATCTTTTTTGATAAGCACACTATTATCTTCAATATCAATGATTTTATCAACATTAATAATAAATGAGCGGTGTATTTTTAAAAACAGATCCTTAGGTAACTTTTCTTCAATTTTCTTAAGTGTAGAGTGTACTGTATAATTTTGATTTTCGGTTTTTACTTGAATATAGTCACCTTTAGCTTCTATCAAATAAATACTAGGAATATCAATTTTTATAAGTCGTCTGTCAATATTGACATATAAATCATTAGCAGAAGTAGATTCTATATTTTCTGGTGATGGTCCTGAATTAGCTATAGTTGCAGTTATTTCTACCTTTTGAATTGCTTTTTGAAAGCGGTCTGGCAAAATAGGCTTTACGAGATAATCTACAATACAATCATATTCAAAAGCTTGAATTGCAAAATTGGCATCTGATGTTGTCAAGATAATTTTTGGAGGATTTTTAAGCGTTTCAATAAAATCAAAACCTGTGAAATCTGGCATATGAATATCCAAAAATATAAGATCAATCTCATTTTGATTGAGATATTTTATTGCTTGCATTGCATTAGAAAATTGCTCTAGAACATTTAGACTGGGCACATTAGAGCATAGTTGTTCAATAATTGCTCTGGCAGTTGCCTCATCATCAATAATAATACATTTCATGTGATCCTAATTATAACCGTTGTAAATAATTAGTTATGTCTGTTAGAATAGCTTCGAATTCATCCTGGAGAACGGTATCGCCCTCTAGTAAATTATTTTCGAATGCTACCGCAATCTCATAACCCCTCTCAAGGCCTAAAATACTAATTTTATGTTTAAGTTTATGAACATTCTCTGCTGTAAGTTTATAGTTCTTAGCAGTACTATTTTCAAAATAGACTTTTTTCTCCTCCGGAAACTCACCTTTAATGATAGTAATTAACTTTTGTTCAAAAGCTTTGTCCCCACCAGACATCCTATGAATATAGGACAAATTAGGTTTCTCCATGATATTATTTTTTTAAGGTAAAGTAAAACGTCGAGCCCTCATTCACCTTGGACATCAACCATATTTTACCACCATATAAATTTACAATCTTTTTTACTATTGATAAGCCTATACCTGTTGACTCTCTACTTTTAGTAAGTGAATGGAATATTTTAAAAATTTTGTCATGATATTTTTTATCAATACCAACACCATTATCTTGTATTGAAAACAAATAAAAAGAAGCCTTCTCTTCTACATTAATCTCTATAAGTCCTTGTTCTTTATCATTGAATTTAATCGCATTACTTAAAAGGTTTTGATACAACTGCTGTAATTTTGTTTTATCACCTTTTATCGTAGGAAGCGCGTTTAGTACAGTAATGGTTATGTGATCTGGAACATATAAAACTTCTTTTAAATCATCTATTAAAAGATCTAAATCGACCTCTTGATCATTTAAAGTTTCTGAGCCTACACTTGAATAGGTCAAAATATCAGAAATAAGAAGTTCCATCCTATCCAATGTAGTTCCAATCAAATCAAAGTTTTGCAAACTCGTATCATCAAAATTATCAAAATTATCTTCTTTAATCCAACTTACTAAAGCACTAATACTTCTTAATGGCGACTTCAAATCATGCGATACAATATGTGCATATTCTTGAAGTTCATCATTACTCTTTTCTAATTCAATACGTAGAACATTATTTTTAGCTTCTGCTTTTTTACGTTCTCTAATATTTAAAGCTGTTCGTAATTTTATAGCTACTAAACTTGCGATACTTTCTAAAGCTTTTTCATGTTCTTGGGTATAATAGTTTTTGTCTTTATGCTCAGAATCTATAACTCCAATTACGCGACCATTGCTTATTATAGGAACCGTTATTTCAGAAAAACGTCGCTCTTCATCCACAATATAGCTACTCTCCTTAGAGGTGTCTTTAATGATTTTTGAAGTTGCTGTTTTAACTACGCTTCCAACAATACCCTCTCCTATTGGAACTATTAACCTATTGCGTATTTTATTATCTTTACCTAATTTCTTGCCATAAACAGCGACCTGTTCTAAAGTTTGATCATCATGATCTACTAAGTAAATCACACAGTCTTGTGAATCGAGGTAATGACCAATATTATTAACGATTTGCCATGCAATCTCATTAATATCGGTTTTACCTAAAATGGATTTCGTAAGATTATTAATCAAATCAATAATCAAAGTCTTCTCTCTTTCTGAAGTAATATCCTCAATTAAAGCAACTTGGTAATTGATGTTTCCATTGTTATCTCTTACAGCATTGACATTTGTTTTCGCCCAAATGACAGGTCCACCGATAGTCTTATAACGTTTATCAACAGTAAAATTATCAATTTCTCCTCTGTTTATTTTATCAAGAAAGAACTTAGTCTCTGGATAATCTTCTGGAAAGGACAACTCTTTTATGGTTAACTTATTTAACTGATCTTCAGAATACCCTAACATCTCTTGAAATGTTGAGTTTGTTTTGATTATTTGTCCATATTGGGATAAAACAATTCCAATTGGAGAACTATTGACAATAACATCTAATTCTCGTTTTTGTTCTTCAATTAATTCTGTCTTTTGTTTCTCATCGGTAATATCTAAATGAATCCCAATTGAACCAATAACGTTGCCATTAATGTCATAATTAGGCGCTCCACTAATAAGCCAATATCTTATCTCTCCAGATTTTGTTTTTATTTCAAGTTCATAAGAGCTAGATTCATCATTATTACGTTTACTATTTTCCTTGTGTAGTATATCTTTAAACTTATCAACTGAAAATACACCGCTTGCCTTTTTTCCTAATAATTCAGTTTCATTATACCCTGACATTTCAGAAAAACTTTGATTAATCATTAAGATTTCATCTTCATTGTTAACCTCAACCAATCCAAGGTTCATATTTGCAATAATGCTACTATATTTTTGTTTTTGAGCTTCTAGACGCTTACTATAAGTTCTATTCAATGTTACGTTTCGATAAGCCCACAAATGACCTCTATAAATATTATCCTTTATAATAGGTACAAAATCTCGTTCTAAAACCTCTCCGTTTTTCATGACCAATTCATCACTAAGTACTGTTTTCTTGTTTTTTAATACGTACTCAATTCTACTCACAAAATCTGCTTCATTTTCAAACAGTCCTTTACTTTGATCTACTGCATTAGTGCAATCTTGACCCTTTAATAATTCTGGACCCAAAGGAAAATGAAGTAACTCACAAAACTTCTTATTAGTTAAAATAATTTTACGGTCTTCGTCTTCTAATAAAACACCAGTATCCAGATTAAGAATTAGAGAAGACAATCTGCTTTCTGATTTAATAAGTTTCTCTGCTGATGCTTTTTGGTTTGTAATATCTCGTACGATACCCTGAGCAGCAATTGGTACTTTATTCTTATCAAGAATAATACTGGCATTGATATGAACCCATTTTATTTGACCAGATTTTGTATGAACTCTCGCTTCGTAATCTTTAAAAAAGCCTTTGGTTCGCAAATCTGTGTAAGACGACATGGCATATTGATAATCCTCCTTATAAATAAGATCAACTACATTAATAGCTTCTTTATCAATATCATAACCGAAAAGCTCAGTTGCCGCCTCATTAAAATTAAGGACGTCACCCTTAATATCCATAACGACATAAGCATCAACAATATTTTCAAAAACACCTTGAAGTTGAGCCGATTTATCATGTAATAAATCTTCTAATTTTTTGGAGGTTTTATATAGTGTTCGTGATTTCTCTTCAAGAATTGCTTCAGCTTCTTTCCTAGCTGCTTTTTCTCTTTTAAGAGCACGATTTAGCACATCTAACTGCTCTTGGCTCATTAATTCTTATGTATTACAAATCTTACTTCTGTACCGTCTTCCTTAATTTTTTCTAATTCAATAGTAGCTGTAGAATTAAAAAACTCAAATATTTTATTCATTAAGCCTAAGCTAAAATAATACATGGCTCTGCTCGATTTATAATCTATTATTAATGAGTTTTCTGTTTTTTCGATAACTTTAAAAGTAGGTAAATCTGCTTCAGGATATATCTTTTTTACTTCAATATGAATATGATTCTCAATAGATGCGATCATTTCAATTGGGTTTTTATACGACGACAGAAGCTCAGGATAACTCTTTTCTACAGCACCAAAAAAATGCTCTCCTAAAAGGAGTAACAAGTCATCTATGGATATTTGTGTGCTTTCACTAAGGTGTTGAAGCAGTTGCAACAGTTCAGAAAAACTATAAAAACCAATAGATGTGTAAATGCCATTAGATTCTAATTCAGAATTCAAAATAATATGATCTACTGTTTCTAGACCAAACTTATCTTCAACAAGCTCTAAAAACTCTGTAAAAACGATCCCTTTCATTATAATTATATTAACTCATTCATGCTCCAATACTTTAGGAGTTTTTCAATTTTTAAGACATAATCCTCATATCTTAGCGGCTTGAGCAAATAACCAGCAACTCCAATTTTGTAGCACTCTAACAGGTCCTTTTGATTGTTAGACGTCGTTAAAATTATAGTTGGAATATATTTAAGTCTTTCATCATTTTTTATGATACCTAAAAACTCAATACCATTTATCTTTGGCATGTTTAAATCTAATAAAATAATATCTGGAAGTATTTCTTTTTTCTCTAAAAAATCAATCGCATCTTCTCCATTGCTAGCTTCAATAATTTGATGCTTCAATTTCAAAGATGATATAACTCTATTTAATTTCATGACTTCTATCGTATCGTCTTCAATTAAAAGCACTTTAAGGGGTTTACTCATAAGTAGTTACACTGTATATTAGCATCAAAAATAGTCTAATTGTAAATAATTTAAATTGTTTTTCGCTCAAGTTAAATTATTTATCGACGAATAACCATTAAGTACAGGCGAATGGAAATTTAAACATTAAAGCTGAGCTAATTCTTGTGAGAGAACCAAACTGCACTGATCTAAATTATTGTTTTCAATATCCATTTCTAAAAATCCAATATTATTATTAGCTTAGGTAATTTCATCCCCTTTTTAGTCATTTATTCAGTTACAAAGCCATGATGAAATGCAAGTATAAATCAATAAAACTAATGTTTTGAATTATATGTACGAGTACACAAGTGATAAAATCAGTCTAGCTCTTGACGCATTTTTTTAGTCATTCCCTTAACTACCATAGCATAGGAATGATCAATGAGGGCGCAAACCAATTTTGGTTGTAGTTCACCTTTATGAATGCAAATGGTGTTCCAATGTTTTTTATTAGAATGAAATCCACCAACAATGCTATGATAAGTTTCGCGAAGTTCTAGAGCATAATCTGGATCACACTTTAAGTTGACTGAGCCTTCTCCTTTTTCCCATTTTGCCAATGGGAAAAGCGCAAACATCTTTCCTAATACTTTAAAAACAAGTGTGTCTTGGTCAAACGGAAAATCTTCAGTTACTCCTTTTTTGTTTAGACAGTATTCCCTCAGCTGCTCTATGTTCATTTTAATAAACGTTCCATTACTTTTTCTGGATGCTTGAGTTCACTATATCCAAACTGGCTATAGAGCTCGTGAGCATCTGATGTTTTTAACATCCAAACTTTACACGATTTAAGTAAGGATTCTTCATTTATGACTTTCATTAATTGTTTAGAATAACCTTTTCCTCTATGTCCTGGAAGAATAAACAGATCCATTAGATAAGCAAAAACGATATAATCTGTTACTATACGAGCAAATCCAATTTGCTTATTTTCTATGTATACTCCAAAACACAAACTGTGCTGGACTGACGTTGTAACCTGATCTTTTGTTCGACCTTTAGCCCAATACGTTTTTGTTAAAAACTCATGAATTACATTAATATCTAAACGCAATTTGTCTTTTGATATTTCTATCACTTTTGGAGTTTTTTGGGTGCTTTTTCTTCAATTGTTAAAGCTGAATAATCTAGTTTCCAACCTATTGTTTCTACAATACTTTCTATAAGTAACACAGAATCTAAGGCTTCCTTTTTTGCGATTTGGTACAATCCACTTTCTGGAACTTTATTCATGATATGAAGTTTGGCTTCATTATGTAACTCTGTTAAGTCTGAGGCTTCAAATTTATTGAACATACCATCTGTTTTATCGTAATAATTTAAATCTGTTTCTATACTCAATACTTCGGGCTCTGGAAAATGAAACAGCTTTACCGTTTTTGTTTTTACATTAGAATCCATTTGAATTTTTGATAAATCAAATCCAACATGAGCTTTAGCATTAATAACTACAAGCGCTTTTTTTCTGCTCACTACCAACTTTAAAAAACGCTCTTTTACGTCTTCATAATGATAGATTTCTGCAAAGTCTCCCTCTACAGTGATGAATTTACAAACTCTTTTTATTTTGTCTAATAAGATAACAGATTGAGAAGTGGTCTGTTTTTTCAGATTAAAATTTTTAACAATAGTCACAATACCTAGCGTGACTAAAATGCTTAAAATGATTATAAAAAATGTGTCCATAATTAGTTATTACTATACAATTTTATTGTGTTCTAGAATTTAAATTTTGAGCCAGTCGTTGAATTGAGGACAATTTCTTAACAAAAATACAATCTAATATTACTCCAGCACTTTATACAAAATAGGTTTGCTAGGTGTCGCATCATTTTCAAAAGGAGCGATTTGTAGGTTTAAAAAATACTCCCCATCATCAACGTTATTTGGCACATAAATAAACTCTGTTATCGTAGCATCTTTGCGCAATTTTCCGTTAAAATTCCAAAAGGCTTTATGCCCTCTTAATTCTCCTCCATCTTCCTCTCTATCAACACTTGGCAAATCTATAAGTAAATGTTTAATACCTTTTTTTACCAAAAACGCTACGGCATCTTCTTTTAAATAGGTCCAATTAGTATTTGAGTATTGCCTCGAATGTTTGTCTGTTGTATTTGGTATCGTTCTAATAACAATAGCATCTCGTTTTTTGTTTCCTAAGGCAAATTGTAATTGTGTTTTTGAGATCACAGTATCTCCATCTAATGCCTCTGGAGCTACAGTTACAACCTCAGCTAAAAAGAAAAACTGTTTTAAATTTTGATTGATGGAGTGGAACTCTTTCGTGATATGACCAACACATTCGGTATGTGTGCCATGTGCATGCGGATTAAAATTTATCATATTAAAATTCACCGCTGCACCCTTTTCGACGCTAATCACATCGTCATCAAATTTAACAGGTTCTATTGTTGGCTCATCAATATACCATGCGTTTAAATTAGATTTAGAAGCACGCATTGGAATAGAAATATCCAAAGGCTGTGCTAAATCGACTTGTAATTTCCTAGAGTTGTATTGTATTGTGGCTAGCATAAAAAGTTTTCAGTTTTCAGTCTCAGGTTTCGGTCGAGACGTTGCTTTAATTTATAAAATTAGGTTTTTTGAATTTAACTTTTAATATTAAAAATTAGACTCCTATCAATTCAGAATAAATAGTTCTGAAGCTATCCCATCACACAAAAATTTACCTTTTTTTGTGACCAACAGCTTTTCATCTTCAATATACAATAATTGTTCATTTATAAAAGTCTGTGACTGCTCCAAAAGGTGTTTTTTATATTCCAATCCATAATTAGAAGCGACTTTTTGTAGAGAAACACCCCAAACTGTTCGCAGGCCTGTCATCACATATTCATTATAGCTATCAGTAGTGCTTAGTGTTTCTGTTTCCTTCGGAAATGTGCCAGCTTCAATAGCTTTTATATATTTTGAATTATTTCTAATGTTCCAGCTACGCTCATTTCCGGAGAAAGAATGTGCAGAAGGTCCAATTCCCAAGTACGGTTTACCTTGCCAATAGGCAGAATTATTTCTACTAAAAAAACCGTCTTTACCAAAATTAGATAATTCATAATGCACAAAGTTGTGAGCTTCTAAAGTCTCCACTAACATATGAAATTGATCATGTGCCAAATCATCATCTACATTCTCAATAATTCCTTTTTTTATAAAACTTTCTAGTGCTGTTTTAGGCTCTACAGTGAGTGCATAGCTAGAAATATGTGGAATCCCATAACTTAAGGCCATGTCAATATTTTGTTGCCATTGTGCATTACTCAACCCTGGAATACCGTAAATAAGGTCAATAGAAATATTATCAAAATGACGGGTCGCCTCTTCTAGACAGGATTTGGCTTCTTGAGAGTTATGCGCACGATTCATAAGTTTTAAATCATCTTCAAAAAACGATTGGATGCCAATAGAGAGTCGGTTGATGCCTATTCTTTTGTACGCTTCAAAAATAGTTCTCGACTCATCTCGAACAGAGATTTTTGCTTGAATTAAATCATCTGGATTAGCTTCTATTGTGATTTCTGGTGCTTCGGAAACCTTATAATACTCGTATATTTTCTTGATCAAAAACTGTAGTTCTTCAATACTTAAAAGTGATGGTGTGCCACCTCCAAAATAGATAGTTTCTACGGTTGTATTTTTGAACTCATCTTTGCGCATTTCTAACTCTTTGGCTAATGCCAATACCAATTCATCTCTCTTTTTTAATGATGTTGAGAAATGGAAGTCACAGTAGTGGCAGGCTTGCTTGCAAAATGGGATATGGATGTAAATGCCCGAGATAATATCTTATTTTAAATTAACGTTGTTTGAACTTAGGTTGAAATTTTCGTTTGATAATTAGCTTTCTACGTTGTGCTAAATAAATAGCATACCCATAATAACCAAAAACAAAAACAATTAAAAACCATATAAACTTATCTTTTGTTCTTTTGAATTTGGTCAAGTAAAGCTCCCTACCAAAGTAATACAAAAATCCTATTCTAAGTATTAATATAGCATTTGGTGATAATGAAATTTCCAAAATACTTATTTTTTAACTCTATCTTCATTCTGTTTCACAAAAGCGTCCCAACCCGTATAACTTTTACCAATCTCTATACGTCCTTGATTATAGAAATGACAGACTGCAGCAGCTAGTCCATCCATAGAATCAAGATTTTTAGGTATGGTTTTTAAGCCCAGCAAACTCTGTAGCATTTTAGCAACTTGCTCTTTGCTAGCATTACCACTTCCTGTGATTGCCATTTTTATTTTCTTAGGAGCATATTCTGTGATTGGAATTTCACGAGATAATCCTGCAGCCATAGCAACACCTTGTGCGCGACCAAGCTTAAGCATACTTTGCACATTTTTACCAAAGAAAGGAGCTTCAATAGCAATTTCATCTGGATGATGCGTATCTATCAATTCTATAGTGCGTTCAAAAATGAGTTTTAACTTGAGGTAATGATCTTTATATTTTTTGAGATCCAACTCATTGAGTTGTAAAAACTCCATCTTTTTACCGGTGACTTTTATGAGTCCAAAACCCATTATGGTCGTTCCAGGATCAATACCTAATATAATTTTTTCTTGACTCATTGATTAACAGTATTGGCAACCACTAAGTGAAAATGTGATTCCGAAAGTAATGGTTAACAGGTTTCCGTTGAATGAACCAAAGCCTTCTGTGACAGGATCAAAATCACCTCCAAAGCCTGCGATATAAGAAACATCTGTAAATAGAGACATGTATTCACTCATAGCATAATGTATTTCTAAACCAGTCATTAGATTTAAAAACGACCTATTATTATTTCCAAAATCACCTAATGGTTTCACAAATGAATAACCAGGTCCTGCGTGAGCAACTAGCCCAAGTCTTGGAGGTAAAAAACTAATAGACTCCGTTGGGTCGTACACAAATTGAACATTTATTCTTGTGTAGTTCGTTTTAAACTGGATAGAGCTATCATCACTCGAAAAACGATTGAATCCAAAATCTAATTTTCCACCAAATTGACGTTTAAGCATGTATTGAACCCCTAAATTCACTGTTGGAAAATTGACAGATTTACCTTGAAATTGTTCTACAAACCCAGATTGCGACGGACTATTAATACCTACAGCAATTTGTGCTTTAATTTGATTTGTAGCTTTTTGTGCGTAGGTGAATGAAAAACACATGATCGCAATTATTAAAATACTTGTTTTTTGAAGTCTATTATTTGAGGTCATATCATTATAATGGTTTAATTTGTGGTGACAACACATTCTCATTCTATGAATTTTGGAGGTCTTCCTTACAAAACTAAACAATTCTTTTTTGTACTTATTAAATTAAGCATTGTTGTTGGTGCTTTTTATTTTATCTACAATAAACTAGCCAATAATAAAGAATTAGACTTTCACAACTTTATTCAACATTTGAATCAAAATGGCATTTTTTCGTTCAAAAACATCAGTTTACTACTCATTTTAACCATTTTTAATTGGTTTTTTGAAATTATAAAATGGAAAACCTTAGTAAGTTACATTACAACTATTTCTTTTAAAAATGCTTTAGAACAAAGTTTAGGAGCGCTCACTGCTTCACTTTTTACACCAAACCGAATAGGGGAATACGGAGCAAAAGCAATTTACTTTACGGCTTCAATGCGCAAAAAGGTAATGCTTCTTAACCTCACTGGTAATATAATGCAAATGACAGTCACAATTATTTTTGGTAGTATAGGTTTGTCTATAATGCACACAACGCATGATTTGAACATTGATTATTTTAAAGTCACTCGGTTTTTAATGATTATCCTCGTAATTATTGGTTTTGCTTTATTTGGATTTCAACAAAACAGTTTTACAATAAAAGGATTCTCAACAGAAAAACTGAAGTTGTTTTTCAAAGATTTACCATTAAGAATTCAATGGTCTGCATTTGGAATATCAATGTTGCGTTATTTAATTTTCTCATGTCAATTTTATTTTTTGTTACATATTTTTGGAGTTGATTTAACATATTTAAATGCCATGACAGTTATTACTAGCATGTATTTACTGGCATCCATAATACCTTCAATATTTATTTTGGATGTCCTTGTAAAAGGAAGCATAGCAGTATATTTATTTTCTATTGTAGGTGTTGATGAATTCACCATCCTTAGTATTATAATGATTATGTGGCTACTTAACTTTGTTTTACCTAGTACCTTTGGCTGCTACTATGTGCTAAATTTTAATCTTCCTAAAACAGAAAACACCTTATGATTATTATCATATTAATCGTTGTCACTTTATATCTACTTTTAATTGGGAGCTTTGTATATGGTTTTGATAAAGTGCCCGATTTTAAATTGGATGATATTACTCCAAAAACTAAGTTTTCGGTTATAATCCCTTTTAGAAATGAAGCGGATAATCTACCAACACTATTAGCATCTATTTCAAGATTAAACTACCCTAAAACAATGTACGAAATTATTCTTGTGGACGATGATTCTGAGGATAATTCCGTAGAAAAAATAAATAGTAGACATCTAAACAATTGTAATATTTCCGTAGTAAAAAACATAAGACGTACCAATTCTCCAAAAAAAGATGCGATTACTACAGCCATCAATCAATCAAAACATAATTGGATTGTTACCACAGATGCAGATTGTAGTCTCCCAAAATATTGGCTAGATGCCTTTGATAATTATATACAACATCATGATGCTAAGCTATTGATTGCTCCAGTAGCCCTAACCGATGTTGATTCCTTTTTTAAGCGGTTCCAAACTCTTGATGTTTTGAGTTTGCAAGCTGTTACCATTGGAGGTTTTGGCATTCACAAACCTTTTCTTTGTAATGGTGCAAACTTAGCCTATCGTAAAGACGTCTTCAATGACGTTAAGGGTTTTGAAGGCAATACCGATAGTGCAAGTGGTGATGATATTTTTCTTCTTGAAAAAGTAGTTAAAATTGACAAAGACAGCGTGCATTATATTAAAAATAAAGAAATTATTATCACCACACAACCAGAGTTAAGTTTCAAAAACTTGAAATCACAACGCGTGAGATGGGCTGCAAAAACATCAAATTACAATAACGTTTTTAGCAAATTAACTGCGATAGTGGTTTTGTTTATGAATGCACTTTTAGTATGTCTACCGCTTTTATATTTAGCGCATATTGTGTCTTTAAAAACCTTCATTTATACGTTCACAATAAAAGTTTTAATTGACTTCTTATTGCTCTTTAAATCTGCTCGTTTTTTTGAGCAAGGGCAATTCCTAACCTCTTACTTTTTGTCTTGTATAGTGTACCCGTTTTTTAGTACCTACGTAGCATTTACATCTGCTTTCACCAGCTATAAATGGAAAGGCAGAGCCTATAAAAAATAGAACCGTTATGACTATCAATTATTTTTGTTAGATTTACGTCAAGTTGTGATCAAATCCAAATCTATAATTATGATGAAAAAAATTGTTTGTTTATTTTGCTTGGTACTGAGTTTCACTTTCACAGCAGCGCAAGAAATTTATACTGTTGATGGAGAAGTTCTTGAGTTAAAAACAGAAGTTAATGGCAAGCTAGATTTATTATGGAACATCATTGATAGTGAATATCGCTACTTCGTAAGAACAGAAAACAATAGTATTATTGAGCTTAAAAACACCAAATTTGATGGAGAGTTTCAGCAAGAATATAAAACACTAATTAATGAGTTGACCAATGAATCTATGTCAACCAAACGACTAAATCTTACACTTTTTAGTCTTAAAGAATTTATAGATACCTATAACAGTAATTCAGATTCATCATACCAATCTACAGCAGTGCGTAACAAATTACGTTTTAGAATTGGCGTTTTCGGCGGAATCACAAATAGTCCTTTTATAACTAATACAGATAATCTAACGACACCTTTATTTGGAGGTGAATTGGAGGTTTTGGATGCTGGTCAAATTTCTAAGCATGCTCTGTTTTTACAAGCAAAACATGTAATTGAGCAAGACGAATTACAATATTCTACTACAGAATTAGCCTTAGGGTATCGTTTTAGAGTTATAAACAAGGCCTCTTTTAGTCTCTACGGAAATATGAAATTTGCCACCATAAATTTCTCTAATGCAACTATCCTTGTTAATAACGATGATGTCATTACCACAGAAGAAATCAGTCAAACAGCCTTTGACGTCCCTTTTATATTTGGAATAGGAGCAGATATTAGAATTACTAAAAACAGCTTTATCACCTTAGCATATAATGAACTATTTGCATTATTTTTAGATAATCAAGGAAATTTTTCTCAAGATTTCTCAATAGGTTACAAGTTTAATTTATAGCACTCATTTAATTTTTTTTGATTGAAGCGAAAACTAGAAATTTCATTTCCAGATGATATCATTTTTGAGCATCATAGGATCGTTACCAGATAAGAACACCAATTATAATTTAAATAAACTATATAATTTGTTTCTATATAGGCAATATTTCAAATTATTTATAGCTCCTTTTAAACCAAAATTGATACAACAGATAAAATATTTGAATTAAAGAGCATTTTTCAGCCAATTGAAAAAAGTTTAAATGAGTTTATGAAAAAACTATCAAATTACAAAACCAACAACCCTGTGTTTGCAGGCTATTTTTGGGGCGATTCTAAATCGTCTGATAAAAAAATGACCATTACTGGAATTTTCATTAAATCTTTAGGCTGTATTTTGGTAATTGCAGGTATTACTGCTTACCTATGGAAACTTAACGAAGAGGGAATGCCTATGAATTGGTTTACGCTTGGAGGCATGCTAGCAGCAATAATTATTAGTATTGTCATCTCTTTGAGACATCATTGGGCTCCATTTCTTGTGCCTTTATACACGATTGCTAAGGGGTTTTTTCTTGGTGGCTTTTCGGCTTATGCTCACAAAAATTTCCCTGAGTTACCTTATCAAGCAATTGGTGTCACCATTGTTACTTTTTTTGTGATGCTGCTACTCTATCAAACAAGAATTATTGTGGTTACTAAAAAACTGCGAAGTGTTATTATCACCTCTGCAGCCAGTATTTTTGTAGTGTATTTGATATCGTGGATTTTAGGTTTCTTCGGGATTAACACCTATATCAGGGGAACATCATGGCTTGCTATAATTTTTAATTGTATTGCTGCAATTGTAGCTTCTTTTTCTTTACTTCTTGACTTTGATTACATAGAGCGTTACAAAAATCGCGCTCCTAAATGGAAAGAGTGGCTTGCTACTTGGGGACTTTTAGCAACGCTAATTTGGTTGTATATTGAAACGTTACGCTTGATGAAAAAATTTGCTATTCGATTTTAATAATAACAGGTAAGCTAAATTGGGTTTTCACCTGCTGGCTTCTCTTAATTGCAGAATAAATTTTTGGAAGTGAATCTAAACTCTTCCGAAGTAAACTATCTAGTTGTGGAATTTCTGTTTGCGTTTGTTCACTGCTTACAATGTCGTTAATAACAAACACACCTTGACTATCAATTGTGATTTGAAGTTGAATTGTATCGTGGATTTCTTCGGAAACGATAATCTGATATTTCGCCAGGTTTTCATTAAGAAATTGTCTCAGCGTATTTTCAAAACATGCTTTTTTACTGGCTTTATCCAAAGTTGCATCACAAGATTCAAAAGTAGGATATTGATCAACGTCATTCCAGTTAAATGTCTGTAGCTCCTCTTTTAGAATGTCATTAGAATACACTTTTTTCTTATCGATAAAATCGCAAGAGCAAAGCGTAATTAAGAATAAAAAAGTAAGTATACGATCCATAGCAGCTAAACTAATACCAATTGTTAAGTAAAATGAGCCTTAAATAATTTGAATTATAGTGTGATTATTAGGCTTATTTTATTTGATAATTGGTATAAAACCGAAAAGTACAATTTTTTTAGATATTTGATTCTATTAGTCTTCAGCCTTTAAAAATTTCTCTTCCTTAAGTTCTTTTATGCGTCTTGATGTAAATTTAGAATAGAATGTGTATGGATATTTATCTCTAAAATTCTCATACAACATAATCTTAGTATCTGTATCAATACTAAATATTGCGTTAATACTTTATTTGTCCATGAGACCTAATTTACTCGCGAGTTCTAAATTAAAATTTCTATTTATAAAATTAGTAATCTCTTTTGAGACACATTTCATTTGACCTTTTATTCCTGCAATGTGCACCAAACGCTTTAGAGGCACAAAAGCTGGCATGATAAGAACCTCTATAGGCTTAATTATTGGTTTGTTAGTCCCTCCTGGAGGCATTATTATTGGACCATTCTTCGGCCCATTACTTGGCTAACTTAAATAAGGCAGAATTTAACACAGCTGTTAAAGCAGTATTTGGATCATTTCTTGGTATTATAGCATCCACTTTTATAAAGTTTATAATCACTATGATCTTTTTAGGTTTCTTTATTGTGAAGTTTTTTGACTACCAGGATCTTCTATTTTAATAGACTTAGAAAGGTTATAAAAAATAAGAAACCTAACACTTGTTGTGAAGTGTTAGGTTAATTTTTCTTGCTATTAATTCAACAAATTACTTAAAGGGATTAAAATATCTTTGCTGACTGGGTCAAATATATCTAATATGAATAACTATTTGTTACGGAAAAACCGTAGACATGATGAGGGAAAACCGTAGTGTGTAGAAATGGCAAGGGTTTCAAGCAGCTTTAAAAACCGAAATAATGCAAATTTTAACAGTTCTTCTTAAAGAAATCCTTTCTTACGAGCTTCATTAATTAAGGATTCATCCTTTCCGTCGTTAATTGAGAATGAGATTTTGAGTTGTTTTTTTCGTTTTTCAATGGCACTCATTGATAAATCTATATGCTCAGTTAAACTTCTTGTTTTAATACCCTTGGATAATAAATAAAGGATCTTACGATTAATTTCATCTACATAAATTTCATTGACTACAGATTTATTCAAAAAATTACTAACTGTACTACTGTAATATGGTGGGTCAATTAATATATGCTGAAAAGCCTCTGCCAACTCACTAGATGTTAAATCACTTTTAATTAAAAATCCATCTGGATTTATCTCTTTTACGATATTATGAATGCGGTAAGACTCATTGAACATCGTCAAAATAATCACTTTAGCTTTAGGCATTAGATTACTAGAGATTTTTGCTAAATCTTCACCAGACATAATTTTACCATCTGTAGAAGGAGGCAAACTGATATCAAAGAAACAAACGTCATATGGATATTCATTTGCTGCTTTCTGCATTAGTAAGTTTGCAGCATCACAAGTGTTAGCAGTATCAATAACCAGCGTTTGATTATCCTTTTTGGTAGCCATTAACGTATTTTGATACCCTTCTATGATGATTGGATGATCATCCACCATTAAAATATGAATGTGTTGCATTGTGTCTAATTTTTGTAAGGTATTGTAATAATAACCTCAGTCCCTTCTTTTACTATAGAGTGAAATTGTGCTGTCCCTTCAGCCTCTTCCACTCTCGCATTTATGTTTTTAACACCAATACCCTTTTTACTCTTATTGGTATCAAAACCATCTCCATCATCAATTATGGATAAGCAAATTACATTATTTTTCAATTCAAAACTAATTTTAACCACCTTAGCATTGGCATGTTTATAAATATTTTGAAGTGATTCTTGTATTATCCTATAAATGTTGATTTTAGTTTTATTAGGCACCATTTCCCAATGGATGTCATCTGTAAAATCAAAGGTAGATAGTAATTGATAAGCATCAGTTTGCTTCTCTATCAACTCAGATACAATATCCATAAATCCAGAACCTGAGACGAAATCTGTATTTAAATCATGAGATACCTTACGAATGTCATCCTCAATAATTTTAAGATCACTAATATAAGTAGCACGTTTACTAATGGCTTCTTTTCCTTCGGAAAGATTAAAACTATCCAAACTGAGCCTTATCCCAAATAATCGGCCTAAAACCCCATCATGAAGCTCTTTTGAAATTCTTATTTTCTCATTTGCTCTTGCTTCATCAACCTTATCTTGCTGTGATAGCATGAGATTATAAATCTCCTCATTCGCTTTTTGTTGATCTTTCTCGAATTTAAGTTCTTTATTTTTTTCGCGTTGTTTAACAATTATATAAAGTAAAAGAATAGTCACTATCAATACACTTGATATGACTAATAACCAAATAAGTTGTTGAGACATCTTTTCATTGGCCTCTTCGATTTTATCAGTTTCAAATTCTATTCTAGCAAATTTGTTTCTGGAGTTTCGTTCTACATGAAGTAAGCTATCACTAAGCTTAATATGCTCATTAAGATGTGCTTTTCCATCCTCGCCAGGTTTCAATTTAGATAGCACTTTTAAAGCATCTAACAAGATTTCATTAGAGGAGGTTTCCTTAGCTAATTTATAAGATATATTAGCATATTTCAATGATGAATCTTGCTGTTTTTGATGCAAATAAAACCTAGAAAGATCGATACTAATTGGAAGCTTAGTAATGGGGTCATCTAATTTATTAGTAATACTCAAAGCCTCCATAAAAAGCGCCTCCATATTATCAAAATCATCATGACCAGCCAATAATTTGGTGTACGCATAATTATTTATAACCAATGGATAAAAAGTTGGATCATATTCATCATATTGACCTCTAATACTCTTTAGCCAACTATAAAGCTCTAAAGCTTTATCATATTGTTCTTGCACACAATAAACGAAAGCCTTGTTGTTTGCAGAAAAGATTTTATTATAAAACCCGACTTGCATATCACCAGCAATAGCTTCTGCTTTGTTATGATACTCTAAAGATTTTTTGGTGTTACCAAGTTTTAATGAAATGACACCTAACACATTATTTAAAATCCAAAGGTTATCAAGATTATCCTCCGATCTTGGTAACGTCTCAAACACACGAATCGCTTTAATAGCATTCTCCTCACCACCTACATAATCCTTTTCAGTATCCTGTATATCGGCTATATTAAGTAACACCGTAGCTTTTTGCCTCAGGCTACTAGTCAAATAAAAATTTAAAGCCTTAGAATAATAATAATAGGAACTATCGAGTTCTTGTTCAGAATGATAATAACGGGCAAGATTATCATTAGCTATCGCTACTGCTGTTGAGTCTCTTAGCTTTTTTGCAAGTACAACATTAGACCTATTTAAGTCAAGATAAACTTCAAACTGTTCGCTCTCGAAATACAAAAGAGACAGTTGTCTACTACTGAGTAAAAGAGAAGAATCTACTTTTATGTCTTTTGTAATTTGCACAGACGCCAGAATAAATTGAAGACGTTCTTGAAGTGAATTATTCTTATTTCGTGCCTTTTGCCTTAAAGAAATAGCTTTCTCTAATTTGTCTTCGTCAATTTGGGCTGAAGATAAGAATGACATTAAAAAAATCAAAACCAATACTAAACCCTTTTTCAATATCAATTATTTTATGTTATAAATCAAAGTTAGAATAATTTTATTTATAACATAAAAAAAGCGCTTATATAAATAAGGGTCTCTAGTAATTTGTAGTATTTAAGACTATCCTTGACTACTTATCTTTGTCTTTTTTTTAGCATGCGCTAACAAATCATACTGCTTTTGTGTCTTGTAGGTTGTTTCATTAGAATCTGAGACAACATCACTACTTTGTCCTGATACTGTTAATAATAAAACAGCTAGTAATAAGAAGGTAATTTTTAGAGTGTTCATGTTAATCAATTTTAGGGATTATATTTTCAATTTTAGTTGTGTTAATAATAAAACAGCATAAAAAACGCCAATTCGAGGGATGAATGGATTATTAACTTTTGGGCATAAAAAACCCGTAAAAATTGAGGGAAATCAAAATGTCAACGACATTTGAAACTAAAATGGACTAAATAAGATTTCTTAATAAGTGTTATTTGGGCTTATTAAGAACGTTAAATATACTGCTTTTATTAAGAACAGCAACAACAACATCGATTAAATGCAATATATATCGATTAAATGCAGTTTACTCGATAAAAATTGTTCATTACTTGTTGATAAGTTCTAATCTAAGACACCAGACACCTATTCGAGAACGTCCCTTAAAACAAAAAAGCATCCCGATTTTCTTATAAAGAAAAAAGGAAAGCTTCTCATTGGTAAGAACTCAACAACATTGAGTTTCTTACAACTCTCAGATTTCTCTGAGAACAACACAACTTCTTTTTATTGCTCAAAAAAAGCTTCAATTTCTTGAAGCTTTAGTTTTGCAATTTTAGCGGTCTGGACGGGACTCGAACCCGCGACCTTCGCCGTGACAGGGCGACATTCTAACCAACTGAACTACCAGACCGTTGCTTTATTGCGAGGGCAAATATACATTTGATTTTTAATATCACAAACGTTTTCGGCAGATTTTTCTGAAAAATTTAAATAAATTTTTGACGCTCCACCATGTAGGTTGTCAATATCTTATCAAAGGACTTATTTATATCAGCTTCAACGTATTTAATTTGATATTGACCACACTTCAATTTGATACTCTTAAAGTAATCATCTACAGCGCTTTCATAACCTTCTTTTACTGTACCTGGATATAAATTAATAAATTCATTAGTCTCTACATCCACAAATCGCTTAGGAGTATTGTCAAAATTAAACTTCAACTCCTTTTCTTTATCAATGACATGAAATAAGACAACTTCATGTTTATTATGCTTAAGATGTCTTAAAGCTTCGAATAATTTCACCTCATCGATTGACGTTTGAAACATATCTGTAAAAAAGAAAACAAGAGATCTTCTTCGTATATTCTGCGCAATTTGATGCAAATAGGTATAGGTTTCAGTTTGCGTATTAAGCTGTTTGGAAACAACCATTTTACTTAACTCGGCCAACAACATTTGATGATGACGCTCACTTCCTTTCTCCGGAGAATAATAATCATACGCATCACTGTAAATACTTAAACCAACTGCATCTCGTTGCTTTTTTAAGATATGCATTAGTGATGCCGAAGCCAATGCAGAAAAGCCTATCTTATTTAAATTTGAAACACTAAAATCTTTGGCCTCAGGGTAGTGCATCGAGCTGCTGTTATCTATAATAAGATGACAACGTAAGTTTGTCTCATCATCATAACGCTTGGTATACAACTTATCTGTTTTAGCATAAAGCTTCCAGTCAATATGACGCGTACTTTCCCCTTGGTTATAGATTTTATGTTCCGCAAACTCAGCAGAGAACCCATGAAACGGACTCTTATGCATACCAGATATAAAACCTTCAACTACTTTTTTAGCTAGTAGCTCCAAGTTTTTAAAGCCTCCAGCTTTGTTAAGTTCTGCTTGTAAGTTCATTTGTTTATCAATTTCCGAAGAAAAAAAATTATTTAAATTATTCCATCAACAATTCCGTAGGCTTTAGATTCATCTGCACCCATCCAATGGTCACGATTAAAATCTTTCATCACCTTATCGAAATCTTGTCCGCAATTATCTGCCAAAATTTTCGCACTCAATTCTTTTGTTTTCAAAATTTCTTGAGCTGTAATTTCAATATCACTTGCTTGTCCGCGAGCTCCTCCACTTGGCTGGTGAATCATAACTCTGGCGTGAGGTTGGATAAAACGTTTTCCTTTTGTACCAACAGATAATAATATTGACCCCATTGATGCTGCTAATCCAGTGCAAATTGTCGACACATCACTATTTAATGATTTAATACAGTCATACATTGCAAATCCAGAAGTAACATAACCACCAGGACTATTTATGTATAAATGGATATCTTTAGCCTCTAAAGAGTCTAAATATAACAAACGATCAATCACATGTTTTGCCGACTTATCATCGACCATTCCCCAAAGGAACACTTTACGTTCTTCTAATAATTTACTATCAATTAAATCTTGCGCTTTTAGTTGCTTGCTCATATTTGTTTTTCTTATATCTTAATATTAGTTAAAAATAAAAAAAGGTTCACCATACTGGCAAACCTTTTATCAATTCTTTATGAATTATATTTTATAATAAAGCGTCGATTGCTTCAGAATAAGCATTTTTAGGTGCTACACCAACTTGTCTTCCAACAACTTCTCCGTTTTGAAATACTAAAACCGTAGGAATATTTCTTACACCATACTTAGCAGCAAACTCTTGATTTGCATCAACATCTACTTTACCTACAACAGCCTTACCTTCGTAATCTGTACTAATTTCGTCAATGATTGGTCCAACCATTCTACACGGTCCACACCAAGCAGCCCAGAAATCAACCACTACTGGCTTATCGCTCTTTAATACTATCTCTTCAAAATTCGCATCTGTTATTTCTAATGCCATAATTATATATTCTTAATGTTTAACTTCATTTTAATTTTACACACAAAATTAGTCAAAAATTTTGCCAAACCTTACAGCGGCAGTATTTGTTTTGGTTATGAGGTTATTGAGCTATTTTATATTGTACTCACTTCAAAAACAAAAAAACAAAATTAATTCAACTTATACATCACATTATGATGAGTCAACTCATCCAATAGTTCTTGTGAAATCTTAATTTTCTGTTTTCGGCTAGGCATGTTAAGTTTTATCTTTTCAGCATTATCATACACAACAAAGTTGAGTACTTTTTCTCCTGAATGCATTCTAAACAAATCTTGTAATACTGAAATTCGCTCCTCTTGTAAATCCTTAATATTTAATTGAACTGACAGTTTCTTAGCATAGGTATCCATGACATCATGCAACAATTGAAAACTATTAAACTGAAGTCTAGGATCACTCTTTTTACCTGTTTCTCTATTGACCCAACCTTCTCTGACAAAAGATTTCACGTACACAAAACTATTTTTAACTAGGAAGTGTCGGTACTTAAGATACTCTTCTCCAAAGATTCTAAATTCAAAATTATCTGTATAATCTTCAACCATAAAAATAGCCCAACCTTTACCTTGTTTGCTAACACGATGTTGCACATCTGTAACCACACCGCCAAAGGTGATTTCACGATTAACATAAGCCCCTAAATCATTAAAAAATGCGAGACTACCACTACAAAACGTTTTCATCTCAACTTTAAAATCATCCAAAGGGTGGCCAGAAATATAAACACCTACAACCTCTTTTTCTTGAGCTAGTTTTTCCATGGTTCCCCATTCTTCAGAAGGAGGAACAATTGGCTCTGCTATTTGGACATCACTAGCAGCACCAAACAGGCTTACTTGCGATGAATTCTCGTTTTCTTGATGCTTAGCACCATATTTAATAGCTTTTTCTAAAAAGGTAATCCCATCACCTTCATCTTGAAAATATTGAGCTCTGTGTGTGTCTCCAAATCCGTCGAAACCTCCAGCTAAAGCCAAGTTTTCAAATGCCTTTTTATTTGCTGCACGTAAATCTACACGCTTTGATAAATCAAAAATTGATTTATAATGTCCATCTTCTTTACGGTTTGCAACGATTGTTTTTACTGCACCATGACCAACACCTTTAATAGCTCCCATCCCAAAACGAACAGCACCATCTTGATTAACAGAAAACTTATAATAGGATTCATTAACATCTGGTCCTAAAACTGCCATTCTCATTCGCTTACATTCTTCCATAAAAAACGTCACTTGCTTGATGTCATTCATGTTATTTGACAGTACCGCAGCCATATATTCTGCTGGATAATGTGCTTTCAAATAGGCTGTCTGGTACGCAATCCAAGCGTAGCATGTGGAGTGAGATTTATTAAAGGCGTAACTTGCAAAAGCTTCCCAATCTTTCCAAACCTTTTCTAGAACTTTAGCGTCATGACCTTTAGCACTTGCCTGCTCAATAAATTTTGGTTTCATTTTATCGAGAACCGCAATTTGCTTTTTACCCATCGCTTTTCTCAAGACATCGGCTTCACCTTTTGTGAAATCTGCTAACTTTTGAGACAATAGCATTACTTGCTCTTGGTAGACTGTAATTCCGTAGGTTTCTTTGAGATACTCCTCCATTGCTGGTAAATCATACTCAATATCTTCATCACCATGCTTACGTCTAACAAAACTTGGTATATACTCCATTGGTCCGGGACGATACAAGGCATTCATTGCAATAAGATCCTCGAAAACGGTTGGTTTTAAATCTTTAAGGTGTTTTTGCATTCCTGGAGATTCATATTGAAACACACCAACCGTCTCTCCTTTTTGGAATAACTCATAAGTCTTTTCATCATCCAAAGGAAAAGAATCTGGGTCTAATAAAATATCATGTTTTGCTTTGACGATTTTAACCGTGTCCTTAATAAGCGTTAAGGTTTTCAATCCCAAGAAATCCATCTTAAGCAAACCTGCATCTTCCACCACCGAGTTATCAAACTGAGTGACATATAAATCTGAATCCTTTGCAAGCGCAACAGGAACGAATTTGGTAATATCATCTGGCGTAATAATAACCCCACAGGCATGAATTCCCGTATTTCTTACCGAGCCTTCCAGTGATCTAGCAAGTTTTATAGTTTCAGCATCCAGGCCATCACCATCTGCAATATTGAGTAGCTCGTTGACTTTCTCTAAATCTTCTGCCCTAAATTTGCTGCCCAGTTCCTTTTCCGATAGGCCAAAAATCTTATTCAGTTTTGACATCGTTGGAATTAGCTTCGCTATGCGATCTGCTTCAAATAAAGGTAAATCTAATACTCTTGCAGTGTCACGAATCGATGATTTCGCAGCCATCGTACCGTAAGTAATAATCTGAGCTACTTGACTTGAACCATATTTATTAATCACATAATCCATAACACGACTTCGACCTTCATCATCAAAATCGATATCAATATCAGGCATACTTACGCGATCTGGATTCAAGAAACGCTCAAAAAGCAAGTCATATTTTAAGGGATCTATATTGGTAATCCAGAGGCAATAGGCAACCACTGATCCTGCAGCAGATCCACGACCTGGACCAACAGAAACATCCATTTTACGAGCTTCCCTAATAAAATCTTCTACAATCAAAAAGTAACCAGGATAGCCTGTGTTTTCAATAACGCTAAGTTCAAAGTCTAGGCGTTCTATAACTTCCTGACTTAACTCTTCTCCATATCGTTTTTTAGCACCTACGAATGTTAAATGTTTTAGAAATGCATTCTCTCCACGCTTTCCTTTATCTGCTATATCAGCAGTATCTTTAAACTCATCAGGAATATCAAAAGCTGGTAATAACACATCTCTAGCAAGTTGATAGACCTCTACTTTATCAACAACTTCTTGGATATTTGTAATCGCCTCAGGAATATCTTTAAAGAGCGATTTCATCTGATCAGAGGACTTAAAGTAATACTCTTGATTTGGCATTCCATAGCGATAACCTCGACCACGACCAATTGGTGTCGCTTGTTTTTCACCATCCTTAACACACAATAAAATATCGTGTGCATTGGCATCTTCCTGCTTGCAGTAATATGTGTTATTACTTGCTATAAGCTTCACTTCATGTTTTTGAGCCAGTTTAACAAGTACAGGGTTGACACGATTTTCATCTTCTTGATTATGTCGCATGAGTTCTACATACAAATCATCACCAAACTCTTGTTTCCACCAAATTAAGGCGTCTTCAGCTTGATTTTCACCAACATTTAATACTTTACTTGGCACTTCTCCATAGAGGTTTCCAGTCAAGCAGATTAAATCTTCTTTGTATTGCTGAATCAGTTTCTTATCAATTCTTGGCAAGTAGTAAAACCCATCCACAAAGCCATGTGATGACAATTTTGCTAAGTTGTGATATCCCTTTTTATTTTTAGCGATTAGGACAATTTGATAGCCATTATCTTTTCTGGTTTTATCGGTATGATTTTCACAAACAAAAAACTCACAACCTAAAATAGGCTTGATTTCTTTTAAATCTGACGTTTCACCTTTCTCCTCAGCTTCTGCAATTTTAGCTTTTACACCTTTATTATGATTGTTAACCGCTTTCACAAAATGAAATGCTCCCATCATATTAGCATGATCAGTCAAAGCAACTGCAGGCATCTCGTGCTCTGCTGCTACAGCAACCAAATCTGTAATACTAATCGTTGATTGTAATACCGAGAACTGCGAATGATTATGGAGATGAACATATTCAACATCTGCCAAACCAGAAATATTCTCTTTTATTTCTTCTTCGGAAATATCAACTGCTTGTAACTTTTGAAGACGCGCATTAATTTTAGCACTTTCCTTTTTAAGGTTGATGTGCTTTAATCCAATAAGCTGGATCGTTTGCGGATTCTTCTCGTTAAAACTCTGAAAGTATTCAGGTTCAACATCTAGCTGCTCCTTTGTATATTCACCTAAACGCAACAATTCGAAAAAGCAACGCGTGGTTGCCTCCACATCTGCAGTTGCATTATGCGCTTCGGAAAATGGTTTATTAAATAAAAATTGGTGTAACTCTGTAAGGGTTGGAAGTTTAAACTTTCCATAGCGACCTCCAGGAAGTTCACAAAGTGATGCTGTATGTTCTGTACAGGTATCTAAAACCGGAAGCTCTTGAAGTTGATTTGCAAGAGCTCCTCTTACAAATTCTGCTCCCATAATATTGAGATCAAATTTCACATTTTGACCAATGACAAATTTGGTCTTCGTTAACGCTACATTAAATTTCTCTAACACCTCTTGAAGTGAAATTCCTTGTTCTTGCGCTAACTCGGTTGAAATACCGTGAATTTTCTCAGCATCGTAAGGAATATTAAATCCGTCTGGCTTTACTAAATAATCTTGATGCTCGACACAGTTACCCATCTCATCATGCAGTTGCCAAGCAATTTGAATACACCTTGGCCAATTATCCACATCTGTAATGGGCGCATCCCAGCGTTTCGGTAATCCTGTGGTTTCGGTATCGAAGATTAAGTACATACGATTTTGAGCTATTTGTTTTTCTTGCAAAGGCGCAGAGGCGCAAAGCGATGTTTGATTACTCCTATCTAAAAAACTTGATCCTGAAAACCTGATAATTCTCAAAATGAATTCAATAAAAGCTAGTGTATAAAATTACGAAGAAACTCCTTTTTTATAAAGTGAAGTTATGAACAGTTTTGAACAAAAAAAAGCAGCCCAAAAAGGCTGCTTTGATAAAAATATTTTCATTTAGATGACTACGGAATACACGTACCTAAACCATCAACAATAAGTTGTTGACTTCCATCTAAGTCACCACATATATCTATTTTAGCAATCAAAGCTAACTTATAAGCATTACATGCATCTGTATAATCAGGCATTGCAGCATCTGTCGCATTAAATACCGCTCTGGCTATATTTACTTGTTGAGTTGCTTGTAGGCAACTACTTCCATTACCTAATGCCACCAATCCACCAACAATTGGCACTTTATAAAACACACCTTCATTGAAGTTTACTGTTTGCAGTCCATCAGCACTATAAGCATAAAACCAAAACGAACCTGTCATGGTCTTAGGAGTCGTACCAATAATACTTTCAATAATAATCTGACCTTCAGCCGGATAAATTGAAAGACTTGGATCTGGAATATTTGCTGTAGAGTAAACAACACCATTAGCAGCTCTAACCAATGCTACATTTGGATTATCACCGCCAAAATTATAAACACCTGCGGTATCATCTTGAGTTATCAATTGTATGGTTTCAATATTATTGGTTCCTTGAACTAAAAACCCCCCAAAGTCAATATCTGCAGCATAAGACACTGCTTTCCAAGGATTACCATTGTAATTTCCTTCTATTGCAGGTGAATTGAATTGCAGTTCTTCACCGCAACTATACACTGCGGCTAAGGTTATAAGAATTAAGGCTATTTTTTTCATATTAATTTTTTATAATATCCTGGGATAAACACAATAACGTTTTAAAGATTTCAAAAGTATGATAAATTTTCAATATTACTTAATTAGAAATAAAATGTTGAGAATTAAATTATTGTATTATCTTTGCGCCTCATTAATAATAGAGGTCGCGAACCTCGCAAATTAATTAAAAATATGCCTGTAAAAATTAGATTACAAAGACACGGTAAAAAAGGGAAACCTTATTATTGGATCGTTGCAGCAGATGCACGAGCAAAGAGAGATGGTAAATACTTAGAGAAATTAGGTGCTTACAATCCAAACACTAACCCAGCAACAGTAGAATTAGATGTTGATAGTGCAGTACAATGGTTACAGAATGGTGCACAACCAACTGATACAGCAAGAGCAATTTTATCTTACAAAGGTGCGATGCTAAAAAATCATTTAGCTGGTGGTGTTAGTAAAGGTGCTTTAACTGAAGAGCAAGCTGAAGAGAAATTCAACGCTTGGTTACAAGAAAAAGCAGGAACAGTACAAGCTAAAGAAGCTGGTTTATCTGATTTACAAGCAAAAGCAAAAGCTGATGCATTGGCAGCAGAGAAAGTAGTTAATGAAGCAAGAATAGCAGCAGCTATTCCAGAAGTTGAAGAAGAAGCAACTCCAGAAGCTACTGAGAATGTAGAAGCTACTGAAGCAGTTGAAGCAGCAACGGAAGAAGATGCAACAGCAACGGACACTGAAGCAGCAGCTGAAGAAGAAGAAAAATAGAACATTATTTTTTATACTTTTAAACTCCGATACGATGTATCGGAGTTTTTTAGTTTTATGTTATAATGTCAGGCTGAGTGCAGTTGAAGCCTTTCATCATTTTACAAACATTTCGACTGCGATCAATGTGACAATAGCGATTATTATGGATAAAACTGACTGCTTCTTTCTAGGTAAAATTGTAAAGAAATATAGTTTCAAAGGCGAATTATTAGTCAAATTAGACACTGATGAACCTGCCCTTTATGAAAACCTGGACTCTGTTTTTATAGACGTTCGTGATAAGCTTCTCCCATTTTTTATCGAATATTCTCAACTACACAAATCTGAATTATTACGTGTCAAGTTTGAAGAAGTCGACACAGAAGAAGATGCAGATTCACTTATGAAAAGCGGATTGTACTTACCACTTGAGTTTTTACCAAAACTAGAAGGAGATAAATTTTACTTTCATGAAATCATAGGGTTTAAAGTGGAGGACAAAAATTTTGGACATGTAGGTATTATAACATCTATTAATGACTCAACTGCCCAATCGCTTTTTGAAATTGACAGAGATGGAATCGAAATATTAATACCAATGAATGATGAATTCATCTCTAAAGTAGATAAAAAAAACAAAACGATTTTCGTGGATACTCCTGAGGGATTGATTGATTTATATTTAGAAGAATAAGCCTATCACTCCTGTAAAAGCAGTTTTCGATTTCCTCAAAGACAACTCATGAACACCCTTTTTCAATTCAAACAATTCTCGGTTAATCAAGATCAATGCGCCATGAAAATTGGCACAGATGGTGTTTTATTGGGTGCTTGGACATCTGTTGAGAAGAATCCTTTTTCTATTTTAGACATTGGTGCAGGAACGGGAGTTTTATCGTTAATGTTAGCACAACGCAGTCATGCAGAAGTTATTGAAGCACTTGAAATTGACGACAACGCTTTTGAGCAATGTGTAGATAATTTTGAACAATCCCCTTGGAATGATCGCTTGTTCTGTTATCATGCTTCTTTGGAGGAGTTTACCGAAGAAATCGACGAGCAATATGATTTGATTATCTGTAATCCGCCATTCTATGCTGAAGACTATAAAACTGAAAGTGCGCAACGAGATCAAGCAAGATTTCAGGATGCGATGCCTTTTGAGCATTTATTGGAAAGTGTAAGAATATTACTTTCCGAAGATGGCGTATTTTCTGTTATTATTCCTTTTTCCGAAGAAAAAAAAATGATAAACCTTGCTGAGCAAGTTGCTCTTTTTCCGAAGAAAATCACACATGTTAGAGGAAATCCTTCCGCAGACATTAAAAGAAGCCTCATTGAATTTTCATTCATAAATCAAGATGTAAAAACTTCAGAATTAACTATTGAAATTGCTCGCCATCAATATACTGATGACTATATCAATTTAACTAAGGCTTTTTATTTAAAAATGTAATTAGTAGCCTCGCAACAAAGGACGTGTCAAACATGTAGGCCCTCCTCCACCTTTAACACTGATTTCCTTGCCACTATAGGCTTCAACACGACATCCCGCTTTTTTTAAAAGCTCAAACGTTTTTGGGTTTCCATCAACCACAACACAACGTCTAGGCCCAATAGCAAGTACATTGCAGCCCATAGATTCAAATTCATCCTCCGGAACTTCAACCAATTCAAAACCTCTTTCAAGTAATTGATTTCTAAATTTTATAGGCATTAATGGCGAATATACCACTGCCAAATCCTTATCAACTGGACTTAAAATTGACATGAGATGAAACACATCGTCTTTGCCTTTGTAATGTGGTAATTTTACAACGATCACCTCTATGCCATTAGGCTCAAGATAGTCTCTTAATTGTTGTATTCCTTCTTCATTGGTCCTATACGTATGACCTACAGCTAATGTTTTCTCATCCAACCAAGCAACATCGCCTCCTTCTAGAGTTCCTGGAGCCATTATTTCGCCAAGAATTGGAATATTACTTTTAAGGAATTGGAGTTTCTGAGATTCGGGTTCATTACTGCGTCCACCTTTTCCCATGTTGCAAATGATCATTCCGAAATCTGTTGCAATGGAAGCATCTCTGCAATACAACGAATCAATTTTCGCAGCAGGATCTTGAGGAAAATATTTTAATTCAATTTTTGACCTTTTAAACGCGTCTTCAAATGCTTGATACTCTTTCTTTGACTTATCAAAATCAGGCTGCTCTAGATAATTTAGCTCTTGCCATTGTTCTGTCAATTCAGTATCAGACACAAAAGCATTTGCAACTGATTTAAGAAAAACCGTTTGTAATTTTAGATATTCTGAATGGTGTGTCGTTTTCATAAAGCTTCTTTACTTTTAACCCATTTCATACAAACATATACAGGTACGCCTATTAACATTAACAAAAAACCATAAAAAACGGTATCAGGCCCAGAACCATATATTGCCCATAATGAATATGAAAAACCCAAAGCTGACAATACAAATGTTTTTATCCAGCTTTTGGAATGAAGATTTTTTTCAATTATAATTAAAGCATAAGATGCTGCTGTAAACAAATAAGGTATTAACACAACCAATACTGTAAGTTGAACAATAAATTCAAACTGTTCAACCAATCCTTCTGAATAGTTCATTATCATAACAAGCGACGACAATACTCCACCGATAATAAATCCATTCACCGGAGCTCCTTTTGTATTTTCCTTTTTAAAAAAATCTGGAAATAAATCATCTTTTGCAGTTGCCATAGAAATTTGTCCTGTCACTAAGATCCACCCATTTAACACTCCAATTCCTGATATTATAACGCCTATAGCTACAAAATAACCGCCATATTCTCCACCCATAATCTTAGCAGCTTCTGCAAATGGTGCAGGAGAATTTTGCAATATATCCAATGGTAATATCCCAAATAAAACAACGGTACCTAATATATATAACGCTGTTGTTATTATTGTGCCTAACATGGTTGCTCTTGGAATCGTTTTTTCTGGGTTTTCAATACTCCCTGCCGGAATGGTAGCACATTCAATACCACAAAACGCATATAAGGTTAGTGTAGCCACAGCAGATAATGTTGAAAAATCATCCTCTCCTGTCAAATTAAAAGCTGGAAAATTTTCTAATTTAAAAAAGAAAAATCCAAATATTATAATAAATAATAAGGGTAAAATTTTTATAATTGTTGTAATTAACTGAACCTTTCCGGACTCCTTAATCCCTCTAGTATTAACCCAAGTAAAAATCCAAATAAGGGCTAATCCAAGACCAACAGACAACACAGAATTAGTTGCTAATTCTGGCACAAAAAAACTTGCAGCGCCAATAATAGCGATGGCAATAGCTCCATTACTTACCCAACAGGCAACCCAATAACCCCAAGCCACTAAAAATCCAATAAAACCACCAAACCCAGCTTTCGAATACACGTAAGGACCTCCACTTTTACTAACAATAATTTTACTAAAATTACTAAAAATTTTAGCTAAAACTAGTGCACCTGCAGCAGTAAACAACCAGCCTAATAAACTTATACTCCCATAATTTGACAAGACAGCTGGTAACACAAAAACACCAACACCTATCATGTTTCCAACCACTAAAGAAGTGGTGGTAAGCAATCCGATTTTCTGCGTACCATTACTCATTTTAATATTATTAAAGCGGTAAGTATTAATTGTGTAAATTTAAGAGCTCCAACGAAGATACAATTATATTTTTTTATGAAAACGAATTACTATATTGATCCTGATATTACAAAAGCAGAGACGCTACCAGCTTCTTTTTATAAAGATAAAGCGATTTTTGAAGCCACAAAAGAACATGTTTTTTTGAACTCTTGGCAATTCATTGGTGACGAGAATTTGATTAAACTTCCACAATCTGTGCATCCATTTGTACTACTAGATTCATTCTTAACGGAGCCCATGGTATTGACTAGAGACAAAGAGGGACATATAAGTTGTTTAACTAATGTTTGTACGCATCGTGGCAACCTTGTGTCTTTACATCCAGGGACATCCAAAAAACTGACCTGTATGTATCACGGGAGACGCTTTAATCTAAAAGGTGAATTTGAACACATGCCCGAATTCAAAGACGCTGAAAATTTCCCGAGACCTTGCGATAATTTACACCAATTTCCAATTAAAAAATGGGGACCATTGCTATTTGCAGGCTTAAATCCTTCCTTCGATTTTCAACAAGTCTTAGACAAAATGAATGAGCGTATTGGCTTTTTACCATTAGATGAGTTTTATTTAGATAATTCACTCTCAAAAGAGTTCTTCGTGCATGCGCATTGGGCTCTATATTGCGATAACTACTTAGAAGGCTTTCACATCCCATTTGTACATGAAGATTTAAATGCTGTGTTAGATTACGGAAATTATAAAACTGAAATCTACCAGTATTGTAACTTACAAATTGGATTCACAGATGAACCTACTGAGGTTTTTGATTTACCTAAAGATCACATTGATTATGGTAAACATGTTGCAGCCTATTATTATTGGGTATTTCCTAATATGATGTTCAATTTTTATCCTTGGGGACTTTCTATAAATATTATAAAACCCTTAAGTCTCAACAGAACAAAAGTATCCTTTATTTCTTATGTCTATGATGAATCAAAGCTCGATAAAGGGGCAGGTAGCGGATTAGACAAAGTAGAACGCGAAGATGAATTTGTTGTTGAAAATGTTCAAAAAGGCGTGAAATCCTCTTTTTATAAAGCAGGACGATTTTCTCCCACAAGAGAGCAAGGTGTTCATCATTTCCATAACTTATTGGCAACATTTTTAAATTCTTAAATCGATTTCGATTTTACTATTTAACAACTAAAATTTCATCTTTAAATTGCCAAGTGAAAACGTTTTCGTTACTTTTGTAATTCGATCCATTTATCCTTTAAAATGACTTGAGCGATAGCGAAAGCATTTGACCATAGAAAAACAATAAACCAGAACAAATGAAACCAGATTTATTCGAAGCTCCTGATTACTACAATCTTGACGAATTACTTACAGAAGAACATAAATTAGTGCGTGATGCTGCCAGAGAATGGGTTAAGCGTGATGTTTCACCAATAATTGAAGAAGCTGCACAGAAAGCAGAATTCCCAAAATCTATAATTGGCGGATTAGCAGAAATTGGCGCTTTTGGACCCTATATCCCAGAAGAATATGGTGGTGCTGGTTTAGACCAAATTTCATATGGTTTAATCATGCAAGAAATAGAGCGTGGAGATTCTGGAGTTAGAAGTACTGCATCTGTACAATCATCATTAGTAATGTATCCTATCTGGAAATACGGTAACGAAGAACAACGTCTAAAGTATTTACCAAAATTAGCTAGCGGAGAATGGATTGGATCTTTTGGTTTAACAGAACCAGATCATGGAAGTAATCCTAGCGGAATGGTAACCAACTTTAAAGATATGGGTGACCACTATCTTTTAAATGGTGCAAAAATGTGGATTTCAAACTCACCATTTTGTCAAATTGCTGTGGTTTGGGCTAAAGATGAAAGTGGTCGTATTCATGGTTTAATTGTAGAACGTGGTATGGAAGGTTTCTCGACGCCAGAAACTCACAATAAATGGTCACTAAGGGCATCTGCTACTGGTGAGCTTATTTTTGATAATGTCAAAGTTCCTAAAGAAAACTTATTACCAAACAAATCTGGATTAGGAGCGCCTTTAGGTTGTTTAGATTCTGCTCGTTTTGGTATCGCTTGGGGAGCAATAGGTGCTGCAATGGACTGCTACGATACAGCATTAAGATATAGTAAAGAGCGTATCCAATTTGGTAAGCCAATTGGACAATTTCAATTACAACAAAAGAAACTTGCTGAAATGATTACTGAAATCACCAAAGCACAATTATTAGCTTGGAGGCTAGGTGTTATGCGTGATAATGGCACAGCAACTTCTGCTCAAATATCTATGGCAAAGCGCAATAATGTTGATATGGCTTTAACTATTGCTCGTGACGCAAGACAAATGTTAGGTGGCATGGGAATTAGTGGAGAGTATTCTATTATGAGACACATGATGAACCTCGAAAGTGTTGTCACTTATGAGGGCACGCATGATATTCATTTATTAATTACTGGATTAGACGTTACTGGACTTAATGCTTTTAAATAAGTCGCTAAGCGAGATTTAATTATTTACTCTTACGGAATCGTTGTGGGTAAAACCAAAATATAAGAATACAAGAAATGCTTCTCAATTTAGGGAAGCATTTCTTATTCATAGGAAACAAGCGTACACCAAATTTATAGAATGGCTACTGCTAATTGCTATCGAAAAAATTGAAAGAGGTATCTCAGGTTGATTAATTTCTGCTTATTTTAGTTGAAAGTTTATTTATGTCTTCAAAAAAGAGATTAGATCGCGCTTATACAAACGCGAAAGTTGTCAACTTTGACGACTCTAGTAAGTTTATTCTATTTAGCGATTGCCATAGAGGCGACAATAGTTTTGCAGATGATTTTTCTAAAAACCGAAACATATATTTTCATGCCTTAAAGCATTATTATCCTGAAGGATTTAGCTATGCAGAGCTTGGTGATGTTGATGAGCTCTGAAAAAACCTTTCTCTAGACTCTATTCTAAATACGCATAAAAATATGTATTTGTTGATGAGGAAATTTCATGAGCAAGAACGACTGCATATGATTTGGGGAAACCATGATATGGTGTATCGCGACCCGAAGTATGTAGAAAAACATTTGTCAACCTATTTTGATCACAAAACAGGAGAAGATGTAGATTTGTTTTGTAACATAAAATATCATGAAGCTGTTGTTCTAAAACACACTGAAACTGGGCAAGAATTATTTCTAACACATGGTCACCAGGCAGATTGGTGGAATTACATCTTCTGGAAATATAGTCGCTTTATGGTACGCGTGCTTTGGAAACCTCTTAATGTAATGGGAATTGCAGACCCTACAAGTCCAGCAAAAAACTACAAAGGGCTTATAAAAGTAGAGCGACGCACCAAAAAGTGGATTACAGATAACAAAACCTCATCACTATTATTGGACATACACATAGACCACGTTTTCCTGAATCTGGTGATATTGTATTTTTTAATGATGGTAGCCGTGTGCACCCAAGAAGTATCACAGGTATTGAAATTAAAAACGCTGCCATTTGACTTATCAAATGGCAAATTGCTAAGACAGATGATGGGACGCTAAAGGTTGTATTGGAAGGCCCTCACAAGTTGGTCGATTATAAGACTGAATAAATCGTCAATTCTTTATCTAAAAGACTAGCTATATCATAAAGCACCATCACTTTTTCTATTGTAATGTCTCTTTCAAACTTTAATAAAATATTAGCGTCGATTATTTCTAAACTGAAATCCTCATAACTAGCTATTTTGGTAGTCAAATTTATACTCAATAACTTTTGAAGTTTTGCGATTTCTGCCTTTGATTCAAGGATATACTTACTATTAAATTTTTCCCTATCCTTCAATTTAACATCAAAATTTAAAAATATATTGGCTATTTTCTCATTGAGATAAAACGGTCTAATATTCAAATTTGGCAACTCTAAATTTGATTTGATAAGAATGACGATTTGAGGATATTCTATATGATTAATGACTCCTAGAGCTGAACCAACTTCTACACCTCCTGCTTCAGTTTCATAAGAATTTTTAAGACTCAAAAAGAAAGAGTCAATTGAAAAACCTGAGATTTCCCAAGAATAAGAATTTCGGAATAATTTATTGTGAAGTACTTTAAATCGAATTTTAAACCTTTTCTAGCAGAAATATTAATTCTTTTTTTAACTTCCTTCAATATAGATTTGTGATTTTTTTCGTGGCTCTGATTCATAACTTCTACCAGCATTTGTGTTTTCCACCAACGTAACTTATAACTAATTAAGAGAGATTCCTGGCTTCGCAGGAATTTGTTAAGATTCAGGTGCCAACTCCACCTCTAAACCTTCTATTTCTGGTCGCATTTGAATTTGGCAACCCAAACGAGAATTGTCTTTAACGTAGAACGCTTCACTCAACATCGCTTCTTCCTCATCTTGCATTTCTGGTAATTCGGTTTCACTTAACACATAACATTGACAAGAAGCACACATTGCCATACCACCACAAATACCAATAGTGCCTTCTGGAGCTAATTCATAGGAACGAACAACTTCCATTAGATTCATAGCCATATCTGTGGGTGCTGCAATTTGATGCTTTACACCTTCTCTATCAATGATCGTAATATTTATATCAGGATTTTCCAATTAATCTATTTTCTTAACAACTGCTTTTGGCGCTTCTTTTCGTGTACCGTCAAAACCGTCAACTCCGGCGACTGTTGTATATTTTAACACATAGCGTTTACCAGGATTAATGATTTGATAAGCAGCTTGACACATTAGTGTTGCTTCGTGGAAACCACATAAAATCAATTTTAACTTACCAGGATATGTATTTACATCACCAATAGCAAAAACTCCAGGAATATTGGTTTGATAATCTAAGGAATTATCCACTTTTATTGCATTTTTTTCAATCTCCAATCCCCAATTTCCAATGGGTCCTAATTTTGGTGATAGTCCAAAAAGCGGAATAAAATGATCGCACTCAATCTCGTATTCTTTGTCAATATGCTTATCACTAGATTCTTTAACAACGACAGCTTCTACTTTGTGATGCCCAATGATATTAATTACCTCAGCAGGTGTAACTAGTTTTATCTTACCTTGATTTTTTAATTCTTGTACTTTATCTACGGAATCTAAATGTCCGCGAAACTCACTACGCCTATGAACTAAAGTCACCTCACTTGCCACATCACTTAAAAAGACACTCCAATCTAAAGCAGAATCTCCTCCACCAGCAATCACCACTTTCTTATCTCTATAAATCTCTGGATCTTTAATGATGTACTCAACACCTTTATCTTCAAACGATGTTATATTAGAAATGAGTGGCTTTCTAGGCTCAAAACTTCCTAATCCTCCAGCAATTGCGACTACAGGCGCTTGGTGTTTTGTTCCTTTATTGGTGGTTACAATAAATGTACCATCCTTTTGTTTATCTATTGTTTCTGCGCGCTCACCTAAAGTAAAACCAGGTTCAAATTGCTTGCATTGTTCTAATAACTTAGCGGTTAAATCACCGGCTAAAATTTCTGGATATGCAGGAATATCGTAGATAGGTTTTTTAGGATATATTTCTGAACATTGTCCACCAGCTTGAGGTAAAGCGTCAATTAAATGGCATTTTAATTTAAGTAGACCAGCTTCAAAAACAGTAAATAGTCCTGTTGGCCCTGCTCCTATTATGAGTATATCTGTTGTAATCATGAATTATAATTTCAGGAAAGTAAAATTAACATAGTTAGCTTTGCAAAGCTATGACAAATGTCATTTTAAGCTTCAACATTAATGACTTGTTCAATTTGAGGTGCATACTTTTTTATAGTCATTTCTACACCAGATTTAAGTGTCATTTGATTGACACTACAACCAACACAAGCACCTTGTAGTTGGACTTTGACCACAGTATCATTTTCTATTGACAATAATGAAATATCACCTCCATCACTTTGTAAAAATGGGCGAATCTCATCCAATGCTTTTTCGATATTTAATCTAAGTTCTTCTGTACTCATGTATTATTTTTTTACTGCTGAACAACCAGCCATAGTCGTTATTTTAATTGCCTCTGTTGCAGGTAAATTATCATTACGCTTTACAACTTCTTCTACCACATTTTGAGTTAATGTCTCGAATGCTCGCTCTAATTCTGTAGCAGTTTGCAGTGCTGCTGGTCTTCCAACATCTCCAGCTTCTCTTATGCTTTGAACCAAAGGTAATTCTCCTAAAAAGCGAACACCTAAATCTTCTGCAAGATTTTTTGCCCCTTCTTTTCCGAAGATATAATATTTATTATCAGGAAGCTCATCTGGTGTAAAATAAGCCATATTTTCAATAATACCTAAAACTGGCACATTGATACTCTCTTGTTGAAACATAGCGACTCCTTTTTTAGCATCTGCAAGTGCTACGTTTTGAGGCGTACTTACCACAACAGCTCCTGTAATTGGAAGTGACTGCATAATACTTAGATGAATATCTCCTGTTCCTGGAGGTAAATCTAGCAGCATAAAATCTAATTCTCCCCAAGCTGCATCAAAAATCATTTGGTTTAATGCTTTGGCTGCCATTGGTCCTCTCCAAACAACCGCTTGGTCTGGTTTGGTAAAAAAGCCAATGGATAAAATTTTAACTCCGTAGTTTTCTACTGGTCTCATTTTTGATTTTCCATCAACATTAACAGCTGTAGGTCTTTCTAGTTCTACATCAAACATGATTGGCATTGATGGACCATAGATATCTGCATCCAAAATACCTACTTTAAAACCCATTTTTGCTAGAGTAACCGCAAGATTTGCAGTTACTGTAGATTTACCCACACCTCCTTTTCCAGAAGCTACAGCGATTATGTTTTTAATTCCTGGAATTTCTTTTCCTTTAATCACATTTGGAGCTGATTTTGTTGGTGCATCTACTTTTACGTTCACAGTAATTTTAGCCTTTTCATGCACCAGTTTATGGATGGTTTGCATGATCTCTACTTCGGTTTTCTTTTTGGCTTGTAAACTTGGGTTTGTAATCGTAATATCAACAATAACCTCATCTGCAAATGTCACAACATTGGTTACTGCTCCACTCTCAACCATATTTTGTCCTTCTCCAGGAGCAGAAATACTTTCAAGTGCTTTAAATATGTCTTGTTTATTTAATTTCATAGTTTTTAGATTGTTTAAAACAGTCTTAAAATTTAATAGGTTTTGACTGCACTTCGACACTTCTACTGCACTCAGTGCAGGCAAATTTTGTGACCGCGATCAACCTGAAAAATATTCTTATCTAGATTTATTCTAAATGCAAAGATACTTAATAAAGCTTGAAGTTTAAAGTGTTAAGATTGCAATTTCTTATGGTTGGATTGGTGTTGATTATCCAAGATGGAATTGATGAGTATTTCTTAATTTTTGGGTTATTAAATTATCGATTTATTACATCTTACAGCTCCTTCATTGGATCCCAATACACCTTTTCAAGATTTTGTATTTGACTCTCTATCACAACAATTCCTTCACTTTCTAAGAGTTGCTGCATAAGATTAGTCCCATCAAAATGATGTTTCCCAGTGAGTAAGCCTTTTCTATTAACGACGCGATGTGCAGGAATATCTTTTCCATGGGAGCCATTCATTGCATAGCCAACCATTCTTGCACTTCGCTTAGCTCCTAAATAATTAGCTATTGCTCCGTAGCTAGTTACTTTTCCGAAGGGAATCAATTTAGCAACCTCATAAACGCGATCAAAAAAATTTAAGGTTTCTGGTTTCATTAGGCACCCATTAAAATATTAATTAAGGTCACGCTAGCAACCATACCAGTAATGCCTCCAATAATATAATTCATGTTTTTTTGAGAAGTTAATTTCTTGTTTTTGATTTTATCAAAGAAGAAAATATAGACATATAACATGACGAACGTTCCTGTTGCTGCTCCTGAGCAATACGTTAAAATACTAACAGCATCGAAATGAAACCACCCAAAACCTGCAATTGTTATTGTCATATAGGCTTGATATGGTATTGGAAATACATTGATTGCCGAGAGGAACATACCTTGAAAAAAACGACTGGGTTTACTTCTAATATGTGGTTCTACATCTGGTTCAGGGTTTGATTTAGCTACAAACAGAAAGTAAATGGTAATCAATACAAAAATGACAAATGCAACTTGTCGCAAAATTTCAACCGTACTATGATGATTACTTAAATAACGAGCAAACATGCCTGCAATATAGGTTTGCAAAAATACGATAAGACATACGCCTATAGAAAACATAATACCTCTACTATGCCCTTCTTTGAGACTTACTTTTGCTGCTGTCATATTTAAAAGTCCGGGAGGAACGACACCAATAAGTGCAATAATTAATCCTAGAAAAAAAATGAAGGTAATGTTCAATTCTATTTAATTTTAAATCTAATATACGTAATTGGTTTGTTTTGTTCTAAATATTGAGATTCATAGTAGGTTTGAATACTCGTCACCTCTTCTGGGCTACCTTCTTGCTTATAAACGTCATGATTTGCATATAAAACTTCATGACCTTCACCATGTAAAAGACCAAGCGTGTAACCATGCATAAATTCGCTATCGGTTTTTAAATTTACAAAACCTTCTGGTTTTAAAATGGTTTTATAGCGTTTTAAAAATTGAGAGTTAGTCATTCTATGTTTGGTACGCTTGTATTTTATTTGAGGATCTGGGAAAGTTATCCAAATTTCGTCCACTTCGTTCTCTGCAAATACAAACTCAACTAATTCAATTTGTGTTCGAATAAATGCAACGTTAGAAATATTTTCATCTATAGCTGTTTTGGCGCCTCTCCAAAAACGAGCACCTTTGATATCTATACCTATAAAGTTCTTGTTCGGAAATTTTTTAGCTAACTCAACTGCATATTCTCCACGACCACAACCCAATTCTAAAACTAACGGATTATCGTTTTTAAAAACGGTAGCATTCCAATTACCCTTAAATTCGTATTCTGAATCGACCAATTCAGCTCTCGTTGGCTGAAATACATTAGAGAATATTTCATTTTCTCTAAATCGCTTGAGTTTATTTTTACTTCCCACTGCTTATATTTAACAATTTGTTATTTTTACTAATAGAACTCATTTAAACTTTTTCTATTTGCTAAAAAATTATTCTTTTAAATTTCTCCTTTTTATCTCTCCATAACTATGCTATGAAGCTCAAAAAAATCTTTATTTAATTTCAAAAGCCCTAATTTTCGCTTAAACATAAAAAGTTTAAACAAGTTCTTGATGCGGTAAAATTAAGGAAACATTTTAAGCTTATCTTTATTTTTAAAAATAGACTTATTAAAATAAACAATACTAAAAAAAGTTGAGCACAAAAAAACGAATACTTATAGCACCACTAAATTGGGGTTTAGGCCATGCTACAAGATGTATCCCAATTATTAATGCACTAAAAGCTCATCAATTTGAACCTATTATTGCTAGTGATGGGATTGCCTTGTCTTTACTCAAGAAAGAATTTCCTGATATTGAGTGTGTCGAACTCCCTTCTTATAAGATCACCTATCCAAAAAAAGGAAAATACTTTAGGCTAAAAATGCTGCAGAGTTCTCCTAAGATGGCTAAAGCTATTGCGTTAGAGAAAAAGGCTATTACATCTATTATTAAGGACTATCAAATAGAAGGTATCATTTCTGATAACCGCTTAGGTGTCCACAACAAAGACTTGCCTTGTGTCTTTATGACACATCAACTTCAAGTTTTAAGTGGAAACACAACTTGGTTGAGCACTAAATTACATCAAAAAATCATTAAACGTTTTCATGAGTGTTGGGTGCCAGATAACCTTGGTGATATTAATCTTAGCGGAAAATTGGGTCATACTCCCATAAACGATATTCCCGTGAAATATATTGGACCTTTAAGTCGGTTTTCAAAAAAAGATATCTCTTTTACATATGATATCATGGTACTACTTTCTGGACCAGAACCTCAGCGAACACTTTTCGAAAAGAAGCTGCTAATAGAGTTCAAAAACTATAAAGGCAAAGTGATTTTTGTTAAAGGCGTTATTGAAAATGAGCAGCAGGTTTCCGAAGAAAAAAATATGATTATTTACAATTACATGACGAGTTCTCAATTGGAAAACGCTATTAACGAAAGCGCATTGGTGGTTTCGAGATCTGGATATACAACACTCATGGATTTGGCTAAACTTAGTAAAAATGCTTTTTTTGTCCCTACTCCAGGGCAATATGAGCAGGAGTACCTTGCAGAGCGCTTAACAAAATTAGGTTTTGCTGACAGTTGTAAACAAGATGAATTTACAATTGAGAACTTGAATAGTGTTTCAAAATACAAGGGATTGCAGGCAATGGATTATGAGGTGAATTTTAAAAAACTATTTAGTCTTTTCTAGGGTAAATGAAAACTCACTCCCAACACCCAAGTCACTTTCAACATATATTCTTTCATCGTGTGCTTCTATAATATGTTTTACTATTGATAAGCCAAGACCAGAGCCTCCTACTTTGCGAGAACCACTTTTATCAACACGATAGAAACGTTCAAACAAACGAGGAATATTTCCTTTAGAAATACCTTCTCCATTATCTGTAACTCTCACGATAACTTTGTTTTTTATTAGGTTCTCGATGCTAACTTCGGTTGTACCCTTGTCTTCTCCATATTTTATAGAATTCACAATAAGGTTAGAAAGCACTTGCTGAATGCGCTCCTTATCTGCAGTAACCATAATGGGCTCCTTATAATCGATATCGAAAATTAATGATATTTTTTTCTTAGCAGCCTTCATTTCTAATAAATCAAAGACACTTTCTACGAGTTCAACAATATCACATTCGGCAATATTGAGTTGTAAATCACCAACTTCTAATTTGGTAATCATATCTAAATCATTGACGATATAGATGAGACGTTCTAATCCGATATTTGCTCTATTTAAATATTTTTCGCTTACATTTTCATCATGTATGGCGCCACCTAAAAGAGTCTCAAGATATCCTTGAACAGTAAATAATGGTGTCTTCAATTCGTGAGAGACATTACCCAAAAATTCTTTACGATATTCTTCTCTTATGATAAGTGTTTCTATTTCGAGTTTCTTGTCTTTAGCATACTTACCTATTTCTTGAGTAAGTGTAGCCATATCTGTAGTAATAGGCTGTTTACGCAATGATGCCGATTCTAAAAGCGTTAATTCATCATATATTTTCTTAACTCTTCTATATATAAATCGCTCGACCCTATATTGGATAACGATAAAAGAAAGTATGTAGGCAAACATTGCAAAAGACAACAAGTAAACGACATCAATAGAATGCAACAAATACAAAAAAACACTCGATAAGAGCGTTAAGGGAATCGTTATGTACAAGGAAGTTTTAAAAGCAAACTTGTACGTTTTTTTTAATTTATTTTGCATCAGTCAACAAACTTATAGCCCACACCTTTTATGGTTTTAAACTTTTCATCTCCTATTTTTTCACGAAGCTTTCTAATATGAACATCGATTGTGCGTCCTCCAACAATGACTTCATTGCCCCAGACTCTATCTAGAATTTCTTCACGCTTAAAAACTTTATTTGGCTTGGTTGCTAGCAAAGATAACAATTCAAACTCTTTTCTTGGCAAAAGCAATTCTTGTCCCTTAATTATAATTTTATATTCTTCTCTATTAATTGTTAAGTTACCAATTTTTAAAATCTCATCAACTTTTTCATCATCCTTCAATCGTCTCAAAAGCGCTTTAACTTTACTCACTAAAACTTTTGGCTTTATCGGTTTAGTAATATAATCATCGGCTCCAGCATCAAAACCTGCCATTTGTGAATAATCTTCACCTCTAGCTGTTAAAAATGTAATTATTGTAGCACTTAAATCTGGTATTTTTCTAATTTGTTCACAAGCTTCAATACCATCCATTTCTGGCATCATCACATCTAGAATGATGAGTTGAGGCTTTTCTTTCTTGGCTTTTTTAACACCTTCAGCACCGTTTTCGGCAGTTATTACTTGATACCCTTCATTAGAGAGATTAAAACCAACGATTTCTAAAATATCTGGTTCATCATCAACCAATAAAATTTTAATATCCTTCATTTTCATTTTTTTAAATTAAAATCCTTTGTGATGTAAAGATAAGATTAATAACAAAAAGTTATACAAGCGATCAAATTGATAACGTTAAGTTAACTTGGTTTATGCTCTTAAATTGATTCTAAGGCGTTTTCCAACCCAATGTTATACTATTGTTAAATAGCTATATAGCTGAGTAATTATTCGTTAAGATCTCAAATTCTACCTATATTTGTTTGGTTAATTTTTAAAACAATTTAAAACTAAATAATTATGAAAAAACTTTACTTTTTATGTTTAACTCTTTTGGTAGCGACTATGTCTTTTGGGCAAGATTTAGTTATTACCGCAGCCTTTGATGGCCCTCTTCCTGGTGGATTACCTAAAGGGATTGAACTTTATGTTATAAATGATATCCCTGATTTAAGTGTTTACGGAATTGGTAGCGCCAACAATGGTGGTGGAACAGATGGAGAAGAATTCATGTTTCCCGCAGACGCTGTAACAGCAGGAACATACTTACTAATAGCTTCTGAAGATGTAGAATTTCCAAATTGGTTTGGTTTTGCTCCAGATTATAATGCTGGATCTGCAATGGGAATTAATGGTGATGATGCTGTTGAATTATACCAAGGCGGTGCAGTAATCGATGTTTTTGGAGACATTAACGTTGACGGTAACGGAACACCATGGGAATATCTTGATGGTTGGGCTTATAGAGTCGATGGAACTGGACCTGATGGTTCAACTTTTGTTCTTGGTAACTGGTTCTTTAGTGGAGCTAATGCTTTAGATACTGAAACCACTAATGCCTCAGCCGCAAACCCAATACCTGTTGGAACTTATACAACTGTTGCTAACACCGATCCAACTATTAGTATAACATCTCCTTCAAATGGATCTGATTTAGCTCCTGGAACTACTTCTGTAGATGTTGAATTCTCAACTACAAATTTAGTAGGTGGTGAAACTATAGATATTACAGTTAATGGCTCAACAACTACTAACGTCACTAGTCCATTTGCAGTAACAACAACAGATGGTCAAACGTATGCTGTTACTGTAGAACTTGTAAATGGTGGTTTAGTTGATTCTGACATGGTTTCTTTTAGCGTATTATCATCAAATACTGTTGCAACTATTGCTGAACTTAGAGCTGGAACTCCTGGAGATGTTTTTACACTTACTGGTGAAGCTTTATTAACATACCAACAATCATTTAGAGGTCAAAAGTTCATCGAAGATGCAACTGGCGCAATCTTAATTGATGATGATGCAGGAAATATTAGTACTACCTATGCTATTGGAGATGGTATCTCTGGTATCACTGGAACTTTAGGAGGATTTGGTGGAATGATTCAATTCGTTCCTGCTGGAGATCCTGGAGCAGCGTCGTCTACTGGTAACACACTAACACCTCAAGCGGTGACTTTAGCGATGTTAACTGCAAATCCTGAGCAATACGAATCAGAATTAGTAGAAGTTACAGCTGTAACAATGGATGATAGTGTTGAAGCTACTTTTTCTACTGGAACTGCATACGAAATGACTCAAGGTGCAGATAACTTTAACTTTAGAACGTCATTCTTTTCTGCTGATTACATTGGATTCAATGTCCCAACAATGGCAACAGATATCGTTGGTATTATTAATGAAAGATCTGGAAATGAATATTTCCTTACAGCAAGAGATGCTGATGATTTTAGCGTAGAGCTTTTATCCATTGCTGATTTAAATTCTAGTTCTTTCTCTATGTATCCAAACCCAACATCTACAGTATTTGTAAATGTAGTAGGAACAAACGACAACGCTATTTTAGTATCTGTTTATGACATCTTAGGAAAACAAGTTATCAATGAAACGTTAACGAACAACCGTATTAATGTATCTGCATTAAGCGCTGGTATTTATATCGTAAAGATTTCTCAAAATGATGCTTCGGTTACTAAAAAATTAGTGATCAAATAAGCCTTTTTAAATAAAGTATTAAAAAGCGTTGTCATTTTTGACAGCGCTTTTTTTATTTTTGTACTTATGATAAACACAGAAGCTATTTTTTCAATGTCTTCGGAAAATGAATTTAACACATTAGCATTAGAGATCTTCAAATTTCAATTTGAGAATAATCCAGTGTATCGCTCGTTTTGTGATTTATTGTATAAACATCCAAGTGATGTTACGCGAATTGAAGAGATACCATTTTTACCCATTCAGTTTTTTAAAAGTCATAAAGTGCTTAGTTCTCAATCTAAAATTGAAGATACGTTTTCAAGCAGCGGAACAACCGGTTCAATTACAAGTAAACATTACGTTACCGATTTAAGTGTTTATGAGCAGAGCTTTAGACAAGGCTTTCATGATTTCTACGGAAATATTAAGGATTACGTGATTCTCGCCTTATTACCTAATTATTTAGAGCGCAAAGGCTCCTCATTAATCTATATGGTTAATGATATGATTGAACACTCTCAACATCACGAAAGTGGGTTTTACCTCAATAATATTACGGAGTTAAAAGAGACACTTATCGCTTTAGATTCCGAAGGAAAAAAAATCATGCTTATTGGCGTTTCGTTTGCGCTTTTAGATCTCGTAGAACTCCACCAATTCAATTTAAACAGCACGATTGTAATGGAAACTGGCGGCATGAAAGGACGCCGAAAAGAAATGGTTAGAGCAGAGTTACATGCTATTTTAAAATCAGGATTTGGAGTTTCAAAAATTCATAGCGAATATGGTATGACCGAGTTATTAAGCCAAGCTTATTCTTTAGGGGATGGGATCTTTAAACACCCAAATTGGATGCGAATTTTAACCCGTGACCCTGAAGATGCATTGACGCTTCAAAACAGAAACAAAACTGGCGGAATAAACGTTATTGATTTAGCTAATATTAATTCGTGCTCCTTTATAGCTACACAAGACCTAGGTCGCGTTCATAATAATTCTACTTTTGAGATTATTGGGAGATTTGACTCTAGTGATATTAGAGGCTGTAATCTTATGGTATTGTAATGATTTAAATTTTTTATCGACTACCTCAAAATGAAAACTAAACTATTCCCTGTATTTTTTTTCTTCGGAATGCTAATCGCATCGTCACAGACAACAGATTACAATACCAAAAAAGACTACATAGCCAAAGGTTATGATGTTGTTGCCTATTTTGACAATCAAGCTATAGAAGGTAAAAAAGAATTCACAGCAGCGTATGATGGCGTGAAATTTAAATTCTCAACTGAAGCAAATCTTAAAACTTTTAATGAGACTCCAAAAAAATATATGCCACAATATGGCGGTTATTGTGCGTATGCCATTGCTGAAAAATCTGAAAAAATCGATATTAACCCTAAAACGTTCGAAATCAGAGAAGGAAAGCTCTATTTATTCTATAATTCTTGGGGAAACAACACCTTAAACACATGGAAAAAAAATAATGTGAAAGGTTTACAAAGTAAAGCCGACAAAAACTGGGAAGCTATGAATTTAAACTAATAGTTTAAAACTCTATGAAAAAGAAAGATTAGCTTCTCATAATAGTTGATTGGTTAATAAAACGTCCCGTAAATTACGGGACGTTTTTCTATTTAAGGGGTTTTAAAGTTGTTCTCTTGATCACCCTGAAACAAGTTGAGAATGACGAGATAACTCAAAAGAATCACACTAACTTCTAATTTACGACACCTTTATAATATAAGTATTCTTTTTCCCTTTATTGATAATGATATACTTATCATTTATCAAATCTTCGGTAGATAGTTGATAATCTTCTTTTACTTTTTCTTTATTCACTGACACTGCATTTTCTTTCAATGCACGACGCGCATCACTATTAGATGCTAAAAAATTTGTTTGCGCTGCTAAAGCTCCAATCATGTCTAGTTGAGATAGTTCTTCTTTAGATATTTCCGCTTGCGGAACACCTTCAAATACGTCTAAAAAGGTTTTCTCATCTAAGGTTTGAATGTCTACTTTAAATGTTTTACTGAATAAAATATTTGATGCTTTTTCTGCATTTTCAAAATCAGATTTTGAATGCACCATCGTTGTAATTTCTTCAGCTAAACGTTTTTGAAGTCCGCGTTGATGAGGAGCTTCTTGATGTGCAGATAGTATTGATTTAATTTCGTCTTCAGTTAAAAACGTAAAAATCTTGATATATTTCTCAGCATCGTCGTCACTAGAGTTCAACCAGTATTGGTAGAACTTGTATGGTGATGTTCTATTAGAATCAAGCCAGACGTTTCCACCCTCAGACTTACCAAATTTTGAACCGTCACTCTTTGTAATTAACGGACAGGTAATTGCGAAACCTTTTCCTTGAGCTACACGTCTAATTAATTCTGTTCCGGTTGTGATATTTCCCCATTGATCGCTTCCACCCATTTGGATAGAACACTGATTTTCTTTATATAGATGCAAGAAATCATAGCCTTGAACAAGCTGGTATGTGAATTCTGTGAAGGACATTCCGTCGCTAGATTCCGAAGAAATCCTATTTTTTACAGAATCTTTTGCCATCATATAATTTACCGTAATATGTTTACCCACATCACGAATAAACTCTAAGAAAGAAAACGCTTTCATCCAGTCATAATTATTAACTAACTCTGCGGAATTAGCCACATCACTTTCAAAATCTAAAAAGTGTGCTAATTGCCCCTTAATAGCATCTTGATTATGACGTAGTGTTTTTTCGTCCAGCAAATTACGCTCACTAGATTTCCCAGAAGGATCTCCAATCATACCTGTTGCTCCACCAATTAAGGCAAATGGCTTATGACCACAACGTTGATAATGCGCTAGTAACATAATTGGGACAAGATTACCTATGTGAAGTGAATCTGCTGTTGGATCAAACCCAACATAGGCAGATCGCATGCTCTCCATTAAATGTTCTTCGGCACCAGGCATTGTTTGGTGAATCATACCTCTCCATTGTAATTCTTCTACAAAATTCTTTATCATAATATGTGTATTAACTCGTTTTACATTTTTAAAATACCTCATCGATTTTGTCCTAACCCTAAAGGAAATATCAATAAATTAAACCAAAATATAAAACGCTTGTCTATTTGTAATCTTTGGCAAATATAGATTTATAGCTCAAAAGAAAAAAGACTAATTTTACAATAAACTCTTTTAATCGTTTTCAATTGGCTATAAAATGTTCTTATATTCTAATATTTCTTATTCTTTTTACTTCGTAACTTTGCTATGAAGCGCAAATAACAATTCATATTGAAATAAAATACCTATTTTTCGCTTCAATCAAAACGATTAAAAGGAGTTCCTATGATTTTAGTTACAGGTGGTACAGGTTTGGTAGGTTCGCATTTGTTGTTCAAATTGGTGAGCAATGACGCTTCTGTTAGAGCTATTTACAGAAGAGCTCACAAGCTAGAATCTGTGAAAAAAGTATTTGGCTACTACACTGATGATGTCGATACATTTTTCAATAAAATTGAGTGGGTTGAGGCAAATATTAATGATATCCCTTCATTAGAACCCGCTTTTATAGATATTACTCATGTCTATCATTGCGCTGCATTTATAAGTTTTGAACCTAATGAATACCATGAACTTAGAAAAATCAATATTAAAGGCACAGCAAACGTTGTAAATCTCTGTATCTCGAATACGATTAAAAAAATATGCTACATAAGTTCTATTGCAGCGATTGGAAATGAGCCACACGAAGACACGCTTGTTACCGAAAAAACCGAATGGAATCCAGAGGACGATAATAGCGTGTATGCTATCACAAAATATGGAGCAGAAATAGAAGTTTGGCGAGGCACTCAAGAAGGTGTTGATGCTGTCATTGTGAATCCTGGAATTATATTAGGTCCTGGGTTTTGGAAAGGTGGAGGAAGTGGCAACCTATTTAGACAGATTTATAAAGGATTGAAGTATTATCCAAAAGGTACGTCTGCATATGTTGATGTTTGGGATGTTGTAGAGTGTATGACGCGACTAATGAATAGTGCTCTAAAAAATGAGCGTTATATTTTAATTGCTGAAAATTTACCTTTTAAGACATTTCAAGATAAAGTTGCAAAAGCGTTAGATGTAAAACCATCAAAAAAAGAAGTGTCGCTGTTTTTATTATCTGTTGCCTGGAGAGTGGATTGGTTACATTACAAACTCTTTGGAAAACGACGAAAACTATCAAGGCAGTTGGCGAAGTCAATTTCAAGTAAAACGGTATTTGATAATTCTAAACTAAAAAGAGATCTTGATTTTAGTTTTACGCCCATAGACGAGTCCATAACTAAAGTTTCAAAATATTATTTAGAAGGGCCTGAGTAATCTTTAAGATTCACTTTCTAGGTTCCTGAAATTTTCTAGATTTATTAACTTTTAGAGCATCACTTAACTTTCTAATAGAATCTTTTTTGCGTTGCTTATCTGCTGCTTCTTTATCAATCTTAGCTTGAACTTTAAGTCTATCGGCATTAAATCGTTCTTCTACTCTAGCTATTATAGATTCGTATTCTTCTACACGAAAGCCATAATATTCATTACTTAATGCAAATTGCAAACTATCTATCTTATGTTTTTCAAAAACATAATTTTCTGGATAGATTCCATTTGCCTCTAAAATCCCTTTACTTGTTCCTTTTGCAGACGTCAAAATAAATACATCATAAAGAACATCTACCATCTTATCCTCAGAGATTAGATTTTCTGGCTTTATAGGTTTGTCAACATAATTGCAACCAATAATTGATATCGCTATTAAAAAAATCAAAATTCGTTTCATGTGTATTTCTCTATTCTTATTTTAATGGACACATGTTGTTCGCCGTTAACAATTGTTTAATACGAAAACACTTTTTGCAGGCTCGGTTCATGTGTATTTCTCTATTCTTATTTTAATGGACACATGTTGTTCGCCGTTAACAATTGTTTAATACGAAAACACTTTTTGCAGGCTCGGTTCATGTGTATTTCTCTATTCTTATTTTAATGGACACATGTTGTTCGCCGTTAACAATTGTTTAATACGAAAACACTTTTTGCAGGCTCGGTTCATCTATTAAAAGTTAATCGTTTACCTGCTTTTACGTCTAAAACTTTAAAATTATTATATACTAAAGTACCGTTTAAAAAAGTGTGCGTTATTCTAGATCTAAATGTTGTCCCTTCAAACGGTGACCATCCACATTTATAGAGAATATTATCTTTATTAACGGTCCAAGGGTTATTTATATCTACAATAACTAAATCTGCAAAATAGCCTTCTTTAATATAACCACGTTTCTCAACTTGAAATAATATTGCTGGATTATGAGCCATTTTTTCAGCAATCTTTGGTAGTGCTATTTTATCTTTATGAAACATTTCAATCATTGCGACTAAAGCATGTTGTACTAAAGGGCCTCCAGAAGGTGCTTTTGTATACACATTATTTTTCTCTTCTAAAGTATGTGGTGCATGATCTGAAGCAATAACATCTATCCTATCGTCTAAGAGTGCTTTCCAAAGCTGATCTCTATCTTTTGCTGTTTTCACAGCTGGGTTCCATTTTATATGTGTGCCCTTTTTCTTATAGTCTTCATCACTAAACCACAGGTGATGTATGCATACCTCTGCAGTAATTTTTTTATCTTTTAATGGAATTTTATTACTAAACAGCTTTGTTTCTTTCCCTGTAGACAAGTGAAAAACGTGTAATCTAGCTCCCGTCTTTTTTGCAAGTTCAATAGCTTTGGAAGATGACAAGTAACATGCTTCTTCACTCCTAATGATTGGATGTTTACTCATTGGGATATCCTCACCATACTTATCAATATGCTCTTTTAAATTTTTTCTAATAGTTGCTTCATCTTCACAATGCACAGAAATCACCATATCTGTACTACTAAATATTTTTTCTAAAATCTCAGGATCATCAACCAGCATGTTTCCTGTAGATGAACCTAAAAATAGTTTTAAACCAGCAACAGTTTTAGGATCAACCTTCAAAATTTCATCTAAGTTGTCGTTAGTACCACCAAACATAAAGGAGTAATTGGCATGTGATGTTTTTGAAGCTATTTCAAATTTCTCTTCTAATTTTTCAACAGTTGTTGTTTGAGGATTCGTATTTGGCATTTCTATAAAAGACGTAATACCACCAGCTATTGCTGCTCTCGACTCTGAAGCTATATCAGCTTTATGAGTTAATCCAGGCTCTCTAAAATGAACCTGATCATCGATAACTCCCGGAAAGACATAATTACCTTCAACATCGACAACTATAACCTCTGAAGATTTCGCACTAATTGAATCTGAAACTTCTTTTATATAATCGCCTTCAATTAAAATATCGCCTTCAGTAATCGTTCCTTCGTTTACGATTTTAGCATTTTTAATAAGTATGGTCTTCTTTTGCATCTTAGTTTCTAAATAAACTTTTAAACTTCATATTAATAACACCAAAAATAGCTTCTGAAATAATACCTCCACTCATTTTAGATTTTCCTTTTTTTCTATCTGTAAAAACGATAGGCACTTCAATTATCTTAAGGTTTTTGAGATGTGCATTGAATTTCATTTCAATTTGAAACGCATATCCAACAAATTTTATCTTTTCAAGATTGATTGTTTCTAAAACGCATCGATGATAACATACAAATCCTGCAGTGGTATCATCTATTTTCATTCGAGTAATCAACTTTACATATTTGGAAGCAAAATAAGACATAAGTAGTCGTTTCATATCCCAATTAACAACGTTCACTCTATTATTTATGTAACGAGAACCTATAGACATATCTGCGCCTTGATTTGCACAAGCATTGTATAAATGAATTAAATCATTTGGATTATGAGAAAAATCGGCATCCATTTCAAACATATAGCTATACGATTTACTCAAACACCATTTAAATCCTTCAATATAAGCAGTACCAAGCCCTGTTTTCTTAGGTCTTTGTAATAAGTGAAGCTGATTAGCAAACTCATTTTGTAGAGATTTTACTTTTTCTGAGGTCCCATCTGGAGAGTTATCATCAACCACCAAAACATCAAACACTTTCTCTTGAGCGAAGACTGCTCTAATGATGGCTTCAATGTTTTCTATTTCATTGTATGTTGGTATGATGACGATAGCATCTCGCATAAAATATATTTAAAGCTTTTTGTGTTAGCTACCGACAAAAATAAGTGTTTTATCACTTAAAATTAACTGTAAAAATCATAAACAATGTTAATCCTTAGATTAATGATTTTTACTTGCTTGCCAGAACGCATTAAATCATCAATTATTCTTCATAATTTTGCACCATGCTTAGAGACGTAATTTCTAATGATTGGTTTACTATTTTTCTTGTGTTGGGTTTAGGGTTTATAACTACATCTAAGTTCTTATTTGCGCATAGATTTAAAGACTTTATAATGGTTATTGGCAATTCTAAGTATTTAAAGATTTATGCTAGAGAACAAAAATTTATTGATGGGTTTGATGCTTTGCTCTTTTTCAACGGTATCCTATCCATATCTATTTTTGCTTTTATTAGTTATACAACATTAGTTAATCCCTCAGAATTTAATATTAATCAGTTTTTTAAGTTGCTTTTTGGAATTGGCGTTTTATTCTTAATAAAAGTACTCTTAGAACGCTTAATAGCAAGCATTTTTGATATTGATGAGCTTATTGATTCTTATCTGTTTCAGAAAACAACCTTTAAAAACTATTCAGGGTTTGTATTATTTCCTCTTAATTGTTTTTTAATTTATACGTTAGATCCCACAAAAACAATTATTTATGTAATTATTGGACTAATAATTTTAATTAATCTAATTGGATTTGTCACTTCATTTAAGAATCATCAAAAATTATTATTAAATAACATATTCTATTTTATTTTGTATCTTTGCGCACTTGAAATCGGACCCTATCTGATTTTATATAAGTTAATTATAGATTTCAACGCTTAAAACACTTTAAGGAATATGACGAAAGTGAAAACGATTTTAGTATCTCAACCAGAGCCTAAAATAGAAAACTCCCCTTACTTCGATCTTCAAGAAAAGCAAAAGGTCAAAATAGATTTCAGACCATTTATTCATGTTGAAGGTGTTGAAGCTAAAGATATCAGACAACAAAAAGTTGATCTTGCAAATTACACAGCTATTATTCTAACGAGTAGAAATTCTGTTGACCATTTCTTTAGGGTTGCAGATGAAATGCGCTTTAAAGTGCCAGATTCAATGAAATATTTTTGTCAATCTGAAGCTGTAGCCTATTACCTTCAAAAATATGTAGTGTACAGAAAACGTAAAATTTATGTTGGAAAACGTACATTTTCTGACTTATGTCCTTTAATAAAAAAATATAAGGATGAATCTTTTTTATTGCCAACAACAGATAAACTAAAAGCCGAAGTTCCTGAAATCTTAAATGAATTAGGAGTTAAATGGAAACGGTCTGTATTTTATAAAACTGTGATAAGTGATTTATCAGATCTTGCAAATGTTTACTATGATATTTTAGTATTCTTTAGTCCGTCTGGTATTGAATCTCTGTTTCACAATTTCCCAGAGTTTAAACAAAACGATACAAAAATAGCTGTATTTGGAAATACGACAATTAAAGCTGTTGAATCTCATGGTTTAAGAGTTGATATTTCTGCTCCAACTCCTGAGACACCTTCTATGACTATGGCTCTAAAAAAGTACATAGACACAGTTAACAAAAGCAAATAAGAGCATAAATTAAAAAAAAAAGCGATTTCAAATTGAAATCGCTTTTTTTTATTCTAATAAATCAACGCTCTATTGAGCATAACGTTGAGGACCTCCTCTACGTATTTCTTCACTAGCATTTTCTTCAAATTCTTTGAAATTTTCTCTAAACGCATTTGCTAATTTAAATGCTGTTTTATAGTAAGCATTACCATCTTTCCAAGTTGATCGTGGACTTAGAACCTCTTTAGGAACTCCAGGACAAGATCTTGGTTGCGCAACTCCAAAAACAGAGTGAATATGATAATCCTCATAAGTATACGCTCCTAAATCTCCATTGAGCACTGCATTAATCATAGCACGCGTATATTTCAACTTCATACGTGTTCCTACACCGTAAGGTCCACCAGTCCAACCTGTATTTACCAACCATACGTTAACTCCAGAGTCTGTCATTTTTTGACTTAACATCTCTGCATACTTTGTTGGATGTAGAGGCATAAATGGCGCTCCAAAACAAGCCGAAAAACTTGGCACTGGCTCTACAACACCAGCTTCTGTTCCTGCTACTTTAGCTGTATATCCAGAAATAAAATGATAGGCAGCTTGACTAGGTGTTAATTTTGAAATTGGAGGCAATACACCAAAAGCATCTGCTGTTAAAAAGAAGATGTTTTTAGGATTCTCACCAATAGATGGCTTTCTAATATTTTCTATATGATAGATAGGATAACTTACTCTTGTATTTTGAGTGATAGATGTATCTTCAAATTGCACATCACCTTTATCATCCATGATCACATTTTCGAGAATAGCTCCTTTTTTAATAGCATCAAAAATCTCTGGCTCTTGCTCTTGTGATAAATTTATCACTTTAGCATAGCAACCACCTTCAAAATTGAAAACTGTATTCTCTTTTGTCCAACCATGTTCATCATCACCAATTAAGCTGCGATTTACATCTGTAGACAATGTTGTTTTCCCTGTGCCAGATAAACCAAAAAAGATAGCAGTATCGCCATCTTCCCCAATGTTTGCGCTACAGTGCATTGGCAAGGTGTTTTTAAAGACTGGAAGAATAAAGTTAAGTGCTGAGAAAATACCTTTTTTGATTTCTCCAGTATAACCTGTTCCCCCTATTAAAGCAATTTTACGTGTAAAATCTAATATTGCAAAGTTATGTTGTCTTGTACCGTCAACTTCAGCATCCGCCAGAAAGCCAGGTGCATTAACGACGGTCCACTCGGGAGTAAAATCTTTTAACTCTTCTTCTGTAGGTCGTAAAAACATATTGTAAGCAAACATGTTACTCCAAGGGTATTCGTTTATTACACGAATATTCAATCTGTAATTATCATCTGCACAAGCGTAGCTATCTCTAACAAACAATTCTTTATTAGAAAGATAGTCAGTAACCTTGTCATATAACTTTTGAAATTTATCAGCATCAAAAGGAATATTGATATTTCCCCACCAAACTCGATCTTTTGTTATATCATCTTTAACAATAAATCTATCTTGTGGAGAACGACCAGTAAACTCACCTGTATTAACTGCCAAAGCACCCGAAGATGACTCTACGCCTTGCCCTTTGTCAATAGTTAATTTATGGAGTTGATCTGGAGATAATTGATAGTTAACTTTAGCATTTTTAATGCCATAAGTTTCTAACGCAATGGATTTCGTGTTTTGTGTATGGTCTACCATAATTTATTTATATAGTTTAGACTGCAAAATTAAACAATATTTTAAAGTAGTCTGCTTATTTTAGGATTTATAACTATCTATCTTCAAAAAATTAATCAAAACTACAACCCAAGAAATAGCTAATAAAAGCCCACCTATTGGTGTTATAAAACCAATCGTCTTAAAATCAAAACCTGTGAGATCATTTGTTGATAATCCATATATAGAACCCGAAAAACAAAAGACACCAATCAACACCAAATAAAAAACTGCTCGCTTAGTTTTTTTAGAAATAGACGCGAAAGATCCTACAAACAATAGAAAAAATGCATGATACATTTGATACCGCACTCCAGTTTCGAACGTCTGAATATATTCCGCAGAAATTAAAGATTTTAATCCATGTGCGCCAAAGGCTCCAAGTATAATAGCGATTAGCCCAAAAAGAGTTCCTAAAACGAGAATTTTTTTGTTCATATATAAATTAGATTTAGGTTTTTATAACCCTTTGTATTTAGTAAATTCGTCAAGAAATTTATTTGAAGTTTTTTTTAAATATTAAATTGATTGTTAACTCTTTCTTTTAAATTTCAAAGAGATTTAAATAACAAAATTACTCAACTCAACCCACTATGCGAAAGATTTTAGTCATTGGTTCTGGAAAATCAACATCATACCTTATCAAATATTTATTAGATAAATCTGTTGAAGAAGGACTCCATATTATCGTTGGCGATATTAACAGTACTAACGCCAAAAAATTAATTGGAGATCATGAAAATGCTAATGCTATTACTTTAGACGTTTTTGATAAATCGTCAAGACAAGCAGCAATAGAAAATGCAGATATTGTGGTTTCTATGCTTCCTGCAAGATTTCATCTTGAGGTTGCCAAAGATTGTGTTGCCTTTGGTAAAAACATGGTCACAGCATCTTACGTTAGTGAAGACATGCAAAAGCTAAATAAAGTAGTAACAGACAAAGGCCTTGTCTTTATGAATGAAATTGGTGTAGATCCAGGTATCGACCATATGAGTGCCATGAAAGTTATTGATTACATTCGTGATAAAGGCGGAAAAATCGTGCTTTTTGAATCATTTACTGGCGGATTAGTAGCTCCCGAAAGTGACAATAACCTCTGGAATTATAAATTTACATGGAATCCTAGAAACGTTGTCGTTGCTGGACAAGGCAGTGCTGCGAAATTTCTTCAAGAAGACGCCTACAAATACATCCCTTACAATAGATTGTTTAGAAGAACCGAATTTCTTGAAATTGAAGGCTATGGTCGTTTTGAAGCTTATGCCAATAGAGACTCACTAAAATATCAATCTATCTATGATTTAGATAACGTTAAAACGTTATATCGTGGTACAATTCGTCGTGTTGGTTTTAGTCGCGCCTGGAATATTTTTGTCCAATTGGGCATGACAGATGACAGCTATACAATTGAAGGTAGTGAAAATATGAGCTACCGCGATTTTGTAAATTCTTTTCTCCCGTATAGTCCTACAGACTCCGTAGAATTGAAATTTAGACATGCTTTAAAAGTAGACCAAGATGATATTGTTTGGGACAAATTAGAAGAAGTAGATATTTTTAATAAAACTAAAATGGTGGAGATCAAGAATGCCTCACCAGCCGAAATTCTTCAAAAAATATTAATGGATAGTTGGGCGTTAGAAAAAGATGATAAAGATATGATCGTCATGTATCATAAATTTGGATATGAACTTAATGGTGAGATGTACCAAATAGACTCTACGATGGTTACTATTGGCGAGGATCAAACCTATACAGCAATGGCTAAAACCGTTGGATTACCTGTCGCTATTGCAACGATGGCTATTTTAAATGAGAAAATCACAACACCTGGAGTTCAAATTCCTATTTCGAAGGAAGTTTATGAACCTATTTTAAAGGAACTTGAAGGTTTCGGAATTCAGTTTACAGAGAAAGAAGTACCGTATTTAGGCTATAACCCATTAAACGTGTAATTTTTCTTCGGAAATGAGCCATACTCAAAACTAAGTTGCTAAAATGAAACGAGCATGTTAAAAACGTTGTTATCTAAGATAATCACTAATAGCGAACAGCATGTGACGATTAAAAAGCAATAGATATGAACACATGAAACGAGCTCATTAAAAACGTTGTTATCTCAGATAATCAATAATAGCGAACAACATGTGACGATTAAAAAGCAATAGATATGAACACATGAAAATAGTTAATCAAAACATACACATAGACGGTATTGACAAGAAGATACTTCGCGCCTTAATGGAAGACGCGAGAACACCTATATTAGAAATCGCACGATCTGTTGGAATTTCTGGAGCTGCTATTCATCAACGACTTCGCAAATTAGAAAAATCCGGCTTAATATCAGGATCAAAATTCATACTAAACCCAAAGGTTTTAGGATATACAACAATGGCTTTTATAGGAATATTTTTAGACAAAGCCATTAGTAATCCAGAAGCTGTAAAACAATTACAAAAAATCCCTGAAGTTTTAGAGTGTCATTACACAACAGGTAACTGGAGTATCTTTTGTAAAATATTATGTAAGGATAATGAGCATTTAATGCACGTACTCAATAGAGACATTCAATCTATAACAGGCGTGTCTAGAACAGAAACTTTTATTTCCTTGAACCAACAAATTGATAGGCAGATAAAGATTTAATTGTAAGACTACAATATATTTATAAACAAAAGGCAACCTTTAATAAGGTTGCCTTTTGTTTATAAAGTTGAGAATAAATTATTTTATTATTAACTTTTTAACCGTGAATGCGTTTTCCGAAGAAATTGTCATAACATACATTCCCGGAGACAATGCTGTTTGAGCAGTAGAAATAGTTGTAAACGTGTATGTTCCTGTATAAACTGTATTATCAAATTCTTCATCAACACCTGGTCCAGCAACGACTCCTAGAGCTGTTCTTGGCAACCCAGTATCAGTTAATCCAAATGGCACAGAGGTTTCATTACTATCTGTAGTGTCTCCTAAAAACTGAGTAGATGCATTGTGAATCACAAAAATATAGGTAGGGTTATTTGTTGCACTAGTCGCATCCTGAAACACAACAACCTAATCTCCAAATGTCGCTAATCCTAAAGCGCCTATTATTCTCGAATCCGTGTATGGCGTAAAGTCAGAATTTCCAACAAACTTAATGATCGCTCCAATTACTACTGCCATAATATTAAATTTTAATAATTGATAGTCTACTCTTTTTAGGTTTTTCGACATCTACCTTTCATACATTGTTGCAACAAATTAATGATGATACAAAGTTGGTTGAGATGTCTTAAAAATTTAAGCGTTAATTTTCGTGATTACTATTTCAGTGGTTATTATTATTTTCCCAAGTAGATTTACACATTATTATTACCGCACTTTTACCCATAAGAAAACACCCTTATTAGGGTGTTTTCTGCAAAATTCAATAGGTTGTATGTCTCTAATCTCTCGACATAAAAATCGATAATATATACCAGAAAAGCAACATCAACGATGCAAACAATCCTAATGATGCAGGTATATATTCGTCTTCGGCATATTTATTAACCAAATTAGATGTTTGATATAAAATTGAACCTCCTGCAAGTAAACACATCGCAACAGAGAACCATAATCCTAAGTTAAAGCCAAATAATGAACCAGCGACGATTAAACCCATAGCGATAAAAAAGCCGATGGTGAGCCCTGTTTTCATGAAAGAAAAATCTTTTTTAGTAACAAACACAACAGCAGTTAATCCAGAAAATAGTGATAGTGTTACCACAGATGCTTGATACAACATGTCTGGTCCTGAATCCATATAATAGGCAGCGACATAAATTAGAGGCACAAAAATAAATGCTTGTGCCAAAATATAGAGACCATAAGCCAAATATTGCTTGTTTTTATCTTTCGTTTTGAGTGCCATACCTTCCGCATAATTGGTGACAAACATAAAACCACCAAGCATGATGAGCCAACGCCAACCTTGTGTCATTGACATCGCAAAATTGACTATTGTTTCACTTTGTAATAGCATCCATTCAAAAAGAATAAATACAAGTACACCTCCAGCAACATGCGCATAGGTCTTTTTATAAAAGGCAGTGCGATCTGTAACCGCTAACCTGCTAATTAGTATTTTGTCAGCGCTATTCTCTAACTGACTCTGATTTGAATTTTCCATAAGTTTAAAATAATTTAGGTACTACAAAGTAATAAAAACAAAACCGATATACGTGTAAAAAAACGTAATTAGGTGTCGTGATTTTTTCTTCGGAAGGGTTAATTTATATTTATTATACTAAAAATAGCAAAAAGTGAGCCAATGTCTAGACAGGAAAATTTGTCAGTTATGGTTCAAGCTTATAAAATCTTATTCAAACTGGGTTTGAAAGTTTTAAGTAGAATCTATTCTGAAGACTCAATGACTCTTACTGCATGATTCAATTCAAAATCAATAATTAATATAATTCGTTTTGGTTCAGAAAAACTAGGAGGTCTGCCTAGTCTGTATGAAAAATTATCTTTTCCGTAGCGATTGGTATCATAAGGTGATCCTAGTAATTCAATGATATCGTCTTTATGCTTTCCAATGAGCACATCACTGTCAATAATATCATCTGCCATTTTATAACGCATTGACGGGTTAGCACTCCAAGTTCTCTCGTCAAACCGTTCTTCAAAAGCCCAAATCAAAAAAGACCCTATTAATGCAGCAGCAAAAAACACAAAAAGAACCTTATCATATTTTTTGAGTACAAATCGCATTAATCTTTAAGCGCTATAGTATTTACCTTAAAACGATTATCAATAATGTCTCCAGAAACCTCAGCGATTCTTATGACTTCGCAAAAGCCAGTATCTATGTCATGAGCATCACCAAAATCATCAATATCTGCACCATCAACAAAATAGGCAGTATCATCTATTCGAATAGCTAAATCACATCCTTCTTGTGTGGTTAGACCAAATTGACATTGACCACAAGACAACTCAACGGTTTGGTTTTCAGAGTTTTCGCATGCAATACTTAAAACGAGAACTAAAATGAGTAATGATTTTTTCATGAGTTCATATGTGTGTTTTTAAAGTCACATGCTGTTTGCTATTAATCGCTGTCTTGAATAATATCGTTTTTAACATGTTCGTTTCATAATATTAATCTATTTGACGTACTGCCCACTGAAAACTGCGAACTGAAGACTTTTTCAATTAGCCTACAATATTTACAATTTTACCTGGTACAATAATCACTTTTTTAGGTGCACGACCCTCTAATTGTGCAATTGTTTTCTCATGAGCCATGACTGTTTTTTCTATATCGTCTTTGCTCATATCCATTGGTAATTCTAAAGTAAAACGCATTTTACCGTTAAATGATATTGGATAGTTTTTACTACTCTCTACCAAATGTTTTTCTTCAAACTCAGGGAATGGTGCGGTTGAGATCGATTGGTCATTACCAAGTCTTTTCCATAACTCTTCAGCAATATGTGGTGCATAAGGTGATAATAAAACTAACAATGGTTCTAGAATAGCTTTACTCGTACATTTTAACGCTGTGAGCTCATTGGATGCTATCATAAATGTAGACACCGATGTATTGAACGAAAAGTTCTCAATATCTTCTTCTACTTTTTTGATGGTTTTGTGCAATGTTTTCAACGCTTCTTTCGAAGGCTCTGTATTATTGACTTTTAAACCTTTGTCATCGATGTACAGTTTCCATAATTTTTTTAGGAAACCATGAACCCCTGTAATACCGGCAGTATTCCACGGTTTAGCTTGCTCTAAAGGCCCTAAGAACATTTCGTAAAGACGTAAGCTGTCTGCTCCATATTGCTCACAAATCGCATCTGGATTTACGACATTGAATTTAGATTTAGACATTTTTTCAACTTCGCGGCCGACTTTATAAACACCATTTTCTAAAATAAATTCAGCATCAACATAATCTTCTCCAAACTCACTATCCTTTTTTAACCCTTCAATATCTAATTCGTCTGATGCGTTTATATATTTAACTTTTACATGAATAGGGTAAACATTGTCATGGGCAATTAATCCTTTTGAGATATATTTATTTGTTCCATCTTTTCGGTAAATAAAAGCACTAGTCCCCAAAATCATTCCTTGGTTAATCAACTTCTTAAACGGTTCTTCAATATTTACAAACCCGCGATCCTTCATAAACTTCACCCAAAAACGTGAGTAGAGTAAATGACCTGTAGCGTGTTCGCTTCCTCCAATATATAAATCGACGTTTTCCCAATAGTTAAGTGCATCTTCACTTGCAAAGGTTTCGTCACGCATGGCATCTTCCATATATCTAAAGAAATACCAAGAACTTCCTGCCCAACCTGGCATGGTGTTTAGCTCTAGAGGATAGATTCCGTTGTGAGATTCTTCGCTTTGCTCTGAATGACAAAGATCGCTAGACACTACTTTGTTGTTTTTTGTATCCCAAGCCCAAACATCTGCACGACCTAAAGGTGGTTCACCCGTTTCGGTTGGTAAGTACTTTTCTACATCTGGCAAACGAATTGGCAAATGTGCTTTATCAATCATTTGTGGCTTCCCTTTGACATAATACACCGGGAATGGTTCTCCCCAATACCGTTGTCTAGAAAATACTGCATCACGCAATCTATAGTTTGTTTTTCCTTCGCCTTGACCTTGTTGCTCTAATTTGTAAATAGCAGTTTTACTTGCTTTTTTATAATTTAATCCGTTGAGGAAATCACTATTTGCAATTTTCACATTGTCTTTAGATCCATATGCTTCTTCGGAAATATCTACACCTTCAAATATGTTAGGAATAGCAATATTGAAGTTATTTGCAAAATCATAATCACGTTGATCTCCACAAGGCACAGACATGACTGCTCCTGTTCCATAACCTGCTAATACATAATCACCAATCCAGATTGGAAGTGGCTCTTTTGTAAATGGATGCTCTGCATAAGCTCCAGTAAATGCTCCCGAAATGGTTTTCACATCTGCCATACGATCACGCTCACTCCGTTTTGCTGTGGCTTGAATGTAGGCTTCTACGTCTGATTTTTGATCTACTGTTGTTATTTTTGATACGAGTTCATGTTCTGGCGCTAGGGTCATAAATGAAACTCCAAAGATGGTGTCTGGCCTTGTTGTGAACACATCAATAATGGCATCATGATCATTCACATTAAACGTTACAGAAGAACCAACCGATTTTCCAATCCAATTACGTTGACTTTCCTTTAATGAGTCTGTCCAATCAATGGTTTCTAATCCTTGAAGTAATCGCTCAGCATAGGCAGAAATTCGCATACTCCATTGCGTCATTTTCTTGCGCATCACAGGATGTCCTCCACGTTCTGAAACGCCATTGACGATTTCATCGTTTGCTAAAACGGTTCCTAATTCAGAACACCAATTGACTTCTGTTTCTGCTAAATAGGTTAACCTGTATTTTAATAGGATATCTTGTTGTTGTTCCCAAGACAAAGCACTCCATTCTTCCGAAGAAAAAATCGTTATATCATCGTCACAATCTGCGTTTATGTTAGCATTACCTTCCGAAGAAAACATTAAAATTAAAGTGTCGATAGATTGTGCTTGGTTTGTCTCTTTATTATACCAGGATTCAAAAAGCTGAATGAAAATCCACTGGGTCCATTTATAATACTCTGGACTGCTCGTTCTCACTTCTCTGCTCCAATCAAATGAAAACCCAATTTGGTCTAATTGTCTACGGTAGGTTTTTATATTAGTTTCGGTTGTGATTGCCGGATGCTGACCTGTTTGAATCGCATACTGCTCGGCAGGTAAACCAAAACTATCATAACCTTGCGGATGTAATACATTAAACCCTTTATGACGCTTGTATCTTGCATAAATATCACTCGCAATATAACCTAATGGATGACCAACATGCAATCCTGCTCCACTAGGATAAGGAAACATGTCTAACACATAATATTTGGGTTTTTCACTTTTGTTTTCTGCTTTAAAGGTGAGATGTTCTGCCCAATACTTTTGCCAATCTTCTTCAATTTTATTAAAATCGTATCTCATAATATCTATAAAAGGATGTCTTATAATTACTTACTTCTACACTGTTACATCGCGCGTAGTCGAGATGCTTTATAAAAAAAAATTCTCGACTACGCTCGAAATGACAGAGGTATATTTCTCGTAAAAAGCATCAAATTTAAAGCACAAATTTAAAGGTATTACAACACAATTGAAAGTTTAAGGGTTGTAATCATTAAACAAAGGATTTCTTTTATATTTTTACAGCATTAATCTTATATTTTATGGCGTCCTCTTTTGATCAATATCAAAAACGAAAATTAATTTCCTCATACTTTTCTGTCGTGATTAGTATTGCTCTGGTACTGTTTTTATTGGGCTGTTTGGGATTATTAGTGCTTAACGCCAAAAAATTAGCTGACCATTTTAGAGAACAAGTTGTCGTTACTATTTATTTAAATGATTCTGCTAAAGAAGTTGAAGTGAATCAGCTTCAAAAAAGCTTAGCCATGGCAGATTATACTAAAGAAGCAACCTACGTTTCTAAGGAAGAAGCTGCTCAAATAGTCAAATCTGATATTGGTGAAGATTTTATGGAATTCTTGGGCACAAACCCATTACAGAACTCTATTGATATCTACCTTAAAGCAGATTATGTAACCAATGAAACTTTAGATGGTATTTCTGCGGAATTATCTAATAAAGCATTTATCGAAGACATCAAATACGATAATGATTTGGTTGAAATCATGAACAATAATGTCAAGAAAATCACATTTTGGGTGTTGATTCTCAGCGTTGTATTTACGTTGATTGCTGTGTTGTTAATTAATAGTTCTATTAGATTAGCAGTGTATTCTAAACGTTTTATCATAAAAACCATGCAAATGGTTGGAGCAACCAAGCGTTTTATTAGAAAACCATTTGTGACAAAAAGTATTCAATTAGGAGTTATTGGTGCCATCGTTGCCTTAATAGGAATGAGTGTTGTTTTATATTACCTTGATAGAACATTCCCTCAACTAGAATTACTGCAAAAACCAATCTTAATTGGGAGTTTATTTGCTGGTGTGTTTGCTCTTGGAATTCTTATTACTTGGATAAGCACGTTTATTGCTACACAACGTTTCTTAAATTTAAAAACGGATCAATTATATTACTAACAACATTGCCGTTTTAAAAAAAAGTATACGACTTCTTATTATTGTCGCATCATTTTTTGGTTGCCAGAAACAACTACAACTGCCAGAAAAATTTGATTTTGACCCCATCCTATGTTGCTGATAATCAAAATCTATACTTACAAAAACAAATTGACCAGACGACCTTCAACAAGATTAAATCTAAAAAGAAAAGTTAGCTAATTTTTTAGTGTTTTTACGTTTTGATTGGCAACAATCAATACAAAAATGAATAGACGATCCCTTTATATTTCGCTTGTAGTCACATTAATATTCATTATTTCACTATCCTTTCACTCATGTGTTATTAACAACCCTCAACCAGAAGAATGCAGTATTGTAACTGCCAAAATTGTAGAAATAACCGAAGGACCTTCATTTGACATCGTATTTCTTGATTATAATACAGACCGTTATTACATTAATCGTGGTTTAGAAAACGGAATAAATTTAGATTCTCTTAACGCAAAAGTTTTAAATAAAACTGTTACTTTGCACCTACCAAATTTATTTTATGGTACCTCAGAGTATATTGCGCGATTAGCAATAGACAATGAGATAATTTTTACAGAGTTTTCCTCTAACGCAAATGCAACAGAGGATTAATATCATATTATGGGAGAACAGAAACGTAAAGACACATCTAAAAGCGAGTTTATCTTCGGGAAAAAGAACTATAAATTCATGCTCATTGGTTTAGCATCTATTGTAATCGGTTTTATTATTATGTCTGGAGGTGGTAGTGATGACCCTAATGTTTTTGATCCTTCAATATTCCATTGGACACGTATTAGATTAGCTCCAACGCTAGTATTACTAGGTTTTGGTATCCAAGTGTATGCTATTTTATTGAATCCTGATAAAGAAAAAAAATCCAAATCATAAAGCCCAAATATAAGAAATAATACACTTTCTAATTTACTTATTTGGAATTTGATATTTGTTAGTAGATATTTGCCTCATGGATATTATCGATTCAATCATATTAGGAATTACACAAGGACTTACTGAGTTCTTACCCGTCTCATCTAGTGGTCATTTAGAGTTAGGAAAAGCCATTTTGGGTGATGACTCTCTACCAAAAGAAAGCTTACTGTTTACGGTTGTTTTACACTTTGCAACTGCATTAAGTACTATGGTTATTTTTAGAAAAGACATCCTAGACCTTATTAAAGGTGTTCTAAAATTTGAATGGAATGAGGATTTACAATTTGTTTCGAAAATTGCATTGTCCATGATTCCCGCTGTCCTTGTTGGTCTCTTTTTTGAGGAACAACTTGAGCAATTGTTTGGAGGTAATATTCTACTTGTAGGCTGTATGCTTATTGTAACTGCTGCGCTATTATTTTTAGCAGATAGAGCAAAAAACACAAATAAAAAAGTAAGTTTTTCGAATGCTTTAATCATTGGAGTCTCACAAGCGATTGCCTTACTGCCAGGAATTTCCCGCTCTGGAGCAACAATTTCAACCTCTGTATTACTAGGTAATGATAAGACTAAAGCAGCACGTTTTTCTTTTTTAATGGTGGTGCCTTTGATCTTCGGAAAGATCACCAAAGACGTTTTAAGCGGTGAAATAACTTATGATAGTGCGAACTTAACGAGTCTAGGCGCTGGTTTTATTGCAGCATTTATTGCAGGATTATTTGCTTGCACATGGATGATTGCTTTGGTTAAAAAAAGCAAACTCTCCTACTTTGCTATGTACTGCGTCGTTGTTGGAAGCATTGCTATTATATTTGCATTACTAAATAGATAATATGACTGCAGAAGACTTTCAAGCTGGTCAAGTTTTACTCATTGACAAACCATTAACCTGGACCTCTTTTCAAGCGGTTAACAAACTGCGCTGGGAAATTAGACAGGCATTCAATATTAAAAAAATAAAAGTGGGTCATGCAGGAACATTAGATCCTTTAGCAACAGGGTTATTGATTATCTGTACAGGGAAAATGACCAAACAGATCAATACATTTCAGGGGCAAGATAAAGAGTACACAGGTACTTTTGTTTTGGGAGGCACAACACCTTCATATGATTTAGAGTCTGAAATAGACCAAACATTCCCAACCGAGCACATTTCCGAAGACCTTATACATAGCACCACCAAACAATTTACTGGAGAGATTGATCAATATCCACCAGTATTTTCGGCCTTAAAAAAAGACGGAAAACGACTTTACGAATATGCTCGTGCTGGTGAAGCAGTAGAAATTGCCTCGAGAAAAGTAAGTATTTCAACATTTGAGATCACCAAAATAGATGGTGTAAACATAAATTTTAGAGTGATTTGTAGCAAAGGGACGTATATACGATCGTTGGCTCATGATTTTGGAAAAGCGCTAAACTCTGGAGCACATCTCTCTGCTCTTAGACGGACCAAAATTGGAGACTATGATGTTAAAAACGGAGTTTCTCCACAAGATTTTATTGAATCGCTTTCTTTGGAATAATTATTGATAATTGCTTTGCTTCTAAACTAATATCATCATGAAGCAACGCGCTACACTACTTCTATTATTGTTTTTCACAGTAATACATGCACAAGACGATCAGAAAACTAGTGGTCTTTTCTATAAAGTCTCGTTTTCTACCACTTTAACAAACAATGAAGATTACACTTTTGGAAATGATAATGACGAATCATTTATTAAACTGAACGGTCTATTTTTAAATAACACAATAGGCTACCAATTTGATAAGAGATCTAGTATTGGGCTTAATATTGAATACGATCACTATCTCGACCAAAACTTAAACTTCTTACCTGTCTATTTAGGTTTCACGTATAACATCTTTGATTTTGATAATCCATTATTTGTTAGAGGTGGTTATGGTAAACTACTTGACTTAGGGGGAAAATTTGAAAACGGTAGCATGTATAAAATGGGATTAGGTATTCGTATTTATGATAATAATTTCAAAAACTCAGGGCTAATAGGTTTTGACTTTAGCAGAAGGCGCTTTGGTTTTAGAGAAAAAAACACCTTGTCTAGCTTCGCAATTTTCTTGGAGTTTATGTTGTTTTAATCTTTTTTATTACTTTAACCGTATATATTACAACCACTAACAATAATTTTAATTTAATTTCGCCTACTTGAACTTTGTTGAAAAACATAAAGCACTCCTTTTTACATCCTTAATTACAGGGACCTTAGTTCTTGGTATGTTTAGTTTTAGCATCACCAATAAATCAGAATGGATTACTGAAAGCTATTACGAAATTGAACCTCAAACAGAAGAAGAATTAAAAGCCTTGCAAGAAGTTGAAGCCAATAAGTTAGCACATACTAATGAAGCCTCTAACGAGGATGAAGAGTTTAAGGAGATGATGCGTAATTTTAAATCAATGAGCAATGCACCAACTCATGAGGAGCAAATGCCAGAAGACGAAACTGTAGAAGATCCTTCTCAAAACCCTGACGATGTATTAACCTCAAACTCATCTTTACAGACTTCAAAACAATATGCGCTCAATGATAATGAGCGCGCGCGATTTAATAAAGCTAGTGATATCCTAGCTATGCAAACAGCAAAAAAGACTGATAAAGAGGCACCAAGAAATTCCAATAGCAGTGTGTCATTTTCATTAAAAAACAGACAAAAAGTAAAATTACCTCCACCTGTCTATTTATGTGAAACTAGTGGGAAAATTGTAGTTAATATTACAGTAGATGCTCAAGGACAAGTTACCGACACTTATATCAACTCATCCTCTTCTAGCAAGAATCAATGCTTAACTGATACAGCTATAGAATATGCACAAAATGCAATATTCTCTGATGCAAATCGTAAAAGTCAGATTGGTTCTATCACGTATTATTTCAAAGGCAAATAGAGGTTGTAACGCAAAAAAAATTACACCCCAAGCAATTTCACAACATCACTCATTACATTTTGACCTTTATCTTTATTATACCAGCCTTGTAAGTCTTCCTTAAACTCTGGAGTTAACTTACCATGTATCTCTTTGTAATCATTAACCAATTTTGTAGCCTCAGTTGGTCTTGGACCATACGTATTAAGCACATTTCCAGTTATATTGTCAATCATTATCAACTTTGCTATTGCACGTCCACCATTAGTCAAAAACTGATCCATTAACTCTAAGTTCTCATCTCTAAAAACTAATTTCAAGTCAATGTTTGGCGATAAATTGACAATTTTGTGAAGCACAGGCAAAACGTGAGCTGCATCTCCACACCAACTTTCTGTGATGACTAACCAAGTGATATTTCCTTTAAAACCTGAAACTTTCTCTTCTATCTCTTCGGAAACTTTAAGCGTCTTATCCCAACGTTTCATTCTCCTGTCGTTAAGCATGGTATAATTGGCTAAATCTTCGGTTTTTTCATTACCAGTTGTGGATTCTAAAGCCACTAACTGTTTTACCAAATCACGATACTCCTGATACGAAATTGCTTTTTTTAAACTTTCTGTAACTAGGTCTTTAACTGATATATTGTCCAATGTATTCATCTTATTTAGATTTGTAATTTAAGCTAAACTCTTTTAATCAGAAATGATTTAAATCATAATCTCATTACTCAAATTGATTTGTCATACACTAAGACGATATATTAACTAAAAACTTACTATTTTTAAAATTCAGTTCATCTAAACTTTAATTCATATGGAAAAACACAGATGTGGATGGTGCGAAGGCAATACTCTTTATGAAGCGTATCACGACGAAGAATGGGGCGTTCCTGTTAAAGATGATAGCACACTATTTGAATTTCTAATTCTAGAAACGTTTCAAGCCGGTTTGAGTTGGATAACAGTTTTAAAAAAGCGAGAAAACTTTAGAGAAGCCTTTGATAATTTCGACTATAAAAAAATAGCAACTTATGATCAAGAAAAAATAGATAGTCTACTCCAAAATGAGGGTATTATTAGAAATAAACTGAAGGTCAATGCGACCATTACAAACGCTCAAGCATTTATGGCAATTCAAAAGGAATTTGGTTCGTTTTCAAAATACATTTGGGACTTTGTTGACGGAACTCCAATAAAAAATGCATTTGAAAATTATAAAGATGCTCCAGCAAATACACCCTTGAGTGCTATTGTAAGCAAGGATTTAAAACAACGCGGATTCAAATTTGTAGGTTCTACTGTGATTTATGCACAGATGCAAGCTACAGGAATGATCAATGATCATGAGGTTCATTGTTTTAGGTATGATGAAGTTTAACCGAAACTTCAAGTCAGCTCAATACAGAAAAGCTATGCAAACTAATCATCCAAATACTTTAAAAAGGCCTCTCTAGATATGTCTTGTGCACCTAAACTTTCAAGATGATTAGTATACACTTGACAGTCGATAAGGTTATAATTTGAGTTTTGAATAAACGTGATAAAACCCACTTTACTTGCATTACTTACTAGGCTAAACATGCTTTCACCGCAAAACACGCCATTATTAAGATCAATACCATACAGTCCTCCAACGAGTTCTTTATCTAACCAGACTTCAACAGATGTAGCGTAACCTAATTCATGTAGTTTAGTGTAGGCTTCTTTCATGTTTTGAGTAATCCAAGTTCCTTTTTGCCCATCACGTTTTATCCTCGAACAGTGATTAATGACCGTTTCAAAATCTTTATTAATAGTGATTTCAAAATCACTATTACTGAGCACTTGCTTCATACTTTTGGAGACTTTTAAGTGCTTCGGAAAAAGCACAAATCGAGGGTCTGGAGACCACCAGACTAAAGGTTCTTCATCATCAAACCATGGGAAGATTCCACTTTTGTAAGCCAACAGTAAACGTTCTGGTGATAAATCACCTCCAATAGCCACTATACCTTCTTTAGAAGCTAGACTCACATCAGGAAACACGAGATCATTATTAAGAAAATTCATATAAGATTATTCTATTCTGAAGGGTCATATAAATTAATAATTATTCTTCTTTTACCAGAACTCAATAAGGGTATTTCGTCAACATATTCAAGAGTAATATTAGCATCTTCACCAAGGTACTTTTTGAAATAAGATAATAAGTCGTCTTCATTTGAAAATTGTGAAACCGCATTGATTTTAAAAGTAAAATCCCTTGCACTCTCTTGAATCAATTGAAACTGACTTAAGCCTTGATGCTTACTCACACCAGCATAGATGACATGAGGACTAATTAATTCTCCTTTTGTGTTGTAAAGTATGTCTTTCTTTCTACCCGTAATCATTTCAAACTTTGGAACACTATCATTTTCATAATTACACAACTTCCCTAAATCTCCAGTATCATATCTAATCAGAGGTGTCGCAAAGTTAAAATAGTCTGTAATTACAATACGTCCTAATTCTCCAGGATTCGCAGGCTTATCCTCTTCTAGATCTAAAACCTCAACATAAAAACTGGCCCAATTAATTGTAAACGCTCTATCGTTTGTTAGTTGCTGGGCAATAATTCCGTTTTCCTCATTTGAGTACCTAGAAACGACAGGAGCATTAAAATAATATTCCATTTGATCTCTTACGCTATCATAAAGGGCCTCAGAAGTTGCAATAATGGTAGTAATATTACAATCTAAAGGTGGAGAATCAACTTTATCTAAATAGGTACAAATTTTTTGCAATCCAGAAACATAGCCTAATATGGTTTTTGGTTGTTTGCTTTTTTGTATCTGAGCTAAAAAAGTAGTTATATTATCATCACTTAAATCATTTTCTACATCAATTTGTTTTTGATTTTGAAAAATCAATATAATCGGATGTTTTCTGTATTTTTTCAACCACAACCGCACAAATAACAATTGGTCTCCTATTGTATAACCAACAGCATTTACAAAACATAAAAGATCTGCCCTATTCCTGAAAATTTTACTCTTACTCTTATATATTTTAACAGGAATACCTGTTGAACCACTACTACTTACTTCAACCAAATCTGGAGAAGTTGCTGGTATCATATTTAAAGTATCTAAATTGTGTTTTACAATAATCTTGTTAACAACAGGGAAATCATCAAGCGATGTATATCCATTATAAGACTCATAAAATTTTGATTTTTTAACAGCTGTATCTAATAAATCCTTTAATAAAGGTTTGTTTTTTTCTTGAATCATATTAAATGATTTCAATTCAAGAATTTCTTTAACAGTATTTAGTTCCTTTTTTAAATGACCTCCCTTTAGGGTGTCCAAAAGCCAGAACATATTAAAACGCAATTTATTAAGCATATTTAAAGTCTATTTTAAGATTTGCTACGTTATATTTTAACACTATATCAAAGGTTTCATTGAATTGATAATCAAAAACAAAAAATCCACGAACTCTAATTGAGCTCGTTTAGATTAAATTTTAACTGAATGTATGTTAAATCTTTAACTATACTTTGAAAAGCACCCTTTTTTCGTCATATTTGATATGACCTTTGTGGATTAAATTTTGTCAATCATTGCTTTTTTTGAGTTTGTTTATAAAGGTCAAACCTAAAACCACAGTACTAAGTCCTGAAGAAATTTAGGACTTTTTTAATATAAAAAACCTCAATTTTCATTGAGGTTTTTATTTTGTTTAGCATTAATTAAAACGGTAAATCGTCGTGATCTTCTTCGTTTAAATTTGTTGCTGGCTCAAAAGCTTCTGTTGGCGCAACAGGAGGCGCATTATTACCTTCAGCAGCCTGAGCAGCTTCTATTCTCCAACCTTGTACAGAGTTGAAATATTTAGTCTCTCCTTGTGGATTAACCCATTCTCTACCTCTTAAATTGATATTTACTTTTACTGGCTGACCAACTTTGAAACTGTTCAACAAATCTGTTTTGTCTTGAACAAATTCAACCAAGATATGTTGTGGGTATTGTTCTTCTGTAGTGACTACTAATTCTCTCTTTCTAAACCCATTACTTCCAAATGTTTGAGTTTCTCCTATCATTTTGACTTTTCCTTGTACTTCCATTGTTGTATTACTTAAATTTAATTTTAGATTGTTTTTTTCTAAGATAGCAATAATTTCCATGCACTATCTACATCGCCATAACTCAAATAGTTTCTAGCAATTTTATGTTTTTCGTGATGAGACTTTTCCTTGATATTAGGATATCGCTCACTCACATTGTTTACAAATTCATCGATCTCGCTTTGATTTGGTAATACCTCTACGTTGCCTAGCATTCCTAAATCGTTCCCTGTTAAAACCATACTGTTTTTGACTTCCACAGGCATGCTATCGACACCAATTCCTAAAGTAGATATTGGCTTTGGAATTTCAAAAAAGCTCTTATTAGCTCTGCTGTAATAACTTCCACCTGCTCTTGCTACCAAATCAAGTTTGTTTTGATCAATAAGGTCATTTTCGTCAAGAACCTCATCGGCAATATGTAGCTTCACTACTTCACAAATCACTAGGTTTCCAGCTCCACCCTCTGTTCCTAAATGTATAATATCATTAACCTTACATTCAAACTGAACTGGAGACTCTGCAACTCTATACGGTGTTACAAGATCAGAATCTAGCATCGTTAATCCTGCTTTATCAAATTCATTAACACCTTTAGCATAATCTGTACTGCTCAATGACATTTGCTGTACAATATCATAATTAACCACATTTATAACGACTTCTTTTGTAGCCTCAACATTCTCTAAAGTATGCTTTACTGTATTGTTTTTAACACGACGTGCTGGAGAGAATATCAATATTGGTGGATTAGCACTAAACACATTAAAGAAACTAAAAGGTGACAAATTAGGATTTCCATCAGCATCCATAGTACTCGCAAAAGCAATAGGTCTCGGTGCCACAGCACTTAACAAGTACCCATGTAATCTACCAGTAGAAATGTCTTTTGGATTAAATGATGCCATTAGTTTGATTTATGGTTAAATACAACCGTTTCAAGATATTGAAATGCAAATGTAACTATATTGTAAACGCTATAAAAATGAATTCACCCTATGTGAACACAATATTATTAACATAAATCGTTTATATTTAAAATCAAAACATAAGTTAATGGCATTAACCATAAACCGCAACCTGACACGATGGATTATTATCGTGGCTTCTTTTATAATTATATCACTTATTCTTTGGAATACGTACGTGTTTTTTCAAAATTTTAAAGCAGAAGAACGCAGTAAAATGGAAATAACGTCTTTTGCCCAAAGAGATATATTTAAAGCTATTGAGCAATCTGAAATTAACAATAGTGATGACATCCTAGCAGACTTAGACTTGGCTTGGAAAATACTTGACAACAACAACTCAACGCCAATGATCCTTATTAATGGCGACTCAACAGCCAGCACCTTTAGGAATATAATAACTAAAACTGATTTGGATTCTATTCATGCTATTAAAGAATCTAAATATGTAGATAAAAATCTCAAATCACTAATAGCTCAGTATAGTAAAGAAAACAAGCCTATTCAAATAGAAAACACTAATCAAACCATCTACTATGGCAATTCACTACTTCTAAACAAACTTAAATATTATCCTTTAGGATTATTACTCATTATATTTCTATTTGCAGCAGTTGCCTTTTTCTTTTATAAAAGCACAAAAACAGCAGACCAAAATAAACTCTGGACAGGAATGGCAAAAGAAACAGCTCATCAAATTGGCACACCTTTGTCGTCTTTAGTAGGTTGGACTGAGATTTTGAGAGGCGAAAACGTCAACCCAGACTATCTAGTTGAAATTCAGAAAGACATCACAAGACTCCAAACTATTACAGATCGTTTTAGTAAAATTGGTTCATTACCAACCTTAAAACGTTGTGACATTGTCAAAGAAACAGTTGAATCTTACGAGTATTTAAAATCAAGGTCTTCAAAATTAATTGAATTTGAAATCATTGCGCCACAAGAGAAATTATACGTCAACCTCAACAATCAGCTATTTAGTTGGACGATTGAAAACTTAGTGAAAAATGCTATTGATGCCATGAAAGGAAGAGGCGCTTTAAAATTAGTAATTACAAATGACGACAAGTTTGTAAAGATTACAGTTGAAGATACAGGAAAAGGGATTCCTAAACATAGTTATAATACTATATTTCAACCAGGATACACCACCAAGAAAAGAGGTTGGGGATTAGGGTTATCATTAGCAAAACGAATCATTGAAGATTACCATGACGGAAAAATAAAAGTACTAAATTCTGAAATTGGAAAAGGAACAACCATGCAAATTTCATTGAAATTAATAGCCTAATTATAAGTCATGAAACAGCAAAACTATTTCACTCTAAAAGAAGTGCAACTCAATAATAACTGTCCAGAATGTTATTCTAACAGCGGTTTAGAACTCACATTTAAACAACGATTTGTAGAAAACGCTTTTTACAAAGCCATAACAGAAGAGCGGATAAATGAGATGCGTTGTAAAACTTGTAATACAGATATTTTCCAAGCACGATGGACGAATGAAATTGAGCAAGTAGTTGCGTATCAAAAACGTGCCATACAAACAAAACCAAAATCTCTCAAACTAAAAAAATTAGCTTGGATATTAATAGTTGCAGATGTGGTTTTACTAATTATAATACTGTTGTTCGCTTTTGGAATTTTAAGATTCTAATCACAAAAACGACGTAATTATCGCAGCAATAGCTTCAAACTCTTCTTTCTCTAATTTTACCTTATTAATAAAACGAATATCTTCCATAGTGTTTAATGGAATTAAATGTACATGAGCATGTGGCACTTCTAAACCAATAACAGTCATCCCAACACGTTTGCATGGCACCGCTTTTTCAATAGCTAAAGCTACTTGTCGCGAAAATTCCATCAAACCATGAAAAGAGATCTTATCTAAATCAAAAATCTTGTCAACTTCTTTTTTTGGGATGCAAAGCGTGTGACCATTAGCATTTGGATTAATATCCAAAAAGGCTAAATAATCTTCAGTTTCTGCAACCTTATAGCAAGGGATTTCGCCAGAGATAATTTTTGTGAATATGGATGACATTGATTTAATTTTTTAGAGTGTATGTAAATATAAAAAGATTCCTCTTTCGAAGGAATCTTTTAATTATAATTTTAATATCTCTTTTTTAAAGCTAGTTTTTAAGTTTATAGCCAATTTCCGAAGAAAATATATTATCTCGTAATCTCTAAAACGTCAAATTTAATGATCCCATTAGGCACCAGAACCTCTGCAACTTCACCAACAGATTTACCTAAAAGCCCTTTACCAATAGGAGAATTAACAGATAGTTTGTTAGATGCTAAATCTGCTTCACCATCTGCAACAAGCGTATAGGTCATCTCCATACCATTAGTTTGGTTTTTTATTCTAACTGTAGATAACACCAAAGCTTTTGATGTATCCATTTGAGACTCATCAATCACTCGTGCACCAGCCAAAGTATCTTCTAGCTTAGCTATTTTCATTTCTAGCATACCTTGAGCTTCTTTAGCTGCATCGTACTCTGCATTTTCACTCAAATCCCCTTTATCTCTAGCCTCACCAATATCTTGAGATGCTTTTGGACGTTCTATATCTTTTAATCTTTTAAGTTCGTCTCTTAATTTTTTTAATCCTTCTGGAGTATAATATGATGCTTTACTCATAGTTCATTCGTTTACTTATAATAAAGATGCTGCATATACTCAGCATAAAAAAATCTCGCTGTCACGAGATTCAATACAAAGGTACAAAATATTTAGTTCAACGCTAACCCAAAGCAGGCATAAGAACGTCTATTCCAGCTAAAACCTGTTGCAAAATATATCTTTACACTACTTTTTAACGTTTAATTATATTAATGCTATACTTAAATTTATGAAAAGTCATCTTTTATTGTAGTTTTTATTTTCATAACGAAATTTTGATCTATAATTTGGATTTAAAATATTGTAAATTGCAACAAAAAATTAACGCTCCTATGAAAAAGTTACTTCTCATTTTATTAGTCTTATTTTTAAGCAATTGTAAAGATGATGATACCATAAACAACTGTAATTTTTTAATTAATGTTGGGGTAAATGCGACCATCAATCTAAATCTACCGGAATACAGCCAACTCATGTTTACAAGTAATACCGTTTACATTGCTAATCAAGGCAATGCAGGTATTTACGTAACTAATGTTGGAAATGATAATTACAGAGCTTGGGATGCTGCAGATCCTAATCATGTGCAGAGTAGTTGCTCGCTTTTGCAACGTGATGGTGTAGAGGTGACTTGTGGATGTGTAGATGAAAATAAATACAATCTATTTACGGGTCAAGCACTTGGTGTTCAATTGCCATGTGGACTTAAAGAGTATCGTGTCACCGTTTCGGGTGCTAATATTGTAGTTAATAATTAGAGTTTCTTCGGAAATGTAACCTATAAAAAACTCCCATATCAATTGATTGGGAGTTTTCTTTTACTCTATTTTTTATTCGGAAATTTTAAAACTCTAATACTAACAAGTAGGTCATATATAGTTCCTGTTTGAACTGGAAATAGTTAAAACAATAACGTCACACCCAATAAAAAATTAGTCGTCGCTTGCGGATAAAAACCTGCAAAGAAACCTGTCGTTGTTCCTGTTGGACTAGTATCATCAGAAAAATCAAATGATCCAAAATAGCCATTAGATACATATTTTTCATTTAAAATATTATTCACTAATCCTGAAAACACAACCGATTCAAAAATAGATTTTGGCTTCCATTCATACGTCACATTAAAATCGTTGACAAAGTAACTCGCTAATTTTGAATCTAGATTTTCTGTATTCCCCATAAATTGCTCACCTACAAATTTGCTTAATAACGACATTTGAAACCCTTCTTTTGGCTGAAACACAAAAGCATTAGCTGCAATGAACTCTGGAGAAAAAGAAATATCTGTTTTCCCTAAATCTTCAACAACTCCGTTAACAGATTGGAATGTCTCTCTATTTTTATTAGAACTGATTGTGAAATTGGGCTGCAAAGAAAATTTATCTGATAATGCAATTGCTGCGTCCACTTCTAAACCTAAACGGTAACTATCTCCATTATTTGCTCTAATTGGATCTCCAGTGTTGTCTATTTGACCTGTCAATACTAATTGCTCATTATATAACATGTAATAGCCATTAACATTCAGCCTGAATTTTGGAGTGTTATGCCTCCAACCTAATTCAAAATCATTAAGTTGCTCTGGTTTGACATCTGGATTGTTTTCAAAATCGCTTCTATTTGGCTCTCTATTTGCTCTTGCATAAGAGAAATACAAGTTATTATCTGTATTTAAGGTATAGGTGATACCTGCCTTTGGATTAAAGAAATTAAAAGTTTCATCCACATTAAAAGGCACTCTATCTGAGGTCAAACCAGACGTTTTATAGTCTACTGTCCTAAATTGTAAATCCCCATATAAACTCACTTTATCATTAAGTCGATACGTCGCTTTTGTAAAGAAACTCAAGTCCGTTTTTTTACCATTACCTTCATAATAACGATCTCTAATCTCGCTATCGCTAGCAAACTCAGACCAAATAATTTCTCCAAAGTGATCACCATCATAAAAACTATATGATGTCCCGAAAATCATATCAATCTCATTGTTCTTGTAATTCGCACTTGCATTAAGCACGTAAAAATCATTATCTAACCATCGACGTCTAATTAAATCGGTAGTACTTACTGTTTCGCCACCAATTATGATTGGTGACAAATCATATTCTGCAAAATCCTCATCTTCTTTATATTGCTCAAAGTAACCTCTTCCGTAGGTATAATTTAAACCAATATTGGTTGACCACCTGTTATTATAACGTTGGTTCCAGTGTAATTGATAATGGTCTTGATTGAAGTTATCAACCTCATTATCATAGAAACGAGTATTACCATCTGCATCTGTATACATACCTGATGGGTTAAAGGTTCTGTCTTCAATTAATTGATCAGAATCAATACCGTTCCAAGCTTGATATGTCACTTCTTTACCTCCAAAAGCTATTGCTTTTATTAATGTGTTATCATCAATGTATGATCCTTGTAAGAAATAAGATTTCAAATCTGTTCTTGCGCGATCAATATAGCCATCTGAAGAGATATTTGATAAACGACCAGCAATTTCAATATGATCATTTAGCAATCCTGTACTGAATTTGATCGTGTGTTTTCTAGTATTAAAACTCCCAAAAGAATTAGAGATTTCACCAGAAGCCTCTTTTGAAACAGCATCTGTTAAAACATTAATACTTGCCCCAAAAGCTCCAGCTCCATTGGTCGATGTCCCAACACCTCTTTGCAACTGTAAACTTTCTACAGACGATGCAAAATCGCCTAAGTTCACCCAAAATGTACCCATCGATTCAGCATCATTATAGGGAATCCCGTTGATGGTTACATTTGTAGATTGTGCATTAATACCACGAACTCGAATCCCTGTGTATCCCACTCCTGCACCAGCATCTGTGGTGGTCACAACCGAAGGTAAAAAATTTAACAAGACAGGAATATCTTGCCCTAAATTGCGTTTTGCCAATTCTTTTTTGGTGATGTTTGTGTGCGTGATTGGCGATGTAGCTTCTACCCTAACTGCTTTGACTAAGACTTCGTCTAGCTTTTCTGTTTTAGTAGAATCCTGTTTTGTTTGATTGTCTTGTGCAAAAGCACTGGACGTTAACACTAAAAGTGCTAAAAAAAGAAAATAGTTTTTCATTACGACTATAAATTATAATCGAATAAAAAGAGGTCATTATTCTTTATGGTTAATAATTAGTAAAAATTTGAGCATTAATATTTTAATGAATAAGGAAATGCTACAAGCATTTTTTGCACTCACTAAAATGTCCTCAGGACATTTTATTAACGTTCGCTTCCTAAACAGCATTACCTGTTCTAGGTTCAATGGGTATGATCTCAGCCGATTATAGGCACCCCTTTTTTGAGAACGTTGCAAAGATAAAACAGATTTCTGATACTTGAATTATATTTTTCGGATTTATTTTTCGGAAACAAAAACATACCTAATCGCAATATTACGATGCTGTAAATAAGACACTAATTTAGGTATCGTATAACTACTCTTTAATCTATTTCTGGCGGCTTGCGCTTTGATTTTTTCTCCGAAGTTTTACGCTTATTAGTTAATCGTTTTCTAACTACTGCCCTTGGTATTTTAGTTAGAATACGATCTTTTTCTTCAATTAAACCCTCACTAATCAAATCTAAAAAACGTTTAATAATTATATCTTTATTTTTATGCTGACTCCTACTCTCTCCACATTGTAAAATTAATACATCTTCTTTTGTCAGCCTTGTTCTAAGATTGGTTTTAATGAGTTGCTTTTGATCAACCGATAAAAATTGTGAGTTCTCTAAATCAAAAGTTAACTCTACTTTAGATGATGTTTTATTGACGTGCTGACCTCCAGCGCCAGAGCTCCTTATAAATTTGAACCTCAATTCACTTAAGATGGCGTTGGCATCAATCATACTATTTAATTTGATGTGGTGCTTTGAGTAAATCATTGACTGTTTTCACAGGGTTAAAAGTAATTAAAGGAACCTCTACAAAAATCGTATTCCAGTTTGCCATACTACCATTCCATAACCCAGGAAGCTCCAATGCTTTTATATCTTTTCCTGTTTTTGTTTTCATAGTTATAAAGGCTGCTTTATAATCTATGAATTTTTTAAGGTTATACTTTTCTCCTTTATGATTTTTGATCCCACAGACTAAATCTACCGGATTAAAATGAGTTGCATCTTTGAGAATATCCTTTTGACGTCTCCTCTTTTTGTTTATTTGTGCAGATTCTACAATTTGAAGCGAAATATATCCACTTTCATCCTTGATCCAAAATGGACCACCTCCGGGTTCACCTTCGTTTTTAACCATTCCGCAGACGCGAATTGGACGATTTAACTTTTCAGCTAAGTATTCAATTTGATATTTAAGAGAATATTTTTCAAATTCAGAACTTATTTTAACATTCATTCTATTGATTAAAAACTCACCAATCTCGATTAATTTCCCTTCCGAAGGCTGGCTATTTTCGAGTACATGAAGATAACTAAAAGCTTGCTCTTGGACTTCTAATAAAATACCTGCTAATACTTTTTTGTATTTAGCAACTTCGTCTTTGTATTTATAGGTGACAACATTATCTATATTTTTTATAAAAATAATATCTGCATCTAAATCATTTAGATTTTCTATCAATGCACCGTGACCAGAGGGCCTAAAATGCAATGTCTTATCCTCTTCTCTAAAGGGTTTATTTTTCGCTGTTACTGCGATTGTATCTGTAGATTCTTTTTGATATGAAAAGGAGATGTCAAACTTCAAACCTGTAACGCCTTCCACTTTCTCTTCAAACCTCTTAAACTCTTCATCAAATTTATCTTCATGCTTCTCTGAAACTGTAAAATGTAATTTGGCAGATTTCTCACTTGAAGAATATAAAGCCGACTCAAATAAATGCTCCTCAAAAGCAGTCGAAATTACTTGATTTTTATATTCATGAAAAGGCAGCAATCCTTTAGGTGAATTCCCAAAGTCCAATTTATCTTTATCCAACATCATTTGCACAAACTTTAACCCTTGCTCATTGACAGACATGTTATCGAAATCGGTATAGGTTTGCTCTAATCTATCCAAAACAATTTGATAAAATGGAAACTTTTCAATACCTATAAAAAAGAGAGACAAGTCTTTATTATTCGTTTTATTGATATAAGAGTTTATACTTCCCTTTTCAAGAGTATAGTCATCTAAAAAAGTGAATAAAAACTTAAACATTCTTGTTGCAGCGCCCGATGCTGGAACAAATTTTAAGATGGAAATCTTATTCTTTTTATCATCAAATTTTGAAATATAAGTATCTATTTTATCTTTTGATAGTTTTATTATTCCGTTGTCTATTATCGCCTCAGAAACTAGATTAGCAAATGGAAGTCCATTTTCAAAAAGCGCAATTTGTTGCTCAACGCCTTTTCTAGTTAACCCCTTGTTTTCTAATTGTTGTATGTCTTTTTTTGAAAATTTCAATATCCTTATTTTAACAGGTTTTCAATTTGGGCTTTGCAAATAATTAATCGTTCCTCAAAACTACCTTTTACCAAAACATAAGGCTTGTTAGACTCTATCAAAGCTTGTTCAAAATGATTAAATAATTGTTGCCTATTATTTGGTTGATCACGAATACCATCAGGCTCCCAAACAGTGTCAATATAAGTCAAAAAATACAAATCGTAAGTATTTTCATGCGCATATTTTTTTACTAGTTCTGGACAGAACCCCCTATAATAATACTCAGAATACACTTTTGTTTCTAACAAATCTGTATCACAAATTAATAATTTATTAGCAATTTTGTATTGCTCATTTTCCGCAGTGATTTGCCCGATAGCCATCGGCAACACATCCTCCTTGGTTAACTGTAGATTGTTTTGTGCTTTAGCTTCCGCATAAATTCTAGAAAACTCTTCTACATAAACTGTATCGTAACAACTAGCCAATTCTTTGACAAGGGAAGACTTACCTGTAGATTCTGGACCGTAAAAAACAACTTTTATACAGTTTGGGTTAGCGTCTGTGATTTGTTTAAGTTTTTCTTCCATGCTATATAGCCAAATATGGCGATAAATGTAAATCCTAAATATTGAAAGCTAGTAAAAGTAAATCCTTTGTAAAAATATAATGGAACAGAAATAATATTACCAATAATCCAGAAAATCCAATTTTCTAATTTCCGTCTAGCCATTAGCCACATACCAACAAAGAATATTGCTGTTGTAATCGTATCTGCATATGCAACCCAACTCGTCCATTTATCAAATAGTTGATAGACTGCCAAAACAAAAAACAAAGTTGCAATAAAAATGAACACACTTATTTGCTTTTCTTTTAGAGTCATTCTAGAAATAGGTGTCACATGAGAACCGTCAACTTTTCTTGTCCAAATATACCAGCCATAAACACTCATTATAAAATAATAAGCATTGATCATCATATCACCAAGCAGTTCCCACTTAACAAGTAAATATACAAATATAGCAGTGCTGATCATACCTGTTGGAAATACCCAAATTTTATTTTGCTTAGAAAACCAAACGGAGAGGAATCCAAAAATCACAGCAGTAATTTCTAATATAATATCAGTTGTTGCATAGTCGTAGTATTGACCAAAAAAAAACTCAAAAATGTGGTTCATAGTCGTAGCGATCAGATTTTACTATTTTCATGTGTAACAAACCACTTTCAATCAACTCAAAAGCGTCTTTAACTTCAACAGTTAACATTCTCATGACCTCGTCGTAATCACCGTAAACCTGAGTGCTCAAAGGGTTTTCAAGCACTTTTAAATTAGATGCTCTCAGCTTTTTAATAAATTGAATTATTGCAGGTTCGTAATCGTCTTGCAAAGGTGTTAGTGTGAGTTCTACTGATATGTTCATTATTATTTTTTTAATTCATCGAAAAAAGCTTCATCATCCTCAAAAGCGGTTCCTATAACAACCAGATCAGCACCAAAATTGTATGCAGCTTCCAATTGTTGCTTGGTTCTAATTCCGCCTCCAACAATCAAAGGTATACTAAGTTCTTGCTTTACAAAACTAATGACTTCTAAGGGCACAGGTTGCAGCGCTCCACTTCCAGCTTCGAGATAAATGAGCTGCATTCCTAGGAGCTCACCTGCTTTTGCTGTATCAACTATTTTTTGAGTATTGTTCCTAGACAAAGGCTTTGTTTGCGTCACTTTTTCTACAGATGTTTGCTTTCCGTTTTCAATCAATAGATACCCTGTTGACATTACTTCCAAATTAGAGTCTCTCAATTTTGAAACCGCCCTTACATGTTTCCCAATAAGATACTCAGGATTATCACCAGAAATCAATGATAAAAACAAAATGGCATCTGCATGATTGGTGATTTGTGAGACATCACCAGGAAATAGAACGACAGGCAATTTAGTATGTATTTTTATTTCAGCGACTAACATATCTGTAGCATTATCATTAACAGTACTTCCACCGACAAAGAGATGCGTCGCTATAGATTGATTCACTTTATTAATAAAACCTGAAGCCATTTCAATGCTCATTTTATCTGGGTCTATTAAAACTGCTAAGCTTTTTTTCTCTTCGAAAATTGAACGTAATATGTCGTTGTAAATCGCTTTCATTTAAGTGGTCACAAAAGCACAAGAGAATCCTTCAAATTCTAAAAAATGCGTATTATATCTATATTTTTTATCTTCATAATCTATCCATGCAACAGTTTCTCCATCTTCTAACATAAACGGAATCACCAAGAAATGTTCTCTAAATAACATGCCTGGAGTTGCAAATAATTTATAGAGCGATTCTTTAATCCCCCAAATAACAGTCAATTTTTTAATGTAGTCTGTATCATCCTCAGAAACATAGTTAAACTCATAACCCACAAATTTTTTGTCGATAATAGCAATTTTTGGACGTTGCTTTTCTATGTCTATACCAATTTTCGAAGTACTAATAATAACCCCAGAAAAGGTAAAGGAATGTGTAATAGAAATATACATTCCGTCTTTTAAATGTGGTTTCCCATTCTCATCATAAAATAAATCTTGATCTGTATATCCAAATTCTCTAAGAAGATGACGTACGCTAAGAAATCCGCGTTGATGCAACTCGCTTTTCATTCCCAACACGCGCTCTAAGCTGTCCCCTTTTAAATCTAAAGGCTCAAACAAAGTGCTATAAGACTCTGTAATCTTCCAGATTTTAACAGTAGTTTGTGAGTTTGGTTGAATAGTTTTATAAAGTGGCATTTAATTATTTAAAACTTAATGATTATCTTCGCAGCGCCTTAGGGAAATTGTATTTTTTAGACAAGCGAATTTAACCAATTTTAAACTCTAAAGCCAAAGGCAGAACATATTAAAATTAAGAAAAAACAAACACATGAATAAAACAACGACTTACGTGCCTAACAAAGTAAAAGATATATCTCTTGCTGCTTGGGGAAGAAAAGAAATGGATTTAGCTGAAGCAGAAATGCCAGGTTTAATGAGTCTTCGTGAAGAATACCACAATGAGCAACCATTAAAAGGCGCTCGTATTGCTGGATGTTTACACATGACAATTCAAACAGCTGTTTTAATAGAAACACTACAAGCTTTAGGCGCAGAAGTAACTTGGAGTTCATGTAACATTTTCTCTACACAAGATCAAGCTGCTGCTGCAATTGCTGCTGCAGGAACTGCTGTGTATGCTTGGAAAGACATGACAGAAGAAGAATTTGATTGGTGTATAGAACAAACCTTATTCTTTGGAGAAGATCGTCAACCATTAAACATGATTTTAGATGATGGTGGTGACTTAACAAATATGGTTTTAGACAGATACCCAGAATTATCAGCTGGGATTAAAGGACTATCTGAAGAAACAACAACTGGTGTTCACCGTTTATACGAACGTGTAAAAAATGGAACATTAACAATGCCAGCGATCAACGTAAATGATTCTGTAACAAAATCAAAGTTTGATAACAAATACGGTTGTAAAGAAAGTGCTGTAGATGCGATTCGTCGTGCAACAGATACTATGCTTGCAGGAAAACGTGTAACGGTTTGTGGTTATGGTGATGTTGGTAAAGGTACTGCTGCTTCTTTCAAAGGTGCTGGTAGTATTGTAACGGTTACTGAAATTGACCCAATTTGTGCTTTACAAGCGGCAATGGATGGTTTTGAAGTTAAAAAATTAGAAACAGTTGTAGGAAATTCTGATATCGTTATCACAACGACAGGAAATAAAGACATCGTGCGTGCTGAGCATTTTGAAGCAATGAAAGATAAAGTTATCGTAGCTAACATTGGTCACTTTGATAACGAAATACAAGTAGGTTGGTTAAATGATAATCATGGTCATACTAAAGACACAATCAAGCCACAAGTAGATAAATACACGATTGATGGAAAAGATATTATTCTTTTAGCTGAAGGTCGTTTAGTAAACTTAGGTTGTGCAACTGGTCACCCTAGTTTTGTAATGAGTAACTCATTTACTAACCAAACTTTAGCTCAAATTGAACTTTGGAAAAATAGTGCAGCATATAAAAATGATGTATATATGTTACCTAAGTATTTAGATGAAAAAGTAGCTAAATTACACTTAGAAAAAATTGGTGTTGAGCTTACAGAATTAGCAGATTACCAAGCAGATTATATTGGTGTTAAAGTTGAAGGGCCATATAAGCCTGAGCATTACAGATACTAATTGTCATTCAGAGCATAAGCGAAGAATCTCAATAATAAATTTTAAAACCCAAATTCTCAATAGAGAATTTGGGTTTTCTTTTTTTAGTACAAAAAGTTATTAACTTCACACAAATAATAATTATGAGTTTAGAAAAACTACATCTTGCACTTACAAGCTTAGAAGAGCACATAAAAAACAACAGTGTTTCTAACTCCAAAATATCTAAAAGTGATATCGCTTGGCATATAGACCACAGTCTTAAAGTGATAAATAATGTGAGTTTAGCATTACAATCATCAGACCCTAACACCTATAAAAATGATTTCAGTTTTTTAGGCAAGGTGTTTTTTACACTTGGTTTTTTTCCTAGAGGTAAAGCAAAAGCACCAAAACACGTAAGACCACCTGACGTTATTTCAAAAGAGGATGTAATATCTCAAGTTGAGTTAGCTAAGGCTAATATTGATACCATAGCCACTTTAGAAAAGAACGCTTATTTCAAACATCCTTTATTCGGAAATGTGAATACACCAAGAATTTATAAATTTTTGTCAATGCATACAAATCATCATGTGAAGATTATTAAAGATATTATGACTAAGTAAATTAGTTTACGAAAAATGCCACTCCGAATTCAGAGCGACTTTTTTGTAGTAATGTCTAAAGTCTTCTACCTTTTAGGATGTACCAACTTCATCTCCTCAATCAAATGTTTTGCTCCAGCATATTTATCAACAATAAAGAGTACATAACGGACATCAACCATTATATTTCTGCAAATTTCAGGATCATAATTCATGTCGCTCATGGTACCTTCCCAAACGCGATCAAAATTTAAACCCGTTAAATTGCCTTCAGCATCTATCGCTGGACTTCCAGAGTTTCCTCCAGTAGTATGATTTGTTCCTAAAAAGCACACTGGTACTTTTCCGTTGGCATCAGCATATTGACCATAATCTTTAGCCTCATATAAATCGATTAATTTTTGAGGCACATCAAATTCATAATCGCCCGGTACATGTTTTTCTATAACACCATCTAAATAACTTACAGGGTTATAATACACCGCATCTCTTGGTGAGTATCCGCGAACTTGACCATACGTTACACGAAGTGTGCTGTTAGCGTCAGGAAAATAGCGCTCCTCCGGCAACACCTTCATCAACGCTGTCATGTAAGTGGTTTGCAACGCTGTGATTGGTTCGTTTTTTTGTTGAAACTCTGAGTTAATCTCACTATAAAACTCTTCAATCATAGGTTTAGCATAGCTGTATGCAGCATCTTTGTTTAATTTTTTGATGACCTCTTTTGGGGTTCCGTCCAATAATTTTAAGGTATTATCCAAATTTGTAAAAGCAGATGTTTTATAAATACTAGCATCAACATTTTTATTATAAAATGGCATAACAGCCTCAAAAACACCCTGATCTACAGTCACGTCGTAATTTTTATGAATGCCTTTTAAGCGATTTCTCATAGCTTCAATAGTTTTAGCTATGGCTTTGGCTTTTTCGTCGTCACTCATAGCATCCTTTTTTACTATTTCTGCTATCATAGCTTCCATTTGATAAGCTCGTATGGTCATATTCATGAGCTCATTAGTAATAAAAAAGACCTCAATAAAGTTTCTGCGCTTGATATTTATAGCCGAAAAGTCTTTATATAAGCGATCAAATTCTGGTAGAATATTTCCGTAGGCATCTTCCATACCCTTTTCTTTGAGTGCTTTGGTAAATGTCGCTTCAAATTCACGACGTTTTTCTACTGCATTACTTTTTTTGATTCCTAAATTTTCACCTATCCATTTTTTCCAAGCATTTGCAATTCTAGCTTGTTTTGAAGCGTATTTAATGCGAACATCATCACTGGTCTTCATTTTTGCATCGATGACTTTCAACGCAGCTTCACGAATGGCGATATTAGTTGGATTATATTCTGTAGTAATGTGTTCAATAGCCACTGCTGGTAAATATTCGTCTGTAGTTCCTGGAAAACCAAAAACAAGGGTAAAATCACCTTCTTCGATACCGTCTAATGAAATAGGTAGAAAGTGTTTTGGCTTGTATGGTGTATTGTCTTCACTGTATTTCGCCGGACGATTATTGGCATCTGCATAAATCCTGAATAAAGAAAAATCACCTGTATGTCTAGGAAACACCCAATTATCTGTATCACTACCAAACTTCCCAATACTTGTTGGAGGCGCACCCACTAAACGAATATCTTCAAAACGCTCAGTCACAAAAAGAAAATATTGATTGCCTTTATAAAAAGATTTCAACTTCACATCTTGCCAGGCTTCTTTTGACCAATCCTTTAAAACGCCGTTACCATTTTTGGAAATTTGAGATTGCTTATCGGTTTCGGTCATTGAATCATCTAAACCTGCTAAAACTTGGTCTGAAACATCGTGAATACTCACTATAAATTCAACATACAATCCTTCGTTTGGTAATTCTTCTTCTAAGGACATGGCCCAAAATCCATCTTTTAGATAATCATTTTCTAAAGAGGAGTGTGATTGAATTTGACTAAAACCACAATGATGATTCGTCAATATCAATCCTTTTGGAGAAATCACTTCTGTTGTGCAACCTCCATTAAAATGTCCAATAGCATCTTTAAGACTAGAATTATTGACATCATAAATATCTTTAGCAGTTAATTTACTACCAAGGCTTTGCATTTCAGTTTCGTTCATACCTTCTAAAAGCGAAGGAATCCACATACCACCTTGTTGTGCAGATAGTTGAAAAGAAATAAAAAAGAAACAAATTTTTAAGAAGCGCATATTACATTTTTTTGAGTGTAGGTAAAGATAAAAAAATACTTATAATCAATTCTCTAAAACATAATATTCAAACCTATTTTGAATTCCCAATTGCTTACCTCCTTTTTAATGGTATTTGTATATTTACACTATGCAATTCACTTCAAAACTAACTACTAAAGAAACGTCAATATTCTCAGTCATGAGCGCATTGGCAAACAAGCACAATGCAATCAATTTATCACAAGGGTTCCCCAATTTTAAAAGTGATCAAAAACTCATTGATGCGGTTTCTAAAGCCATGAACACAGGATATAATCAATATGCTCCAATGGCTGGCAATCTAGAATTACGCAAAGCTATTGCCACAAAATTTGAATTATTATACAACAGCTCTTACCATCCTGAAACTGAAATAACAGTCACAGCAGGTGCAACGCAGGCTATATTTACAATCATTTCTACTTTTATAAAACCAAATGATGAAGTCATTATTTTTAAACCTGCTTATGATTGCTATGAACCCGCAATCACACTAAATGGAGGAAAACCAATTGCAATAGGACTTCAAGCACCAAACTATAAAATAGACTGGATTCTCGTCGAGAAATCGATTAATCATAATACCAAAATGATTATTATTAATACGCCTCACAATCCTAGCGGAACTGTTATGAGTAACACAGATCTACTAAAACTACAAGAGTTAACAAACCATTCAGACATCATTATATTAAGTGATGAAGTATACGAGCACATCATATTTGATGGCGAGCAACATCAAAGCGCTTGCATTTTTCCGCAGTTAAAAAAACGTAGTTTCATCACAGCCTCTTTTGGAAAAACATTTCATAATACTGGTTGGAAAGTGGGTTATTGTTGCGCACCAAAAGAACTAATGGAAGCCTTTAGAAATGTGCACCAATTTAATGTATTCTCTGTACATCATCCAACACAAAAAGGATTAGCAGATTATTTAACTCAACCCAATAATTATCTAGATTTATCTGACTTTTATCAAAAAAAACGGGATACATTTTTAGAGCTCATTAAAGGTTCTAGATTTAAATTCACACCATCAAAAGGAACGTATTTTCAGGTCTTAGATTTTTCTGAGATTACTTCGGAAAAAGATACTGATTTCGCAAAACGTCTTACCATTGAGAAAGGACTTGCTTCTATCCCATTGTCCGTTTTTAATGATCAACAGCGAGATGACAAAGTATTACGCTTTTGTTTTGCGAAAACGACTGAAACGCTTAAATCTGCAGCACAAATATTGAACTCTATTTGAATGACTTTCCTGATGTTTTTGTGTCTTATAAACAGAACAAACAAAATGCAAACACCTGAAATATATGATCACTCTTTTACTGTTAGTTTGAGTGTAAAAATTCATGCTCAACGAGTTTAAAAAGACATAACAGAGACCTTAAGTTTTGAAGAAACAGAGTCGCTTTTAGAATCTGTTCGTTTAATCAATAAAAAAATAGAGTTACAAGAAAAAGCGGAGAAAGAAGCTGTGAAAGCTCAAGAGGACTTTGAGAAAACCAATGAGAGATTAAGTGATGCTCAAAAAAAAAGGCAAAAGAAAATTATCGCCTAATACTGATCGTAAATGACTCAAAAAAAATGAAAAGGCTAAATTCAAATTATAGAATACTGCTTAACTCTACTTATAAATTCTATTTTAATTTTAATTTTATAAATCGAAAAAGAATTTTTAATTTTAATGCAATGCTCAGTTGTATTGAAATTTGTAATTTCATTGAGTAAACTAACTATTCATGCAAAGCGAACTAAAAATTGCCTTAATACAATCCAATCTCGTCTGGGAAAACCCAGAGCAAAACAGAATAAATTTCACTAATAAAATTAGTGCTATTGCAGAAACTATTGATTTAATTGTACTTCCTGAAATGTTTACATCGGGATTTACAATGCACCCAAGTCAAGTTTCAGAAACCATGACAGGGGATACAATCTCCTGGATGCAAAAATTAGTGAGACTTAAAAAAATTGCGATTACTGGCAGTATAGTCATCCAAGAAAATGACAATTATTACAACAGACTTCTATTTGTTTTTCCTGATGGGAAAATTGAATATTATGACAAGAAACACACCTTTACTTTAGCAGGTGAGCATAAGGCTTACAAAGCTGGATCAGATATATTAACAGTTAATTATTTGGGCTGGAAAATTTGTCCTTTGGTATGCTATGATTTACGTTTTCCTGTTTGGGCCAGAAATACAACCAATTATGATGTCTTGCTTTATGTCGCGAATTGGCCTAAAATTCGAGTTGCTGCTTGGGACACTTTGCTACAAGCACGTGCGATAGAAAACATGAGTTATTGTATTGGTGTTAATCGCGTTGGACTTGATGCAAATGGGTTTGAATATTCTGGAAATTCCAGAGCTCATGATGTTCTTGGCAAACGTATAGATACAATTCCATTGGACAAAGAAGCCATTGAAATTGTGATTTTAAAAAAAGCACATATTTCAAAATATAGAGAGAAGCTAGGCTTTTTAAATGATAGAGATTTGTTTAGTCTAAAAGTATAAATTCATGAATTGGATCCCAATTGGCTCTGGCTTCAATAAGATCTGGATAGTAACTAATACGCTCAGCTTGTAATTGTTTAAGATAGTTTCCAGAATCCCGTTTTTGATTTCCATTGGCATCAAAAATAACTCGTAAATAGTAATCTCCTGGCGTGAGGTTCCTAAAATCGAATAAGCGTTCTTGCCCAGAAAACTGCTCGTATTTCACATCCCCTTTATCAGTCACTAGTTGAACAATAGCTGGATATTTCATATTTCGAAGCGTTACTCTTACATTAGAATAGTCAGAATACAACTTTGTACTTGCACTATAAATGAGCGTGTCATTTACATTTCCGAAGAAATCCTCCAAAGCTCCTGGCAACATTTTTATAGCATATTTTTGTGATTCTTGCTTTTCAAATTGCAAACTATAGACATTGTATAAAGAATCATAAGTGGTCTCAAAAGGCACATTGAGTGAATCTTTATCTAAAATTTTAATCTGTTTTTCGTCCAATTTTACAAAAGGGATACTTCCAGTTATTTTTACATCGTCACTAAATCCTAAAGTCCCAGAAGACAACATTTTTATGGTTAAAGAATCTTTATCTATGGTTCTAAATCTATACTTTAACGTATCTATAAACGTCTTATTTCTAACTACAAATTGGGTAGAATCTAATTCAATTTTAGGTTTATACCAATAATACAAGGTGTCTGCACTTGGATCTTTTGTTACTCGCGTTTCAAAGCCCTCTGGCCTATCAGCTAACAATTCAATTTCCATTGTTTTATAATCCCCTTCAAACCCAAAAGCTATTTTTTGACCAGCAACTTGACGTGCTCTTTTAGCATCAAAATTTACCGCTTCTTTAAATAACTTTATGGTATAATTCTCATCGGTTGGTACAGTAATGAAACCTTCATGAAATCCTATTTTATCCTTGTCTTGCTGAAATGTGAAGTTCCCATTATCGTCCTTTAAAGCCACTAATTTATAAGTACCTGGTTTGATATTATCAATACTGAATGTAGTGAGACTATCTAAGGTATTAGTAATATATTTTGGCTTTTGATTATAAACTACAGAATCTGTATACGTAGAATCTTTCTCATATAACATAACAGAAACAAATGACTCTGGGCTTCTGTTTTTGGCATCTAAGATTTGTCCTTTTACAGATAATGAGTCAATATAGGACCCTGTAGAAAACACATATCTGTAATAGTCATAAGGATTTTCTTCATTGTTATCTACGATACTTTGTCCAAAATTAAAAGCATAGGTTGTGTTATAGTCTAAGGTATCATTTATTGTAATGGTAATATATTTACTTGGAGTACCTAAAGGCGTTAGAGTTGGCTCCGGATCCATTGGTGGTGAAATAATAAGCTGCTTTTGAAGATTTTTGATTTTAACGTATTCATCAAAGTAAATTGTAATCTCCTTGCCTTTAAAGTTAATAGTCATATTCTCTGGAGACGATTTTATGATGACAGGTGCTACTTCGTCTTTTGGCCCTCCAGATGGAGTTCCTCTATTGGCACAGCTAATCACTAGCAAAATAATTATGAGTATAACTAAACTTTGTAAAACGTTTTTACGCATGCGTGCTTCAAATTTCAACAAATTAACAATAAACCTATGTATCCTCAAAACTATTTAATACCAATTTAACCTCAAACTATAGTAAACAATCATGTTTCTTTTCTGCTCATACTTCGGCATCAAACAGGACCGCAACTATGACTATACTTTTCTTTTATACTCAAATACGTTATGCGGAGCGAAGCCGAAATATGAGTAAAAACTAATTCAGATTTTACATCCAATATTTCAAAATCAAATTAGGTATATCGTTTTAATCTGTGATTGACATCGTCGCTAGACTTAATCTAATCCCATTTATTTCTAATAATCTATTTGCACAATCTTCTATAGTAGCTCCTGTAGTAATGATATCATCCACTATAAGTATGTGTTTGTTTTTTACACGATCTCCATTTACAATTTTAAAATTGGTATGATCATTAGAAATTCGTTTCAGTCTATCTTTAAATACTTGTGTTTTAGTATTTGTAGTCTTTATTAATACGGATGGATTGAAATCTGCATTTAAAGCTTTCGCTATCGCAATACCAAATTTATCTACTTGATTAAAACCTCTAGATTTAAGTTTCGCTTTATGTAAAGGAACAGGAATAACCACATCAATACTTGAGTAGGCATCAAGCATCTTCAGCTCCCCTCCCAGCCACTCTCCTAAAAGCTGACCAATTTCTTCATGTCCACGATATTTAAGATTATGCATGAGTTGTTGAACAATCCCTTTTTTAGAAAAATGAAGTAAAGCGGTAGCTTGTTCTAATTTCACTCTGCCATAAAGCATTTTGTGAACTGCGTTATCATGATCGTCATGAAAATTCGTTAGAGGTAAATCATGTCTGCAATTGGTACAAATTTGTAGTTCATTATCAGACAAATGATTACTGCAAGCTCGACAAACTTCCGGAAAAAACAAGTTTAACAAGTTTTTTATCATTTTCAACGAATAAAATTAATTATTGAAAACATATTCTTTAGTTTCGCTAGATTAATTAACAAAATTAATAATGATAGTTAACCCTCAATTTTTTAACTACAGATTAATTATTGGTTCTTTAATTATTGCAGTTGCAGTTTTAACTGTTTACAGTTTTACAAGTTTCAAATCCATTGCAGCGCATCAGCAATTTTTAGAACAAGAAAAAAAACTAGTTGAAAGTGAATTATCTCAAATGATAATGCACTATGATGATGTTTCAATCTCCAATGATCTGATATCTTCCAAATTAGAAGACGCTAAACTAGCGACCAAATTAACTTTGGATTCTCTTAGAATGGTGCGTAGTGATCTTTCTGTACTTGCAAAATTCAGACAACAACTTTTCAATATAAAATTTAAAAATAAGGTTTTATTTAAGACTATAGACTCTTTAGATGTAGTAAATCAAGATTTAGAAGAACAAAAACTACTGGCACAAAATCAGTTAAGAAAAAAACAACTTGAAAATTCATCTTTAATTAGAAAAAATAAAAACTTAAACGAAAGTATAGAAAAAGGCGCATTGCTTACTGCTAATTCATTTAAAGCTCAAGGGTATAAAAAATCTCTTGGAACTAAAAGATCAAGTACTAAAGCTAAGCGTGTTCAAAGTATAGAAGTTTGCTTTATCATTGCTGAAAATTCGTTAACAAATGCTGGAGCTAAAGAACTCTACATACAAATTGTAAATCCTAAAAACAACGTAGTCGCAGACAAAGGGTCTGTTGCTTTTGGTGAGTCGACCTTAATATATAGTGCTAAAGAAATTGTGACTTACAATAATAATGTTGTTGAAGTTTGCATTGATGTAGATGCAGATGTAAATGACCACCCTTTAGAAAAAGGAAATTATTATATCTCTGTTTTTCATAAAGATAGAAAGCTAGGAAGCACACAAGTAAAATTGAATTAATAATTATTTTATAATTAACCTTATATAATTTATTAAAAACCGCGCCATTAATTGGAGCGGTTTTTTATTTTTGCACTATGGCAAACGAAGATCAATTTAAAAAAGTAATCTCTCACGCAAAGGAGTATGGTTACGTATTTCAAAGTAGTGAAATCTACGATGGATTAAGCGCAGTATATGATTATGCTCAAAATGGAGTAGAACTCAAGAAAAACATTCGTGACTACTGGTGGAAAGCCATGGTACAAATGAATGAAAACATAGTCGGTATTGATACTGCGATTTTCATGCATCCAACAACTTGGAAAGCCTCTGGTCACGTTGACGCCTTTAGTGATCCCTTAATTGATAATAAGGATTCTAAAAAACGCTATCGCGCAGATGTTTTAGTCGAAGACTACTGTCTTAAAATAGAAAACAAAATAGAGAAAGAAGTCAAAAAAGCTGAAAAGCGCTTTGGCGACACATTCAATAAAGAAGAGTTTGTAAGCACCAACGGAAGAGTTGTTGGATACCAGGAAAAAATCAATGCGATTTTAAAACGCCTAGGTCAATCTTTAGAAAAAGAAGATTTGGCAGATGTGAAAGCCTTGATTGAAGAGCTGGAGATTGCAGACCCAATGACAGGTTCTAGAAATTGGACAGACGTTAAGCAATTTAACCTAATGTTTGGAACAAAATTAGGTGCTAGCGCAGAAAGCGCAATGGATTTATACTTGCGCCCAGAAACTGCTCAAGGTATTTTCGTGAACTTTTTGAACGTTCAAAAAAGTGGACGTATGAAGATTCCCTTTGGAATTGCTCAAACAGGAAAAGCATTTAGAAACGAAATTGTTGCAAGACAGTTTATTTTTAGAATGCGTGAGTTTGAACAAATGGAAATGCAATTTTTTATCAAACCAGGAACTCAAGGCGAATGGTTTGAACACTGGAAAGAAAACAGAATGAAATGGCATTTGTCTTTAGGCCTAGGTCAAGATAATTATCGTTTTCACGATCATGAAAAATTAGCTCATTATGCTGATGCTGCCACAGATATAGAATTCAAATTCCCATTTGGATTTAAAGAGTTAGAAGGCATTCATTCTCGTACAGATTTTGATTTAAAACAGCATCAAGAATTCTCAGGTAAGAAATTACAGTATTTTGATCATGAAGACAATGCAAGTTATACGCCTTACGTTCTAGAAACTTCTATTGGTTTGGATCGTATGTTCTTAGCTGTATTCTCAAATGCGCTCGAAGATGAAACCTTGGAAGACGGAAGCGTTAGAACTGTTTTAAAATTACCTTCAGTATTAGCGCCTATTAAAGCAGCTGTTTTACCGTTGGTTAAGAAAGATGGCCTTCCAGAAATCGCCAAGCAAATTCTTGAGGATTTAAAATGGGATTTCAATGTTGTTTATGATGAAAAAGATGCAGTAGGAAGACGCTATAGACGTCAAGATGCTAACGGTACACCATTTTGTATTACTGTAGATCACGACACTCTAGAAGACAACACAGTAACGATTCGTCATCGTGACACCATGGAACAACAACGTGTTAAGATTGAAGATTTAAAAGATATCATCAAAAAAGAAGTTGATGTTAAGCATTGGCTTAAAAGAATGTAATTCATTTGTTTTTTTCTTCTGAAATGTAAAAACTCCCAAGTTATAGCTTGGGAGTTTTTATTTATATAACATTTGATTTATTTAAAATCGATAACCTAAATTAAAACCAAACTTTCCAACAAGATCAAAGTCACTATTATTACTGTTATTGATTAAGTTTCGACCAATACCTGCACTCAGTTCAAAAACAATTCCACTTTTTGTAACCCATTTTCCTCCAAGACCAAATCCCAGAGCAACATTGGTTATTGATTCTTCTGTAGTCACTAATGTTGGGTCGAACTCATTACCTGTGAAGAAAGAAGTTCTTTCATCATAAGAGGATACCATCCCGAAACCCTCAATAAAAAAACCTGCTGCGTACTTTTTTCCGAAGAAAATACGATAGTAAGGTGATACATAAAAATTAAGATCTGTATCCAAATTGTCCTCATCAAATGGAACAAAGGCTGAAATCCCTGCAGATGATGTTTCAGACAAATTACGCTCAAAGCTTACATCAATAGCACCTACTATAAGAAAAACTGCATTCAATTTAATTTCATTATCCTTTTTATAAGGATCTTGAATAGAGTCATTTTGAGCAAAGGCTCCAGACATAAAAACAAATACACAAGCGGTAAATAATATAGTGTTTTTCATAAATAGTTTAGTTAAAAGTTAATAGCGCAATTGTATCAACAATTGTTCCAGTTTTAAGATGCAATTATAGTAAAAAGGTTGCGTGTAAAATATAGAGAATATCAAATTAAAAATAAGCTTTTAACTGAACAGTTCCTGTATGGATCGTTTTACTGGTTTCTGTTTTTCTTCCGAAGTAATTAAAATTTAAATCCAAGAATTTGGTTAACTTCTTCTGGGCCAATAAACTCCATGTAAAATTATTTCCTGCTTGTAAGCCTTCTAATATTTGATAAGCAACAGGTGTATTCGCATTGCCAGTAAATTCATTTTTAAAAAAATTAATAGCACCAGTTAACGCTACTTTATTTGCATTATTATAAGTGAATGACAACCCATAGTTATTTTGCACTAGTTGCTCCATGCCCCCAATCGTATTATCTTTAGATGTATATTGATAGAACAAATCAAAACGGGCATTTTCGTTAAAAATATATGATAATTTAGGTTGAAATCTTATTTCATCAAGGTTAAAATTTCGAGTAGCAAAATTCTCACTTAGACTCTCATTATTCTCAAAACTAGATTGTAAATTAAGGAGCCAATTAGTCCAAAACTTATGATTGAATTGTAATTGATGGCTCTCAATTTTATTTTCTTGAAAACCTATAGACAAGGTTGTTCTGTTTGTATTTGCTAAATAGGTGTATGAGGTAGTATAGCTCTGTTTACCTCTATTAAAAAACAAAACATTACGAATACTTTTATTTAAAGCTAATTGATTCTCCTCATCCGTAGAAAACGGATTTAAATCAAACTCCTCGCCTTCTCGCTTATTCTTTCTATCCACTAAATACGACGTCTGGTTATAAAAATGAGACCAGAATTTCTTACCTTTTTCTTCGGAAACAGACCACTGTTGTGGATTAAAAGTCAACGTTTGACTAAACCTATTTTGATGTGTTCTTACAAAAACTTGATTTGGTAATAGTACTCTAATATATTCACCTTGATCTGCAAACTGGGCCACTTCAAATTCGTTAAGTTCCTGGATCCCATTATCATTATAATCAATCCAAGTATAGGCTCCTTGACCAGGTTCTACTTCAACATAAGTAAAGTCTTGCTGTGGCAAACTTCCAGAGTTCGTTTCATAAACAGTATTTAAAAGCACGAGATTATTCCATAGTTTCTGATTAAAATTTAGTCTAGAATTCAGCGAGTTCTCATCTTCAATAGTGTCGTCTTCACTTTTTAATTTTCTAAAATTGGCATAAATACCCAAATTGGTATTTTTATTCTGAATAATCTGAGATTTCAAATAATAGGTGTTTGACGTATTTACGCGCTTTATCTCATTAGCTCGTAAACTATCATTAACACGATTTTTGTAACCTATTTCTACGAAAACACCTGTACTATCTCCGATCCCTGTAAACACTTCATAGGAGTTAAAACGCTGACTCAAATTCGTCAATAAATCGGTTTCCTTTTCACGTTGCTCACTATCTTCTACAGCAATTCTAGTTCCCACCCATTGCGTCTTAAAATTATAGGTTATTCTATTAAATGAGCGTACAAAAGTTGATGTTGACGCACTACTATTATTATTTAAAAAACTAGAATTAGAGAATATATTAAATTGATTAAGTTGCAGATTAGCAAACACATTATGGCGGTTGCCATTAAAATTATCAGAGTAGTTAAGATGTTCAAACTTATAAAACGCCAAACCTTTTTTAGGATGAACAAGTTCTAACCTTGATGACAACAAAGCTTGATTACCTAAGGGGTTTTCTAGGTTCCAATCCCGATTAAATTCGGCACGATACAAACGTTGTATGGTTTTAAAATTCTTATTAATGAGATCTGCATCAATGTTTGCATTAAGATTCCAAAGGCTATCTGTTTTGATGATATTTTGATTGACACGAATCTTTGCAGCAAAACCATCATTGTTTTCATCATCTAAGTCAGAAAATAGATTGACATCATTTTTACTACCAGCAAGTTCAAAGAATACATCTGTTTTTTCGGTTGGTTTATAGCTCCCATTGACAACAGCGACTTGCAATTTTTCTGGTGCGATTAAACGTACTATTGGTTCATAATCCCCTTGGAGAACTCCACTTATTGGATCAATATATTCATAGATGTTTTCAACTGCATTACTACTTAGCAACACATAGTTACCAAGGTTAGCTCCAACCAAAGTAAAACTCACGCCAAACAAATCGTCATCTTCATTATTTGAAAATACAAAACGCTCAATACCCTCAACAACATCTTTTCTGTATAATATTCGATTATCATCAAATGCTTCGGAAACCTCTGAAGGTGCGACCATGAGCGATTGATCATCACCAGCACTGGCTAGAATCTCTACTTGCTCTGCTGAAAGGTTTTGCTGTAACGGTTGATTTTTAGCATCTGCTTCAGAATAGACTGAAACGCCCAGTTTCAATTTTTCAGATTCATATGCACCGCCTCCAAAAATGGTAAATCGGGAAAAATTACGTTCACTAAACTGATAATCTACGGTGATTCTCATTTCCGAAGTCATAGAGAACGTTGAATTAAAAATAATCTCGCCAGCATTGTAATCTATAATATAATCTTTGTTTTCACCACGCTCAATTGGGAGACCGTTGACATAAACCGTTTCACTGCCAGAGACGATTAAAACGAATAGTTCATTATTAGGTCCAGTCAATTTATAAGGACCTTGATTACCTTCTTGAGCCGTAAATTGACTTGTTGTAAACTGACCTCTCACTAATGCTCCAGAAGCAAAAAGAGTGGTTTTTGAATCGTCATCTCCAAAATTCGCACTCACTTGAAGACCTTGAACACGTTTAGTAAAACTGGCAAAATAACTGTTAGTGTTAGCTAAATCTATGTCACCTGCTCTTATATTCCAATCCTCACTAAAGAGCTCTATAAAGACCTGGTCAAACTCGTCTAGACGTTGCGAATAGCCACTTTCTTGTAAGGGGATATTTGCATCCTGTATAGATGCTCTAAGTGTAACCTTATCACTTAGTTTTCCAGAAATCTGTAAATCTAATTCACTATTCAATACTGAGTTTTGATTATTTCCAAGTGTGACACCTCTTGAGATACTTCCCGAAGTACTCAGTCCCCCAAATGGTGTGTAATTTCGTTGAATATTAGATTGGTTGAGCTTATAAAGTCTTTGAAGGTTATCTGTGTTTTCTACAATTATTTTTTCGTCAAGTTGCGCGTACTTTCGAGTTAAAAAATCTGGATATCTCAAATAGGATAGTTCTACAGAATCTACTTCAACCGGTTTTTTGAAGGTTAAAAGTGCTTTGGCAAAATCAACTTTGTAAAATGAGGTGTCAATAAGTGTTTGGTTTGGTTTACGAAGAAAAAACCAACTAGAATTGATGCTTACCGAATCAATTTTCACAGAATCTCTAACTGCCACTTTTTTTGTTCTATAATTAGATGTTGTCTCTTGCGCAAAAGCACAAAAGGACAGCATAAAACAAATAAGTGAAATAGCAATTTTCATTCAGTATATAAACTACAAAAGACGGAAATTATTTTATCCTTAAATTATCCCAAATTTTTGAATCAAAACACCTACTACACTTTTAAAATAATTTAAAAATAAATGCCTTGCTTCATTTTTAAGTTTAACCATAGTGTACTATGCCTAAACTGAGAAAATGATTCTTTTTATTGGATTTTAAAATCTCGCTACGATATTTTTATCCTTAAATTCGGGTTAAAATAATGCTGTAAAAGTACAGTATTATTTATTTTAGCTGAAATCTTAAAACTAATTATGAAAATCATCTCCTACAACGTCAACGGAATTCGAGCAGCAATGAAAAAAGGCTTTGTTGATTGGCTTAAAAGCGCAAATCCAGATGTGATTTGTCTTCAAGAAATCAAAGCTATGAAAGCGCAGGTAGATATTGAAGCTATTGAAAATGCTGGTTATAAATATAACTATTGGTTTAGCGCACAAAAAAAAGGATACAGTGGTGTTGCGATTTTGAGTAAAATAGAACCTAACCACGTTGAATACGGAACAGGAATCGAATCTATGGATTTTGAAGGTCGAAATATTAGAGCAGATTTTGATGGTGTTTCTGTTATGAGTATGTATTTACCTTCTGGAACTAATGCTGCACGTTTAGCTCATAAATTTGAATATATGGATATGATTAATCACTATTTGAATGATTTACGTAAAGAACGTCCTAATCTTGTCGTGCTTGGTGATTATAATGTTTGTCATGAAGCTATTGATATCCATAACCCAAAGATGAAAGGTGTCTCTGGCTTTTTACCTGAAGAGCGTGAATGGCTTGGAAACTTTATTGATAGTGGATTCATAGATTCTTTTAGACACCTACATCCAGAAAAACAGGAGTTTTCGTGGTGGAGTTATAGAGCAAATTCTCGTGCAAATAATAAAGGATGGCGATTGGATTATGCAATGGTAAGTGCACCATTACAAGAAAACATAAAACGAAGCGTTATACTTAGCGAAGCGGTTCATAGTGACCACTGTCCTATTTTGGTGGAGATTGAATAATAGTTAGCAGTTAGCGAAAAAGACATTGGGATGAAAATAAATAATAGTAAATAATCATGCCCCAAATCAATTCGAAGAATTGACAGCCAAGGCGAAGAATAGATGCAGAAAAACTCGGTAAACAGGAGAACTCTGCTCGACGCGGAGTTTTCAAATCGGTTTTCAGTTTTTTTAAACTAAAAAATTTATATATCAACGAACAAATCAAAAACAAAACTCAAACCTATGATTAAAAAACTGTCATTAATAGCGCTAACATTACTGTTAACAACCTCATGCGTTTCTAAAAAGATCTATACCGATTTAGAAAGCAAGTATGCGAATCTCAAAAAAGAAAACAGAAAACTAGCAGATACTAATCAAGACTTAGAAACAGCTTTAAGCCTTGCTAAAAATGATTTAGCAAAGCTAAAACAAGACTATGATACTACATTTGCACAACGTAATAAATTACAAGGTGATTATGATGCAGCCAAGTCAAATCTTGAAAATCTCAAAGCATCATATGATGCTTTAGAAAAAAACAGTAACGCTTCAATTGCAGCAAACTCTAAAAAAAACAGAGAGTTATTAGCACAACTTGAGGCTAAAGAACAAGCGTTAGCTGCTGAAAATGCTAGGCTAGAAAAACTTAAAACAGAACTAGAATCTGGTGCTCAACGTGTTGCTGAATTAGAAAATATGATTGCGTCTAAAGATGCTGCCATGACCAAGCTAAAGGATGCCATTTCTAAAGCCTTGACCAATTTTGAAGGCAAAGGTTTAACAGTAGAGCAACGTAATGGAAACGTGTATGTCTCTATGGAAAACAAACTCCTTTTTCAATCAGGGAGTTGGGCTGTTGGTTCACAAGGTAAGCAAGCAGTTAAACAACTAGGTGAAGTGCTCGCCGAAAACCCTGAAATCGCAATTCTCATTGAAGGCCATACAGATGATGTGCCTTATAAAGGTAATAATCAACTGAGTGGGAATTGGGATTTATCAACTAAACGAGCCACTGCAATTGTCAATATTTTAAGAGAGAATGCAGCCATACAACCTGAAAATTTGACTGCTGCAGGACGAGGCGAGTTTGCACCAATTGCGGGTAATGATTCTGAAGAAGGCAAAGCTAAAAACCGTCGTATTGAGGTGATATTAACGCCTAAACTTGATGAGATTTCTAAGTTGTTGAATGAGATTTAAAACGAATAGTTTGTCATTCAGAGCATAGCGAAGAATCTCAACTATCAAAAACCTTAACATACATTTAGACCTCACAGGTTTTAAAAACCTGTGAGGTCTTCTTATCTTTACAAGTGAAATTTAACTAAAAGAGTTTCCTGCATTCGCAGGAATAAAATATGAAATATACAACACTACCAAAAACAGATATAAAAGTTAGCAAAATAGGCTTAGGCACCATGACTTGGGGAAATCAAAATACCCAAGACGAAGGCTTTGCTCAAATGGATTTAGCACTTGATAAAGGGGTCAACTTTTTTGATGTAGCTGAACTATACCCTGTTCCAGCAACCGCAGAAACCTATGCAGAGACAGAACGTATCATTGGAAACTGGTTTAATAAAACTGGAAATAGAGATAACGTAGTTTTAGCTACTAAAATTGCTGGTCCTGGAGATTACACAGCACATATAAGAACCAATGGATTTAGTAAAGAAGCGCTCAACGACGCAGTTAACAGCAGTTTAGAGCGCTTAAAAACTGATTACATAGATTTATACCAATTACATTGGCCAGAACGCACAACCAACACCTTTGGAGTCCGTGATTATACGCACAACCCAAATGATAAATGGGACGATAACTTCAAAGAGGTATTACATAATCTAGATGAAATTATAAAATCTGGTAAAATACGTCAGGTTGGAATTTCAAATGAAAAAGCATGGGGAACCATGCGTTATTTGGAAGAATCAAGAACACATAATTTACCAAGAATGATAACGATACAAAATGCGTATTCATTAATAAACAGGGTTTTTGAAGGTGATATGGCTGAGATTGCAATTCGCGAAGAGATTGGTTTGTTAGCCTATTCTCCAATGGCTTTTGGAGTCTTATCAGGTAAATATATTAAAGGGACTGCTGCAGATAATGCGCGTTTAAAATTATTTCCAAGATTTGCGAGATATAGTGGAGATAAAGCTACCGAAGCAACAAAACGTTATATGAAAATTGCTGAGGACCATAATATGACCATAGCTCAAATGTCTTTAGCCTTTGTAACCGATAGACCTTTTATGACCAGTAACATTATTGGTGCAACGTCATTAGAACAACTAGAAGAAAATATTGATAGTGCTAATATCACATTAAGTGATGAGATACTGAAAGCGATTAACGATGTTCATGCTGAGATTCCTAATCCTGCACCTTGATTTTATAACGTAAATTGAGATGTTTTTAAAACAACCTCGTCTTCTATAAAAAAAGGAGGCGAATTTAATAGAACTCACTAATTTCTAAAATAGACACCAGCAATTCCTAATCTTATTTCAAGGAAATGTGTAATAGATTTCAAATAAGAAATTAAAGACGAAAAGAATACAAACGAGCGCTAGCTACACCCAATGTATTACAGCCAGCTCATTTCCGAAGAAAAAATTACAACCTATTTTAAAAAGAAAAAGCCCTTTCCGAATGAACGAAAAGGGCTTTAGATATTATTTGATTTCCTTACCATCTTTATCAATAAAATGGTATTCAAGATATGTGTAAGCATCTCTAGGTAAAACTTTTACCCACTTTTTGTGTTCCATAAACCACTTAGAACGTACTGATGGAAACCCTTTGGTTATAAAGGCTGCTATAAATGGATGTGCATTAAGCGTAATCTTTTTATAGTCTTTTTTGAAGAGCCTCTCAAGGTCTTGGGTAATATTTTGAATCACTTTAATTGGCGCTTCAATCTCACTACCTGCAACTCCATTAGGGTTTTCCTCTTTTGTTTTAATATTGCGTTCTGGACGAACACGTTGTCTGGTAATTTGTATTAAACCAAACTTACTAGGAGGCAAAATCTTATGCTTTGCCTTGTCGTCATTCATCTCATCACTAAGATAATTGAACAATTTCTTGCGGTTAGCAGCACTTTTCATATCAATAAAATCTACAACGATAATTCCTCCCATATCACGCAAACGTAACTGACGAGCAATCTCTGAAGCAGAAATCATATTGACCTCTAGAGCAGTATCTTCCTGATTTTTTTCTTTGTTAGATCTGTTACCACTATTAACATCAACAACATGCATCGCTTCGGTATGTTCAATTACCAAATAAGCGCCTCTTGACATAGACACTGTGCGACCAAAAGATGTTTTTATTTGACGTTCGATACCATACTTTTCGTAAAGTGGGACGCCATTTTTATACAACTTAACTATTGATTCTTTCTCAGGTGCAATTTCTTGCACATAATCTTTAATTTGTCCATAAAGCACTTCGTCATCTACGGTGATACTCGTGAATGAATCGTCAAAAATATCTCTTAAAATTGAAGAGGCTTTGTTCATTTCACTCAACACCTTACTAGGATGATGTGCTTTATTTATTTTTCTACACATTGCTGTCCATCGTTCCAGCAAATTCTGTAAATCTTTGTCGAGCTCGGCAACTTTTTTACCTTCTGCGACTGTACGAATTATAACACCAAAACCTTTAGGCGTAATACTCTTGACCAAACGTTTTAAACGTTCTTTTTCTTCTTTAGAATCAATCTTTTGAGAGATTGAAATACGATCAGAAAATGGCACAAGAACAATATAACGACCTGCAATTGACAACTCACTACTGATGCGAGGCCCTTTGGTTGAAATTGGTTCTTTTACAATTTGTACTAAAAGAGATTGATTAGATTTTATAACGTTAGCAATGCTTCCGTTTTTGTCTATATCTTTCTCAAACTGAAAATTTTTCAGTAAAAATTCGGTATGTCTACCTGCGCTTACACGTTTAACGAATTTTAAAAGTGAAGGTAATTTTGGACCTAAATCATGATAATGCAAAAAAGCATCTTTTTCATAACCTACATTTACAAATGCAGCATTTAGACCTGGAACAGATTTGCGTGTTTTGGCAATAAATATATCACCAACAGCAAAGTTGTTATCATCTTCATCTTTGTGTAACTCGATAAGTTTTCCATCTTTTAATAAGGCAAAATCAACAATATCAGAACTCGATCTAATAATCAATTCTTTTTCCATTGTGTTAATTTTAATCTATTTTGATTCATTTCAAAACAGATGGATTTTTATTTTGACACAGGATATTTAATCCAGTAAACTCATGTATTACGCATTAAACGCAATAAACTCATGAATTTTATATCAAAGAACGTTGTTGTTAAAACAATGAAAAAGTAGTTTAAAACTACTTTTTCAATTTATTTTTTCTTGTGACGGTTAGCGCGTCTGCGCTTCTTACGCTTGTGCGTAGCTACCTTATGTCTTTTCCTTTTTTTACCACTTGGCATAAATAAGTATTTTTTAAATTAATATTTGTTTTAATACCGAAACCTTTTCGGTACGTGTGTTTTAGTTTATTTCAACGTTTGTCTTAACACCTTCTACAAATACTTTTGCAGGTTTAAATGCAGGAATATTGTGTGCAGGTATTTTGATTGTTGTATTCTTTGAAATGTTACGTCCAGTTTTTTCAGCTCTTGTCTTTACGATAAAACTTCCAAAACCTCTCAAGTATACATTGTCTCCACCTTCTAAGGAAGACTTCACTTCTTCCATAAATGTTTCAACTGTTGCCTGAACGTCTCCTTTCTCAATTCCTAACTTGTCAGAAATTTTAGCTACTATGTCAGCTTTTGTCATTGTTATTAATTTTAGGGTTATCTACTAATTATAAGGGATGCAAATATATGTAATTTAATTTCAATATTTCACGCGTAATTAATTAAAATTTAACGGACTAAAGATTTACTTTTGCAATTATTTATTGTTTTAAATGAATTTTACTAAAATTTTAACACGCTGGTACTCAGCTAATAAACGAGACTTACCTTGGAGGCTCACCAAAAATCCTTATAATATTTGGTTGTCGGAAATAATTATGCAGCAAACCCAAATTAAACAAGGCCTTCCTTATTATGAAGCTTTTGTCACAAATTACCCTACAGTTTTTGATTTAGCCAATGCTGACGAACAAGATGTTTTAAAACTTTGGCAAGGCCTAGGTTATTACTCTAGAGCGCGTAATTTACATGCCTCTTCTAAATATATTGCTCAAGATCTTAATGGCGAGTTCCCAACAACCTATGCTGAGATCATAAAACTAAAAGGTGTTGGCGATTATACAGCAAGTGCTATTTCTTCAATATGTTTTGATGAGCCTCATGCTGTTGTTGATGGAAATGTATATCGTGTATTGTCCAGGTATTTTGGAATTGCTACTCCTATTAATAGTACTCTTGGCATCAAAAAATTTAAAACATTAGCAACAACATTATTAGACACCAAAAATCCTGGAGACTATAATCAGGCTGTTATGGAGTTTGGTGCCACCCAATGCAAACCTAAAAACCCATATTGTATTGTTTGTCCTTTAAAAGATAGTTGCGTCGCTTTACAACAAGGCACAGTGGGCGAATTACCTGTTAAACTCAAAAAGACTAAAGTCAGCAAAAAGCACTTTAACTTTTTGGTGCTCATTTCCGAAGATAAAAAAACAGTTTTTGAACAGCGAACTTCCAAAGGTATCTGGCAAAACTTATATCAGTTTCCTTTGATTGAAAGCGCTACAGAAATTGATTCTGAAGTATTCCAAAATCATCCTTTAGTTAAAGACTATTTTAAAACTACTGATTTTTCATTTAGCGTATATAATCCAGAACCTATTGTGCACAAACTATCACATCAACATTTATTTACTAAATTTTGGGTTATTGAAGTTAAAACGCTTGATAAAGAAGGTATTCCAATTTCCGAAGTAAAAAACTATCCAACACCGATTTTGATAAGCAACTTTATAGATGCGTTTGGTTTATAAAAATTACAGAAAATTTTCATACTTTTAGTAATCAACTTATTTTGATTTCAAAATGATTAATTTTACCCACCCGTAATTTCGAAAACGCAATTACGACCTCCCCAAAAGGAAGGGATAGATGGAAATATCGGGTTTTACCAGAAAGTCAAAGCTGCTAAGGCCAAGAAGAAAACAATTTGTAACAATACATATTATGTCAGGAACATTAAATAAAGTGATGCTTATTGGGCATTTGGGTGATGAAGTAAAGATGCATTATTTTGATGGTGGCAACTGTGTTGGTCGTTTCCCATTAGCAACAAATGAAACGTATACAAGCAAACAGACTAACGAACGTGTTACTAACACAGAATGGCACAACATTGTGGTTAGAAATAAGTCGGCAGAGATTTGTGAAAAGTATCTATCTAAAGGTGACAAAGTATATATAGAAGGTCGTCTTAAAACCAGAAAATGGCAAGATGACAAGGGTACCGATCGTTATTCTACAGAGATTCAATGTACAGATTTCACATTTTTAACGACCAAAAACGAGAGCCAAGGCGGAAATGCGCCAACTCCAAACCCTCAACAAGCTGCACAAAAACCGGCTAGTAAACCTGTAATAGAAACACCAACTGAAGGCGATGATAATCTTGCGTTTTAAAAAAAATATGAGTTTTAAAAATTTTGCTTCACCTCGACCAGAACTTGTGAAAACAAGTTTTGACCTCTCTTTGGGAGAGGTCAATATGCTAACTCAATGCAAAGCATTGAGTAAAATTAATATCATAAAAACTTAAATTTTTACCTTGGATCCTGAACCCACGAGTTTAATAATCAACATGCTCCATACAAACATCTCTTTCGTTTCTGGACTTATTTTGCTTTTTCTTTTACTATTTTGTTCTGCATTAATTTCTGGTGTGGAAGTTGCATTTTTCTCTTTGAGCAAATCTGATATAGACGTAGGTCTTAACGAAAACTCCAAAAAATTCAATATCATCTCAAAACTGCTTGAGCGACCAAAAAAATTACTAGCAACTATTCTTGTAGCCAATAACTTTATAAATATTGGTATCGTTATTTTATTTGCCTACTTAGGCGAGACCATTTTTGCTAGTGTTGAATTATCGTGGCTAAGATTTCTTTTAGAAGTTGTAGTCATCACATTTCTAATTTTACTTTTTGGAGAGATTGTCCCTAAGATTTATGCGAGTAGAAATCGGGTCAAGTTTGCTGTATTTATGGCCATCCCTTTAAAGGTGCTCGATGTTATTTTTTCTCCTATTAGTTTACCTATGCGTCAAATAACTTTAGGGATTCATAACAAATTAGGAAAACAAAAATCTAATCTTAGTGTAGACCAGTTATCTCAAGCACTTGAATTAACAGGTGGTAGTGATACAACAGATGAAGAACATAAAATTTTAAAAGGAATTGTATCTTTTGGTAATACAGACACCAAACAAGTGATGCGCCCAAGAATGGATATTTTTGCACTAAATGAAGATGCGAAGTATACCGATATCATAACAGAAGTGATTAATAATGGTTACTCAAGAATACCGGTTTACAAAGGCAGTATAGACTCTGTTATTGGTATTTTATACGTTAAAGATTTACTCCCTTATATTGACAGAGAAGTGTTTGATTGGACAACTTTACTTCGTGATCCGTTTTTTGTACCAGAGAACAAGAAGCTCGATGATCTCATGGTGGAATTTCAAGAGAAAAAAGTTCACCTTGCTATTGTAGTAGATGAGTATGGCGGAACGTCTGGAGTTGTATCTCTTGAGGATGTAATTGAAGAAATTGTTGGTGATATTAGTGATGAATTTGACGATGATGATATCATTTACACAAAAATTGATGACAACAATTATTCTTTTGAAGGTAAGACAACGCTAAAAGATTTTTACAAGATTGTAAAGTTAAACGAGGAAACAGATTTTGAAGATAATAAAGGTGAAGCAGAAACTATTGCTGGATTTATTTTAGAGATTTCTGGTATTTTCCCTAAACGTCAAAGTAAAATAAACTTTAAAAATTACGTTTTTACTGTAGAGGCCATTGACAAAAAGCGCATCAAACAAATTAAGTTTACCATTTTAGACTAAAATAGTCCATTCATTATGACAATTAAAACATTAGTTCTTCCATTGCTAGCTGTTGCCTGTTTTTCCTGCGGAAATGATCCGTTACCAAAACCAAAGGCGATGTTACGCTTGGAATACAAAGCTCCAAAATACTCAAAGGTAGACGTCAGATTACCTTTTACGTTCGAGAAAAACGAATTAGCAGAGAACATCTCCAGTATAAAATTAGATGGTATAAACAACTTGTCTGGTGTAAACATTAACTACCCAAACATGAAAGGCACTATTTATCTTACATACAAGATGGTTAATAAAACTAATCTAGATTCATTACTTAGAGATGCACAAAGCTTAACTCAAAAGCATACCATGAAAGCAGATGAGATTGAAAGCGTTCTTTTTGAAAATACTAAGCACAATGTATTTGGAATGTTCTACGAAATTGGAGGAAATGCAGCCTCACAGTCTCAATTCTATGTAACAGATAGTATAAACCACTTTTTAACTGGTTCTTTATACTTTTATGCAAGACCTAATTACGATTCTATTTTACCAGCTGCAGCATATCTAAAAAACGATATCAAGCACATTATGGAAACTGTAGAGTGGAAAGAATAAGCTCTTTAAGAATCGGTATTAGGTATTAGGTATTAGGTATTAGGTATTAGGTATTAGCAAGAATGAAACTTACTATCACTTATGGTCTGAGTATAAAAATAAAATCCGTTTTTTGATATTTCTCGTTTTAATAAAAAAAACATGACTGAGGCTCTATACTATTTTTATAGGTGGTCAAGATTAAAAGACTCCTCATTTACATTGATGTCCCTAAAGAATTAAAGCACAACTTTCTAACTAAATTAAAAGCATAAAAAAATGCCTATCAAAAAATCGATAGACATTCTTTATAACTTAAAGTTAATGAATTACTACTCTACGTTGTAAATCCATTCACCAGCTGTTTTTATTAGGCTGAAATCTTCAATTCCATTACTACCATCATAGATATCAACAGAGATTACATATTTTTGATCATCTGCTGCTCCAGGAGCAATAACGTTCTCTAAAAGATCTGCAAACACAGTCAAAATCATATCATCACTCCAATAAGCATCATTAGAAGGTCTTCTATCAAAGTTACCAAAATTAGCCATACTTGATACAGCATCTTCAAAACCTACAGTTTCAGCATAGTTAGCTTCGATATAATCAAAATCAGCTGCAGAAATCATGTATCTAATCGTATTATCTGGAACCCATTCTCCATCTGTGAAACCAAATTGTAACGATGTAGAAATCACACTTTCATGAGGCATCCATGCTCCATTGATATACATGTAAGAGTTTCCTCTAATTCCTGCTCCACTATTACTTGAGAAGTATTTGTAGATTACAAAAATCTGATCTTCTTCTTGAGCAAAAGGATACGTGATACTTAAAAATGTTGGTAAGTAATTATCTGCAGGAGTAGAACTACTAAAGTTATTAAAAGCTCCTGGTTGTCCATTATCTTCGCCCATAGAATCATAATCAGAATTACTTAAATAATATACCCCTTCTGCCTCTTCCCAAGAACCACCATCGTAAACGAAGTATTCTCCTTTAGAATCTGTATCTCCAGCAATACCTATTGTTCTCACCGCAAAATCCTGTACTCTCCATCTTGGAGAATCATTATCTGTAGAGCTATATTTTAGACCTACATGAACCGTTTCTCCTTCATAAGCAGAAAAATCAAAATCTTCAGATGTTGTTAAACTTCCGTAGATAGTTTTATCAAAAGATATTGCTGTCCAAGTTGCAGCCATAACATCTCCTCCAGTTGTATAGTCTGTAGAAATTAAGATGTCAATTAAAGTATCATCTCCCAAGAAATCAATTTCTTGAGTAATTTGGAATGATAAACCAGACTCTCCTGTTAAATCAACTTCTGGAGAAATTAACCACTCTTCAAGAGCATTAGCTCCACCATCAAAAGCAGAACCTTGAACATTAGCAGCTCCGACAGTCCATCCTAATGCGTCAGGACCAGATACTGATATTAATTCAAAGTTATCATAATCACCAGGAAAAGTCGCTTGGTATACATTTGCTAAACCAACTACAGGGTTTTCAAAGTATTGCTTGTAATTCGCTAATACTAATTGTCCATCTACAGGATCTGCAATTTGACTAGCTAATACAGCAGGAATTTCATTTGTTGCATCTACATCTGGATAAAAACCAAAAGCATCACTTCCTGTTGCAGCATAATCATCATTTGTTAATTGGTAAGCTGTCGCTCCAGTGAAATCACTTACACCATCAGCAGACCCAATAAAAAGATCATATCCAGCTAATACAGATGATCCTTCACCATATAGAGGATATAATTCTTCTAATAATAACGGAATAGAATCTTTTGCCTGTTGCTCAGAACCAAAGTTCCCAAAACCTAAATCAAAACGATCATAATCTGCATCGATAAGTGTGTATTCAAATGCACCAATATTTGGTTCATCAGGAAGAGCGTCAATTTCTGCATTGATATCTTCTAATGGGCTACAACCTGCAAAGATTGCGGCCACTAAAGCGAATAAATAAATTACTTTTTTCATTTTTCTTTTTTTTTAAAAATTAAGTTTCATTCCAACACTAAACGTTCTACCGAAACCGTAATATACTTGAGCAGATTGAGCTGAAGAATCTCCTCTATCTTGTGCATCTGCAATGTACTCTGTATCAAATACATTATTGATTCTTGCTGTTAAAGCAGCATCAAAATTACCAAACTTGAAACCATGACGTATAGCTGAATCAAAAATTCCATAAGCTGGTACTTCCCAAGCATCTGGACCTGCAACACCTCTATCACTAGGATCAAATCGCGCATACAAATTAGCGAAATAATTATAATCTATTGTAAATGTTGTTGTTGGCGTAAATTTATACTGCGTACCCAATGCAAATGTAGTTTGAGCAGCATCACCTACTCTTAAATCTTCAATAATAAGATCTACAGTATCTACTAGCTCATTTTCTTCATTAAAAATCTCTACACCTTCAACATTATCTGCCCATCTCCAATCTCCTAGAGAAGCCATACCAGTTAATGTTAATTGATTTGTAGCTCTATACTTTAAATCTATTTCAATACCTTGGTGTACTGCACCCACTCCTAAAATATTTGCAAATGCTACTGTATTATCTTGTAATTGAAATCTAGCAACCTCTGTTCTATCATTCCATGTTGTGTGGTATGCATTAATATTTGCACTCAATTTTTCACCTCTAAAACCATAACCAAGTTCAAAACTAGTAATTTTTTGATTTTCAGCATCGTCATTAACATCTACATTATTACGATTCGCAAATACCGCGTTAAAAAACGCTGCTCTTTCAAGATACCCTAAGTTAACAAAAACATTGTGGTTTTCATCTATATTGTAATTTGCTCCACCTTTAGCTCCATAACCAAAAAAGCTAACATTATCTGATTCTTGTAAAGGGTCACTATCTAAATACAAGAAACGATCTACTCTTGTATAATCTGTACTTGATGCTGACAAAGATACAAAAGCAGACAAGTCATCTTTATTGTATTCCGCCTGAGCAAAAAGTCCTAACCAGTTAACAATACCATCATTATCGTAGAAAATCTTATCACCTACTTGAGCTTGGTTGTTTGGGTTATTCACGTTTGCATCATCAGCTGCATATTGTCCACCTAGTAAATCTGTTACTTCAGTAAAGTGTATACCTTTATAATATCTATAATCTAAACCGCCCAATATCGAAATTTCATCTGTTAAATCTGTTTTTAAGGTAGATAAAATTCCATACCACTTGTGATCATTACGAGATGCTCTTAAAAAAGATTCTGACCCATTAACACCAGCGGTAATATTTTCGTCAACTATTCTATCAAAATCAATAGTTCCTAGATCACCTACTCTATAGTCTGAATTATCTAAAAAGAATTTAGAACTGTCACCTCCAGTTCCACCACCACCACCAGAACCAAACGATGCATATGCAGCTGTAGATAATGATGTTTTATCATTAATGGTCCAATAGTGATTTAAAGAAATTTGTGGTTTGTGATAAAAATTATCCTCAGAGTTTAATACTTGACCGTTTCTGTAACCCCAATCAGAATTAAATTTTCTACCTCTTTCACTATCTCTATACGTTTCTATACTATGACGATTTTGTCTTTGACCATGTTGTTGCTTTGCTCCAAATGCTGTAAATGATAATTTGTGATCATCATTAATTTGCTTAGAAAGGTTTACAAAATAAGAGACTGCATTAAATGATGTTCCATCAACATAACCATCTCCATCTGTTTTAGAAGCAGAAACCGTAGCAGCGAGACCATTCTCCATCAATCCTGTAGAATACGTTACACCAAATTTCTTAAAACCATCGTTTCCGAGTGTTGTGTAAAGGTTTCCACCTTCTTCTACATCAGTCGTTTTACTAATAATATTAATTGTTCCACCAATTGATGGCACAGCTACTTTTGAAGCACCAAGACCTCTTTGTACTTGCATAGAACTTGTTACATCACCTAAACCAGCCCAGTTAGACCAATAAACACGACCGTTTTCCATATCATTTACTGGCACACCGTTAATCATTACAGCAACGTTTTCAGAATCAAAACCACGAAGGTTAATTCTACCGTCTCCATAACCACCACCCGCTTTTGTAGCATATACACCTGGCGTAGACTTCAAAATCTCAGGAAATTCTTGTGTCCCTAATTTTAATTCAATTTCTGCAGCTCTAATTGTAGATACAGCAACAGGTGTTTTTCTATCTACTGCAACGGAAGCAATAATTTGAACCTCCTGTAAACCTACCTCACTAGATATTAAAGTAATAGTCCCTAAATCTTGATCTCCAGAAAAAGAAATCGTTTTAGACGAGTAACCTACAAATGTGATTACAAGTTCTCCAGTTGACGCTTTTGCTTTTAAAGTAAAGTTTCCGTCAAAATTGGTTGTTGTTCCGTTTGATGTCCCTTTTTCAACAACGTTGGCTCCTGGTAAAGGCTCATTAAAATCAGACCCTAAGATCTTACCCGTTATTGTGCTTTGAGAAAAGGCAAGCGTAGTGCACAAAAGGACTACAAACACCAATAAACATTTTGAAAATTTCTTCATTGTTTCAATTTTATTAAAGAGTTTTAATTTTCGGCAAAAATACATCTGTTTAGACAATACTATATTACCTTAATGTTAACATTTATTAACATGTAAAATTACTTAAAATTTTCTTAAAATTTGAAATTACATTACTAAATACGAATTAAGTATTTAACACTCCCTATGCGAGTTTTGATAGTATTTGATGATGTTTTGAGTAGAATCGTCATGATTGTTAATAACATTTATGTCTTGAAGCTCCTTTAAAATTGTGTTAGCGAGTTGCTTTCCTAACTCGACACCAAATTGGTCATAGCTAAAAATATTCCAGATAACCCCTTGAACAAATATCTTGTGTTCATACATGGCAATTAGCTTCCCTAAACTTTCAGGTGTTAACTTTTCTATTAAGAATGTCGTTGTTGGTTTATTCCCATCAAACACCTTGAAAGGTGTCAAGTCTTTAATTTTTTCTTTGGAAACCCCTTGAGATTTCAGCTCATCAATAACTGTTTGTTCAGATTTACCGTTCATCAAAGCTTCTGTTTGCGCAAAAAAGTTAGACATTAACTTATCTTGATGATCTTTATTACCATGAAGTGATTGTGCAAAGCCAATAAATTCTGCAGGAATTAATTTAGTCCCTTGATGAATTAATTGAAAGAATGCATGTTGCGAATTTGTTCCTGGTTCTCCCCATATAATAGTACCTGTTTGATAATTGATCTTATCTCCATTTCTATCTACACTCTTTCCGTTGCTTTCCATAATACCTTGTTGGAGGTAGGTTGCAAACTGATTCAAATATTGTGAATAAGGGATGACAGCCTCACTTTCAGCATTGAAAAAATTATTATACCAAACACTTATTAAAGCAGTGATTACTGGAATATTTTTATCAAAATCTTCAGTTTTAAAATGTTCGTCCATTTTGTGAGCCCCTAAAAGAAGCCTATCAAAATTATCAAAACCAGTTGCCAAACTTACTGAAAGTCCAACTGCACTCCACAGCGAAAATCGCCCACCAACCCAGTTCCACATTGGGAAAATATTGTCTTCATCTATACCAAAAGCTTTGACCTTTTCTATATTAGTAGATACAGCAACAAAATGCTTAGAAACTGCATTTTGAGGTGCATGTTTTAAAAACCATTCTCTAAGTGTATTTGCATTAGATAACGTTTCTTGTGTTGTAAAGGTTTTTGAAACAATAACGAAAAGGGTTGTTTCTGGATTTAGAGTCTTAATAACCTCGTTAACATGGTCACCATCTACATTACTCACAAAATGAGTTATTAAATGATTTTTATAAAACCCTAAAGATTCTACAACCATTGCAGGACCTAAATCTGATCCACCGATCCCAATATTTACGATATCTGTAAATGGTTTATTAGTATATGACTTTAAATCACCGCCGATTACTTTATTAGAAAAGTCTTTAATTTTTTGTTTGACTTCAAATATTTCTGGCATTACATTTTTTCCGTCCACAATAACCTCAGCGCTCTCTGGGTTTCTTAACGCTGTATGCAACACTTCGCGACCTTCGGTTTTATTGATAACGTCTCCATCAAAGTATTTATTCATTGCATCCTTTAGATCTACCTCATTTGCTAATTCTATAAGTAGGCCTAATGTTTCTTTAGAAATTCTATGCTTTGAATAATCCACATAAAAATCATCCCAGTTTATGGTCATGTCATTTGCTCTATTTGTATGTTGTGCAAACAACTCTTTAATATGTTTATGTTCTATGGTTTCAAAATGTACTTGTAATTTACTCCAAGCTTTTGTTGTGGTAGGGTTGATTGTTTTTAATGCCATTATTGAATTTTACTAGTCAATGTTTTTTCCTCCGAAGGAAGCTCTATTTTATTATCTTCAAATTGAATATTATCTAACTGTATTTTTAACGGTTTAATGAACTCGGTATAATTTGCTTTTAACGAATTTGGAATCGACTCTGCTGCGGGTAATTTTTCTCTAAATGGATCAACTTGTTTACCGTTTTTCCAAAAACGATAGCATACGTGAGGCCCTCCTGTATTTCCTGTCATACCAACCCAACCAATCACATCTCCCTGTTTGACAAAAGCACCTTTTTTTACATTTTGTTTTTGCATGTGTAAATATTGTGTGCTATAAGTGCCATTGTGTTTAATTTTTACGTATTTCCCGTTACCTCCGCGTCTTGTAGATTCTGTAACAGTTCCGTTAGCTGTCGCTAAAATTGGAGTTCCAATAGGTGCAGCAAAATCGGTCCCTTTGTGAGGCCTTAGTCTATAACCATAGTATTTAATACGACGGTTTAAATTATAACGAGATGATATTCTACTAAACTGTACAGGTGCTTTTAAGAATGTTCTTCTTAAACTCTTTGTGTTTTCATCAAAATAATCTGATATATTTTTGGTGCTATCCACCTCAAAATTAAAGGCATAAAAAGGTTCATCTTTATGTTGAAAATAAGCAGCATCGATACTTTCGATTCCTGCATAAATAGAGTCCTGAATAAAGCGTTGCTTGTACACAATTTTAAAACGGTCACCTTTTTGAAGTCTAAAGAAATCAATTGTCCAAGCATAGATGTCACTCATATCATTAATTAATTGATATGGCAAACCTTGAGACTCCATGGTTTCAGATAAGTTATTCATTACAATACCAGACGCGATTCTTTCTACTAAAGTTATGGGTTTTTTACCTTTATAAGTTTCTATTGAATCTGTAAACTTAATAACAACATAATCAATATTATTGGGTTGATAAATAAAACACTCAGGTGTTTGTAGAGAGTCATTTTTGCACAATAAGGTATATGGTTTCCCAACTTGAAGTCTTCTAATATCAAAACTATCTTTTGCGTTTTCAGCAATATTAAAAATTCTAGGATATCCAATGTGATTGCGCTCTAAGATTTCTCCAAAACTATCACCACTTTTAATGGTATCTCGCTTAACGATGAAATCTTTAAGAATAAAACCAAATTCTGTAATAGGTTCTGGTTCTATAATTACTTTTACGGGATCTACTTTTGGTTTTTCTTCTTGTTTACAAGAAAAAACACAAACGCATAATATAAGTGCTATTAATAATTGTTTTGGTTGCATTATGTAGTCTGTTAGATTTATTCTCCCCAATTTTTAAGTTCCTCTTCACTCCAAAGTTCTGGAAAAAATATGCGTTTTTGATATTTTGGATGCATATATTTTTTCCAATCGCTTCCTCCTGTTGCTTCGCCATCACCCGTCCCACTTTCTATATAATGACGTGCTGTGTTATAATGTGCCATTACCCATGTGATATTAACGGTATAATCAAAATGTCGCATGGCTTTAACTAAGTCTTCGTCTTTTTGATCTTCTTTTGGAAGCTCTTTAAATCTTGACCACAAGTTCTTTGTATTATACGTTTGCATAAAACGAATAAAATCCCCTTTGTAGCGTTTTTCAAAATTAACTAAGAGTGTTGATTTTTTGCCTGTTTTATAATTTTTTCCCGCTGCTTGCCAATATAAATGTTCAAAAGCATGTTCAAAAGGCGTATCGCGATCTATTGATTTTCTAAATCTGTAATCTATAAGGTTAATAAGTTCTGTAGAGGCGAATTCTATCATTCTATATTGTGCACTTTGAAATCCACTAGCAGGTGTTAGCGTATATCTAAATTTCATATATTGCTCAATAGACATGCCTTCTCTCATAATATTAAAAGACGTTGTGAGCATATCAAAATACCTACTCACGCGCATAATTTTATCTTCAAAAAAAGCGACATTGAGTTCTTCTTCTTCTGCGACTTGTTGAATTTCCCATAAAATCATCTTAAAAATAAGTTCATTTATTTGATGATAGGCAATAAATACCATCTCATCTGGAAGCGTCGTACGCTGAATTTGAAGATTCAGTAAGGCATCGGTTTGTATATAGTCCCAATATGTAATTGGCTTACTGTGAAGCAAGCCTTGTAGGTGGTCATCTGTGTTTTGACCTATTTTATTATATTTCTCTTGTAACTGCTTGATTATATCATCAAACTTGCGTAAATTTTCCATTTAGTTAGTCAAATTGTATTGGGAAATAGTGTTTAAGACCCTTATATTCTATAAGGTCCGCTCTTAATGAGCCAACAGCTAAATCTGCCTGTATTTTTAAGGGAATTTTATTTTCATCTGCACTTACCCAAAGTGTTAAACTTTCTTCTTCTTTAAAAACACGACCAGCCATTACATAGGGTCTAAATTTAAGTGTTTTTATCTTTACTTCCGAGCCATTTATATCTACTTCAATAGTCTCTTTCCCTAAGTACTTCAATTTAAAACCGAAATTCTCTTCATCAAAAAATATATCTAATTCTACAACATCTCCAACTTTAATATCATAGGTTTCATAATTATTACGAAGATAATAAAACGCAGACACCATATCATGAACATCTTGCTCTGTGGCAACTGTACTTTTTGTTTTGTACTTTTTATTTTCTACTAAAGCCTCTTTTTTATTGTGATCAAAGGCGATCTCGATGTTTTTAGTATGACCACCTTCATCTATTTTTCTTACAAATTTGTAGGGTACTCCCGTTTCTTTATCAAAATAACTCTCGTACCTATCTTTAACTTTAAAAAGCCATTTGATTGGACCAGTAGTCCAACCTTTGCCTGTTACGTGATATACCGGCTTTCCTTCTAAAGTCGTTTCATCAACAGATAATGTCGCGTTTCCTGCTTTTAAGAAGCCACTATAACTCATTTCAAATTTAAACCATTCTCCGTCTTGAAAGGCACTCTCTTTCTGGGCAAAAAAAGTTTGGACACAACACAAGAAGCTAATTAAAAGTAGTAAGTTTTTCATTGTCGTAATTATTATAAATAAAACTTTTACCGTTCCATTTTATTGTTCAGAAGGCAGAAGTACAATTACTGTTCCAAAAATATAAATTTTATTGAAACCATTATAGATAAAGGTGTTATAGTTGTGTTAGATTTTTTAAAAATTTAATCATATAAAAATTATTTTCTTCGAAAATGTGCAAAGCCAGAAACAAAGCTCTTGCAGCAATTACACTACAAAACAGGGTAGATAATTAAATTTGTACCAAAAAAAAGCTCAATCATATTACCGATTGAGCTTTTGTTCTATAAAGTTGATCGCTATTTTACAACGTTCCTCTTTTCGCTTGTTCGCGTTCTATAGATTCAAAAAGTGCTTTAAAATTACCTGCACCAAAACCTTGAGCTCCCATTCTTTGAATGATCTCAAAGAATAGTGTTGGTCTATCTTCTAATGGTTTTGTAAAGATTTGAAGTAAGTAGCCTTCTTCATCTGCATCTATCATTATAGATAATTTTTGAAGTTCACCAATATCTTCTTTCATCATATCCATGTGCTCTCCCAATCGTTGTGGGATCTCATCATAATACGCTTGAGGTGGTGGTGGTAAAAACTCTATACCTCTTGCCTTTAATTGTGCAACAGTTTTAATAATATCATCTGTTGCTACTGCAATATGCTGCACACCAGAATCTTCATAAAAATCCAAATACTCTTCAATTTGAGATTTTTTTGCAGCTTTTGCTGGTTCATTTATTGGAAATTTAATACGACCATTTCCATTACTCATCACTTTACTCATCAATGCAGAGTACTCTGTGTGGATTTGTTTATCATCAAAAGACAAGAAATTTACAAATCCCATAACATCTTCATACCATTTTACCCAAGTATTCATTTGTCCCCAACCTACATTACCAACCATGTGGTCAATATATTTTAATCCTACAGGTTCTGGATTGTAATCTGATTCCCATTTTTCAAATCCAGGCATAAATGTACCTGTATAATTTTTGCGTTCTACAAACATGTGAACCGTTTCACCATAGGTATAAATCCCTGCTCTCACGACTTCACCAAATTCATCTTTTTCAACCGTTGGCTCCATATAAGACTTTGCGCCTCTTTTTGTCGTTTCTTCATATGATTTTCTAGCATCTTCAACCCACAAAGCTATCACCTTAACACCATCACCATGTTTTACAATGTGATCGTTGATTGGTGATTTACTAGTTAGTGGTGTTGTAAGTACCAGTCTAATTTTATCTTGCTTTAATACATAGCTCACTGAATCTCTTGAACCCGTCTCTAATCCTTTATAAGCATAAGATTGAAAACCAAATGCTGTTTTATAGAAATGCGCCGATTGCTTAGCATTACCAACATAAAACTCTACATAATCTGTACCTAATAATGGTAAAAAATCTTGTGCACCTTCAAAGATTTTTTCCAATCCGTAATCAACACTTTTTACTTCTTTTGCCATAATGTCCTTCTTTTAGAACCTTCTTTGGAGTTTTTTTTGAAGTGGTTTAAACTTTTACCATTCGTTAAAAAAATTGTTCTTTTTCGTTCATTTTTTATCTTTTTTTCACTTGCATAGCGATGCTATGCAAACTAAAAAAATCTTCAAATGATCAAAAAATCTTCAATTTTCACTTAAATGTTAAAATTTGAAATCACTTCATATTTCCGAAGAAAATAAATTTATTATTTTAATTATTTAAACTGTCTATTTCTGTTTCGATGAACTCTTCAATATTAATGGAGTCTACTCTAATAGTATCTTCTTCAATTTCATAATCATCAAAGTAAGTACTGTCATTTTCCCACTCGTAATTATAATTTTCACCATTTTTTTGAGCGTCATAAGCTTGCTTAAATATTTCTGATAAAAATGCGCCATAAATCATAAAATAAGCGATGTAAAACAGTGTTACCAAAGAACTAATGACCAACGCAATAATATTTAAAATCTTTGCTGTTGACACATTACTCCTACTATTTGCATCATAAGCTTCTGGATTTACATTATACTCTTGCAAACTTCTATTTGCAATAACCAAACCTATAATACTAAGAATAACTGGAACAATTGCAAAAACCCCACAACAACAACCTGCTATTGAAATGATGATCGCGACAATCCCTAAAATCAATGCAGTTGGGTCTGCCGATAATTTATTATTTATCATGTTTCTTATTTAGTGTTCTAACCAAGACTTATAGTAATCTTCGTCGGCTATTTTTAAAGCTTCCTCTGTTAATTGCAAAGGTTTAAATGTATCTACCATGACAGCTAATTCATCTGTTTTTACTTTACCAATACTTCGCTCTGTTGCACCTGGATGTGGACCATGAGGAATACCTGCAGGATGCAGACTTATGTGTCCTGCATCAATATCATTTCTACTCATAAAATCACCATCAACATAATACAAGACCTCATCACTATCTATATTACTATGGTTGTAAGGCGCTGGAATGCTATCTGGATGATAATCATATAAACGTGGCACAAAACTGCATATTACAAAAGCATCCGTTTCGAAAGTTTGATGCACTGGTGGTGGTTGGTGGATGCGACCTGTTATAGGCTCAAAATCATGGATTGATAATGCGTACGGATAATTATAACCGTCATAACCCACGACATCAAAAGGGTGAGACGCATAAACCATATCAAATATATCATCTTGCTTTTTGACTTTCATCAAAAATTCTCCAGACTCATTATTGGTTTCTAATTCATAAGGCTGACGAATATCACGCTCGCAATAAGGCGAGTGCTCTAGGAGCTGACCAAACCAATTACGGTAACGTTTTGGTGTGTAAATTGGTCGGCGAGATTCTACGATGAAGAGTCTGTTGTCTTCGGTATCAAAATCCATTTTATAAATGACTCCTCTTGGAACGACTAGGTAATCTCCGTATTTGAAATCCAGATTCCCTAAATGGGTTCTTAATTTACCAGAGCCTTTATGGATAAAAATAAGCTCATCAGCATCTGTATTTTTATAGAAATAGTCTGATGTCTTATTTTTTGGTGCTGCCAAAATAATAGTACAATCACTATTAGTAAGCACTGCTTTTCTGCTTTCTAAATAATCATTTTCTGGCTTTACTTGAAACCCTCTTAAGCGATACGATTGGATATGGTTTGCCTTTGCAATTTTAGGAGCCACACTATATTGTCTCTTTATTTCTTTTACTTGGGTTGGTCTTTGCTCGTGATAACTATTGGTGGACATGCCATCAAAACCTATGGTACCAAACAACTGCTCAGCATATAAACTCCCATCTTCTTTACGAAATTGGGTATGTCGTTTTGGTGGTATTTTTCCTAATTTATGATAGAAAGGCATATTTGAAAATATTAGATTTAAAAAAGTTTGAAGTAGAAAAAACTTACTCGATTTCTATGACGTGATATAAAGATACAAATATGTGGGGTTATTCAGGATTTAATCTGATGCATATTTATTTTTTCTTAGATGACAGATTGAACACAAATGTATATAAGATAATTTTACTAAAATTGTTCTGGTTATGTTTCTTTTTAATAGAAACTGCAGATGACTTTATAAATCTTTAAAGATGAGATTTGACATGGGTTAAATATCGGGGAAAATTTGTGATTTAAAGCCAAAAATCAAAACTCTAAATATTTTATTGAATCATCATATATTTGTAAATACTACTTTCACTAATTCTATACGAAAAAAAAACGCTTTTACAAGAGAAAATATGACTTTAACAATCAAATGTTAAAGTTTGAGTTTTTTGGGTAAAAAAGTTACGGTTTTCCCGTAGTATTTAGGTATTCCTGGGTTTAGAGAAGATTTCCATTTATCGAAAAAGTTTTGATTACTCGTATTTTTGCTTTGCTTTGGGGTGCTAGAAATGATGAAGAGTTAGTTTTTAAGAAGCTCTTTCTCTTTTGATTTTTTAACAACTGTTGCAACATAAACAAGTGCTTGTTTTTTATTTTTCTTATTTAAGCTTCTTAACATTGCTTCTTTAAAACTCAAACTTCTAAAATTAATGCTTCTTTTTTAAATATTAACTATAAAAAAATAGAATGAAAATTTTAGATAAAATAAATAATATTACCATGAAAGTAGCAAAAGGCATGATTGCCATTTTTGCTATTAAAATAGCCCTAATATCGGGACTGTTTATCTTTCAATCCTGCCAGATAGATGATATCGAATCTAATCAAAGTTATATTGCAAAAAATAATTTCAAAAAATCTTTAGAAGAAAATATAAGCAATTTATATAAGATTAAGACACTAAAATCAACAAAACCTGGAGAGTCCAATTCTTACGCATTATATAATCAAGAATATGAAAGTGAAACACAAACCGTATGTTTTAAAGATTACAATCAATCAAGTGCTAGTGCTATAGAGAATATAGTGAATGATATTGGTGATTTAATTGAAGCCAAAAATAATCATCAATTAATTATTGATAATTTTAATGATGATCAGACTAATAATGATGGCAACGAAAGTTCCGATACTACAAATAACAATGAAATGGAAAATTGCCTTACAACCATTGAAATACCTATAGAACCAATATTAGAAGCTTTAGAACCAGTTACAAATGCAGCTGTAGAATATTTTATAATAATGGGTTTACTGAAAGCGATGTAATTGAAATGCTAGATGGTGAAGATCCTTCAACTTTAATTCCTTTAGTGATGTTAGCATCCTATACTAATAATAATAGTCAGGCATCTATAAATTTTTTAAATATATTTGCAGAAAGTGCTTATGCACAAGATGACACGACCTCTCATGTAAGTATTATTAGAACATGCTTCATGGAAGCTACAGGAATAGCAGCAGGACTAACATTAGTAGCTGCTTTAACTGCTCAAACTATGGATAAGCAACTGGTAAAAAAATTAATGAAAAAAGTTCTAAAAAAAGTTGGAGCTAGAGTGTTAGGAGGTATAGGGTTAGTATTAATTATTGCAGATTTTAGCTACTGCGTTGCAACATTTGAAGATGTTTAAATTAAGCATTTTAAATATATCATTAAATATTCCAAAATCCATTTTCATATTCATTTGGTGTTTTGCAGGCATAATTATAATGACCGTAGGGTTTGCAGATGATATTTTAAATAAAAATGAATTTTCAATTAGCGCTTTTTCACTTCAAATTAGCTGCTTAGCTTTTTTTCTTTGGTATAGCGTGTGCTATCTAAGAAGTAATAAAAAAGAGTAAATTTTTAGAAAAATATTAAAGCAGTAAGGATTTTTCTTTACTGCTTTTTTACCCTAAAACCAAAACCCAATATTAAAGTACCAAACACTTTTTGCTTGTTCTGGTGAGTAACTAAATTTGGCTTGTACTGGCCCCAAAAAAGTTTCAACGCCATATCCTAAAGCATAACCTCTATAATCTGGTAAGGAAAAATACGCTCCAGAATCAAATATATCGTTACCAATATTGGCCCAATTGCCTTCTAGAGTAATATGGTTTTTATGAAAAACCTCATAATCTGCGCTCGCATAGGCTTTCACATAGCTATTACCTGTGAGTGAAATATATTCATAACCCAAAAACGGAATAAAATTATTAATGAAATTATTACCATAGCCACCTAACGCAAAATCTAGCGTGTTTGTAGAATTATCTCCAAATTTGAAACCGCCACCTGTTTCAAAGTTTAGGCTTATTTTATCTGAAATTTCAAACGCATAACCCATGTTGGCTTTTGCGATAGAAAATCGGTCAAAATCTGTATTAAATTTTGAGGCAAATAAATACGTATGCAAATCACCATTAAAATACACTCCAGTTGATGGGTAATATTTATTATCATAGGTGTCTAGTTTCAAATTTCCGAAGACACTAAAATAATCTGTGTTTTCAAATAAAAACCCATCTGTCTCAGCGTCAATGGTTATCGTTTCAGATTTAATATTTAAACGTTTATGCTCTGCTCCTATACTTAAGGCGAGGTCTTTTCTAAACAAAGTTTGCAGATAGAACTGATTGGTTTGATCTCTTAACTTAACGTCTAATTTGTTAATTCCCGTAGTTGAAATCTCAACCTCATCTAGAAGTAATTCGCTATTAATGCCTTTTTCAAATTGGTTATATCTTGAGCGTAAACCAATACTCCAATAAAACCCTTTATCAATAAAATACTCAAAATTATACCGCACATTATCACCCAAAATAAGATCTAAAGATGCGATATCGTTATTAAAAAGCAATCGTTTTGTAGTCAAATTCACAAGAGCTGCACTTTTATAGACGTCATCATAATGAATTCCTAACTTTAAAAACGTTCTAGTTCTTGATTCTCGAATATCTGCTGCAAACTCATAACCCTCCTTCTCTTTCGAGCGTTTGAAATCATATTGAAATGAATCAAAATTATTAGTCGCTATCAAATTGTCTACGCCTTTATTAAAATCGTCATAACTTACCGTTTCATCTCTTTTGAGGTTTAATTTACCCATAATATAAGATCGCGTATACCGGTTATTACCTTTGATACTAATCCCGTTTATAGTAATACTATCTTTAGAGGTCAAATCAAGAATCTCGTTATTATTCTTTGCGTTTATTTTGGGTAATCTTTTTAGCGCAGCTAACTCTATTAAAGTTGCAATTTTACCATTTTCAATAATTTCTCTTCCTTGACTAAAGGAGACGACTGTAAATTCTTTGATATCTGGCTTGATATAAATATCTGTTTTTTTAGACTTCAATTTCATATCATCAATAGTCCTAAAGTTATTGATTTGTGACAGTACATCAAGCGCAGAGACCATATCATCTCGTGTTGCCAAACCATCTTGTACATCAACACCAATAATAAAATCCATTCCTTTTGCTTTAAGCTCATCAATTGGATAATTATTAACAACACCACCATCAATTAATAAATCATCACCTATGGCTACAGGTTGAAATAATGAAGGAAACGCTCCACTAGCAGTAACAGATTGTGGTAAGTTACCAGAATCAAGAATGACTTGCTTGCCAGTTTCCACGTTAGTAGCAATACAAAAAAACGGAATTGGAAGTTGCTCAAAATCATTAACCTCACTTACATGAAGTGTTAATTTGGTTAATAAATTAAAAACATTTTGACCTCTAGATAAAGCCGATGGTAATTTGAGTTTAAAATCATTGAACGGAAGTATAATACCATATTTCTCTGTATTATTACGTTCATAAAATGTTTTGGCAGAACGAGGTAAATCATCATTGATAACTGCATCAAAATCTAAACTACTAAAGATCGAATCTAACTGCTTGCCTGAATAGCCAGAAGCATATAAAGATCCTACAATTGCTCCCATACTTGTACCAGCAATATAGTCTACTTTAACCCCAAGACTATCAATCACTTTTAAAACACCAATATGTGCAAAACCCTTTGCACCACCACCACTCAACACCAATCCCACTTTAGGTTTTTGGGAATCGCTGTTTGATTGTGCTTTCATAGAAAACGTGCTCAATAGCATTAATATGAATAGGATTTTATAGTTCATTTTTTAATGTAATATTCTATTATTTTTTGAGCTCTTGATACGCCAACAACTTTTTCCAAATCTTCTTTTTTTGCTTCGGAAATACGCTTCACCGACTTAAATTGCTTCATCAATGCTGTAACCGTCTGCTCTCCAATACCTGGTATAGTTTCCAATACGGTATTAAGCGCCTGTTTACTTCGTCTATTTCTATGATGCTCAATACCAAAACGATGGGCTTCATTTCTCAAGAACTGAATCACCTTAAGTGTTTCACTTTTCTTGTCTAAATATAAGGGAATTGGATCGTCTGGATAAAATAATTCTTCTAAACGTTTTGCTATTCCGATGATTGCGATGGTATTACGAAGACCTAAAGCATCTAAACTCTTTAAAGAGGATGATAATTGCCCTTTACCGCCATCAATAATTATGAGTTGCGGTAATGGCTGACCTTCATCTAATAATCTTTTATAACGACGATACACTACTTCTTCCATAGATGCAAAATCATCTGGACCTACAACTGTTTTTATATTAAAATTGCGATAATCTTTCTTACTAGGTTTCCCATCTTTAAATACAACGCATGCAGCGACAGGATTAGTACCTTGGATGTTTGAATTATCAAAACATTCTATATGTCGAGGCTCTTCAGGTAAACCTAAATCCACTTTCATTTGCGCCATTATTCGATTGGCATGACGATCTGGGTCCACAATCTTAACTTGTTTGAAACGCTCCATACGATAGTATTTTGCATTCCGAAGAGATAAATCTAAAATCTTCTTTTTATCCCCTAGTTTGGGTACTGTTACCATGATGTCTTTTCCCAATTGTAGCCAAAAAGGCGCATAAACTTCTTTAGAAGTAGAGTTGAATCGTTGTCTAATTTCGGTGATTGCTAATTCTAATAATTGCAAATCGGTTTCGTCTAATTTTTTTTTAATCTCTAAAGTGTGCGACCTTATGATACTGCCATAGGAGAGTTGTAAAAAATTGATATATGCATAACCTTCATCACTCATAATACTAAACACATCAACATTACTAATTTTGGGGTTTACAATGGTTGATTTTGATTGGTATTGCTCTAAAACGTCAATTTTTTCTTTAATACGCTGGGCATCTTCAAACTGTAGGTCTTGAGCCAGCTGTTTCATTTGAACTTTAAATTGTGATAGTGAGTCTTTAAAATTCCCTTTTAAGATTTCGCGTATGGCAATAATATGTGCGTTGTATTCTTCCTCACTTTGTAAATCATCACAAGGACCTTTGCAATTCCCTAAGTGATATTCTAAGCAAACTTTGTATTTACCTGCATCTACTTTATCTTTAGAAAGATTATAATTACAGGTTCTTAAACTATATAATCCCTTAATCAAATCAAGTAACGTTCTAACCGTTTTCATACTGGTATATGGTCCATAATATTCTGAGCCATCTTTAAAAACACGTCGCGTTGGAAACACTCTAGGGAAACGTTCGTTTTTTATACAAATCCAAGGGTATGTCTTATCATCTTTAAGCAATACATTGTAACGTGGCTTGTATTTTTTAATAAGATTATTTTCCAACAAAAGAGCGTCTGTCTCAGTCTCTACCACAATATGTTTAACACTAGCAATTTTTCTTACAAGTACTCTGGTCTTGCCATTTTCATGAGTTTTTGTAAAATACGAACTCACTCTTTTTTTTATGTTTTTTGCTTTCCCTACATAGATTAACTTGTCATCTGCATCAAAATATTGATACACCCCAGGCTCTTGTGGCAAGGTTTTTAATTGCAAGTCTAGTGTAGGTTTCTCCATTTTTATCAAAGTTAATCTTTACTATTCAATACCCATTTTTTATGTGTTAAAAATTAGATATAAAATTATCTTTTCAATGCACTTATTGATTACCTTTCCCGACTTTTAATTTAAAAAAAATGAATAAAAAAGTAATAGGTCGAATTGATATAATCGATTTCCCTAAACTACATTTAAAAAACGTAGACGTCAAGATAGACACAGGTGCTTATACCTCTGCAATTCATTGTTCAAAAATTTTAGAAAAAGATAATCAATTGATTTGTACTTTTGAAAGTAAAGGGCATCCCAACTTTAAAAGTGAGAATATCATTTTTGACACCTATACACTTACAGATGTTAAAAGTAGTAACGGATTTAAAGAAAACCGTTATAAAATTAAATCTGACATCATATTCTTTGGTAAAACGTATAAGATTAACTTAACTTTAAGCACTAGAGACGATATGAAATTCCCTGTTCTAATAGGACGACAATTTCTAAGTAAGAAATTTTTAGTCGATGTCAATCTAGAAAATATATCCTTTAATAATTTCAACTCATGAACATAGTAATCTTATCCAGAAATGCACATTTATATTCAACAGATCGCCTTGTCAAAGAGGCAATATCTAGAGGTCATGAAGTGGAAATCATTGACCCTCTTAAATGTGATATCATTATTGAAAAAGAAAAACCTACCATCTATTATAAAGATCGCTATCTCGATTATGTAGATGCAATTATTCCAAGAATTGGAGCATCAGTTACATTTTATGGTTGCGCAGTAGTGAGACAATTTGAAGAAATGGGTGTTTTTACTATTGCTACTTCAGATGCGATCCAACGTTCTCGAGATAAATTAAGAAGTTTACAGCGTTTGAGTAAAGCAGGAATTGGAATGCCAAAAACGGTTTTCACCAATTACTCACGTGATGTAGAAGAAGTTATTGAGCACGTAGGAGGAACACCCGTAATCATCAAACTTCTTGAGGGTACTCAGGGGCTAGGTGTTGTTTTAGCTGAAAGTAAAAATGCAGCAGAATCTGTTCTTGAAGCTTTTAATGGTCTCCAAGCCAGAGTGATTGTGCAAGAGTTTATTAAAGAAGCCAAAGGCGCAGATATTAGAGCTTTAGTAGTTGATGGACAAGTAGTAGGTGCCATGAAGAGACAAGGAAAAGAAGGCGAATTTAGATCTAATCTTCATCGTGGTGGTAGTGCACATATTATCAAACTAGATGCAGACGAACTCAAATTAGCAATAAATGCAGCCAAAGCCTTAAAACTGCCTGTTTGTGGTGTTGATATGTTACAATCTGCTCGTGGCCCTCTATTACTAGAGGTGAACTCTACTCCTGGATTAGAGGGCATTGAAGAAGCTACAGGGAAGAATATAGCTAAAGCTATTATCACATTTATTGAACGCAATACAAATCAATAGCAATTCGACTGCAAAGAGTCATCTATACATAGTTTACAATGAGTGAAAAAGACGTTTTAGAAATCTTAGGAGAAAAAATTGCTTTAGGAAACAGTGCAACCGTTACTTTTGAGGTAGCAAAACTGCACACCCGAAACACTCTTGATGTGCCCATAATTATTGAGCGCTCTAAAAAACCTGGCCCTACAGTTTTAATTACTGCAGGTATTCATGGTGATGAAATTAATGGTGTAGAAATAGTAAGACAAATTATCGCGAAAGGCATTAACAAACCCAAAACAGGAACCACTATATGTGTTCCCGTTATTAATGTTTTTGGCTTCTTGAATATGGATCGTCTATTTCCTGATGGAAGAGACCTTAATCGTGTTTTTCCTGGAAGCGCAAATGGATCTTTAGCAAGTAGAGTTGCACATTTTGTGATGTCAGAAATTGTTCCTCATGTTGATTTTGCTATGGACTTTCACACTGGTGGTGCAGACCGTTTTAATGCTGCCCAAATACGTATTGTTAAGGATGACCCAAAACTAACAGAATTAGCGCATGCTTTTGGAGCTCCTTTTATCTATTATTCTCAAAACTTAAATAAATCATTTAGACATTCTTGCAGCAAAGTTGGCATACCAATGCTTTTGTTTGAAGGCGGGAAATCTTTTAACATACATGATAATATAGCAAATACTGGTGTCAATGGTGCCAAACGAGTTTTGCATCACTTAGGGATGTTAAACAGCAAATTCAAAGTGTCCAAACCTAAAACTGAAGCCATAGTCATTGAAGATAGCAAATGGATAAGAGCTAAGTTCTCTGGAATGTTTAGACCTACTGTAGCTATAAATTCTTATGTAGAAAAGAATGATGTTTTAGGAAACATTACGGACCCTTATGGTAGTTTTAATCATTTTGTAAAAGCACCTAATTCAGGTTATATTTTTAATGTAAACGAGTCACCAATTATTTATCAAGGTGATGCGATTTTTCACATTTCAACGCGCTTAGAGCATGAAAAAAACTGAATTAAGAACACATTACAAAGCGCTTCGGAAAGCGCTTTCTGAAGAACAAATAGAAGACTCTAGCTTACAAATAGCTAATCAATTGCTTCTTCTACCTATTTGGGATCTTGAGTTCTATCACATTTTCTTGTCCATTGTTGAGCATAAAGAGGTGAATACTGATTACGTTTTAAATATTCTCTGCGGAAAAGATAAAAACATCATTATTTCTAAAAGTGATTTCTCTACACTAGAGATGTCACATGTTTTACTAACCGATAGTACGACTATTAAAAAAAACGAATGGAATATTCCAGAACCTATAAATGGGATACCTATTTCAAACCAACAAATTGAGGTTGTGTTTGTTCCTTTATTAGCCTTTGACCAAAATGGTCATCGCGTTGGATATGGCAAAGGGTTTTATGATAAATTCCTAGCCAAATGCACACCAGAAACTCTAAAAATTGGACTGTCATTTTTTGAAAACGAAACACAAATAGCAGATGTGTTTGAAGGCGACATTACTCTTGACTACTGTGTAACTCCCAATAACATTTACACATTCAAAAACTAATTTGTACAACTCTCACAATACGTATTTCTTAAATAATCATCTTCTAATAGCTGAAAAGTTACTCCGCCTTCACCAAAAGGATTGAATAGTTTGCAATAGCGGGTTTTATTCATGTTTAATGCATTCAACATAATCGTCCTGTAATCTGAAGTTTTTGTAAGTTCTGGATTAATAATCGTTAAATTCAAATAATAGAATAACAGGTTTTCGTCAGTATCAATTTGCTTGACCTTGTCTTTTAAAAGTGCGACAGATAAATCTGTATTAGCATAATAACTAAAAAACTGTGCTAAACTCAGGTAGTCATAATCTGAAAATTGAAATTTCTTATAATTACTTTCAATAAATTTTACCGCTTTATCTTTATTTGGGTAGTCCCGTTTACGCATTAATTTTTCGGCAATAACAATATGATAATTGACTAATATTCTCGATACTAGAGCATCGCTTATCCCGTAATTTAATAAGGCTCTTATTTGCGCTTTAAGTTTCTTATCATCAATATCCATAGCCTTAAATCGCCATAGTTTTATTTTGGTCACTGCGAGATTATATTTAACGCGTTTATCTTTAGGCGCTAATTTTTCAAGTTTTAGTAATTCATTATAAACAATCAATAATTGAGGTTCTTCCAACACATATTTATAGGCAGCATTTTTATTTAAAAAAGTCATGTATTTTAACTGGTTAGGCACTTGCATTTTACCTAATAGATCTGGAGAGACTTCTTTATTTCTAAGCTTTTCAAACAATGAATTTTGGATTTTTAACGCTTCATCTAAATTATCAGATGCTATAGATGTGTTAAATTTATTCACAAGTTCAGTGTCATTTAAATCTCTATAAAGGTCCTTTTTTTCAAGCTCTAAAGTAATTAATGCTTTGCGATGTTTCTCTAATATGGGTTCCATTTCCGAAGATAAAGAACCCACGAGCTTAGCTTTTATTTGGGCTTTACTTAAATTTTTTAAATCTTGATATTTCGTGTTTTCAATATCATTTAAAAACTCCACCCAATTCTCTGAAGATGATATCTCGTTTTTAATTGATGGTTTTTGAAAACTCTGAATAGCTTTAACAATACTTAAAGCTCTTTGTTCTTGAAGTTTAACGTTGCGCTCTAAACTGCCTTCTACAGATGAATAGGCTTTTATATTAATTGATTTTATATTAAAATCTGTTAAGCGTAAAGAATCATAAAGTGGTCTTACGTCCTCTTGTGAATATTCTGCTTTATTTTTCTCAAATGGAATCTTAAACTTTAGCAATTTGTTTTTTAAGACATAAGTATCGCTTGAAGCTACTTTTATTTGTTTGTCCTTATATGTGATTGAATCTAGATACATCCCCATATCCAATAAATCCCATGGATACGACTCCAAATCATAAATCGTGTAATACTGACACAGATTTTTATCACTTAGAAATAATGTATTAAACTCAAGTTCTTTATTTAATAAGTTAGTAGGAATTCGTCCAACCAAAACACGGTATAAGGTATTCTCAGATTTCTTGAGTCCGCTTTTGAGTCGTTTAGAATACACAGGCGCCAATAATTGACCTTTTATTTGAACTTTATTTATTTGATCAATCGCACACACATAACGATCTTTAGAGACTATATCAATTGCTATTCCATCATCAACATTAACAAACAAGCTATTAAACCAGTCTTTATCGTTAGTTTCAAAAAACAGACTCGCATTCTCTCGTTTAATCCCAAATTTCACCTCTTTTGGTCTATTATAAAAGGCTTCATTGAACTTTTGGCATACTTGACTATCATAATTAGTAAAGTTGATGCCATATTGGTTTTGAGCATTACTAATAGTAGAAAAGCAAAAGACAAAAAACGTAATAAAAACATATTTGGATGTCATAATTTATCTGTTGTCTTGTACGTTTTGAAACGCACGTTTATTAAAGAAAATCAAAATTCCAATTCCTGTACTTATTGCCATATCTGCAATATTAAACACAGGGTCAAAAAAGGTAAAATAAGTACCTCCATAAAACGGAATCCAATTTGGCAACACACCACTCCACATTGGAAAGTGAAGCATATCTACTACCTTACCATGAAATATAGTGTCATAACCTTGTTCTGGTAAAAATGTAGCGACTTGACCCCAACTGGAGTCAAAGATTATTCCGTAAAAAACAGAATCGATAATATTACCCAAAGCACCTGCTAGAATTAAAGAAATAGCAAAAATCAAGGTTCTCGAACTTTTATCTGTAATAGATTTTATTAACCAATATCCAATCCCAAACACTGCTAAAATTCTAAAAACAGTTAAGCATACTTTTGCTGTTCTATCTGATATAACAGAGATAAAATCACTGATTTTTGTTCCCCACGCCATGCCTTCATTCTCCACAAAAGCAATTTGAAACCAACTAAAAATCTCTAGTTTTTCGTTAAGTGCAAAATTTGTTTTTATATAAAACTTACTTATTTGATCTATAAGTAAGATAATTACAATTAAAATTGTGGCCTTTTTTAATGACATTATTAGGTTTTTTGTGATGTAAAAATAGACTTATTCTATTAAACACTTACTTTATTATTGGTTTTCGAGAAACAAAAAAACACCTCAAAAGAGGCGTTTTTTTTTATAGATAAGATACCTTTTCCACTTCGAATAGCCTTAGTAAAATAAAAGGATGCTTTATTTCTGCATATTTTTAGCTTCAATGCTCAATGTTGCATGAGGCACTAATTCTAGACGTTTTTTATTTATGAGTTTACCTGTAACTCTGCAAATACCATAGCTCTTATTCTCTATACGAATTAACGCATTTTTAAGGTCTCTAATAAATTTCTCTTGTCTAATTGCTAATTGTGAGTTAGACTCCTTACTCATTACTGCGCTACCTTCATCAAAAGCTTTGAACGTTGGTGAGGTATCATCTGTACCATTGTTACCGTCATTCATGTAAGCACTTCTAATTAAGTCTAAATCATGTTGTGCTTTTTCTATCTTTTCTAAGATAAGAATTCTAAATTCTTCTAAATCTTTATCTAAATATCTTACTGTGTTATCGTTTGTCATATTTTATAATTTTTGAATAAATAATTTGGTATTAACATCATCAAAAGCAATTTCTATACCATTATTTAAGTGTTCTACAATCTCTAATGTATTCGTTAGAGTTTCTGCTTTTATATACTCTAAATTTGTTTCTATCGCATTTTCAATATGCGTGTCTTTTTGAAATTGAACACTAATTCTATCTGTCAATTCAAATCCAGAATCTTTTCGCAAGTTTTGAATTCTATTTACGAGCTCTCTTGCAATACCTTCTTTTTTCAAATCGTCAGTTAAAGTAACGTCTAACGCTACTGTTAACGGTCCAGAACTAGCTACGAGCCAACCTTCAATATCTTTTGATGTAATCTCTACATCCGACTGTTCTAAAGTAATACTTTTCCCATTAACTTCAACATCTAAACTACCGTTTTGCTCAATTTTTTTTATATCATCTGCTTCAAAGCCATTAATTAACTGAGCAATAGCTTTCATATCTTGACCAAAACGAGGTCCTAATACCTTAAAATTAGGCTTAATTTGCTTTACTAAAATATCACTAGCATCTTCTAAAACCTCAACTAATTTGACATTAACTTCAGACTTAATTAACTCTGCAACCGCCATAATCTCATCCTTTTGTTCTTTCGAATCTATAGGAATCATGATTTTTTGTAATGGTTGACGCACTTTAATTTTCTCTTTAGCTCTTAACGACAATACTAATGAAGAAATTGTCTGTGCACTCTCCATTTTGCGTTCTAAACTCTTATCTATGTATGAGGCATTAGATTTTGGGAAGTTTGCTAAATGCACACTTTCAAAAGCTTCTTTATTGGTGACAGAATTTAAATCTAAATACAAACGATCCATGAAGAAAGGCGCAATAGGTGCTCCCAACTTAGCAATCGTTTCCATACATGTGTATAGTGTTTGATATGCCGAAATTTTATCAGATTGGTAATCACCTTTCCAAAAACGCCTTCTACTTAAACGCACGTACCAGTTACTTAAATAATCTTGAGTAAACTCTGATATTGCTCGCGCAGCCTTTGTAGGCTCATATTCCGCATAATAATCATCTACTTTTTGAATCAATGTATGTAATTCAGACAAGACCCAACGGTCAATTTCTGGTCGTTCCGCTAAAGGGATTTCTGCTTCACTGTATGTGAATTTATCCAAATTGGTATACAACGTAAAGAATGAATAGGTGTTATATAATGTTCCGAAGAACTTACGCTTCACCTCTTCAATCCCCTCAAGATCAAACTTTAAATTATCCCAAGGATTCGCATTCATAATCATGTACCAACGCGTTGCATCTGCACCATAAGTATCCAAAGTTGTAAATGGATCTGTTGCATTACCCAAACGTTTAGACATTTTTTGTCCTTTCTTGTCTAATACCAATCCATTAGACACCACATTTTTATAGGCTACTGAATCAAATACCATTGTTGCAATCGCATGAAGCGTATAGAACCATCCACGCGTTTGATCAACACCTTCTGCAATAAAATCTGCAGGAAATGATTTATTATCATCAATTAACTCCTTATTCTCAAATGGATAATGCCATTGCGCATAAGGCATAGAACCAGAATCAAACCACACATCAATCAAATCACTCTCACGTTGCATTGGATGTCCACTTGGTGACACCAATACAATCTCATCAACGATGTTTTTATGTAAATCTATTTTCGCATAGTTTTCTTCGGAAAAGTTGCCCACTTCAAAATCATCAAATATATCTTTTGCTAGCAATCCTGCAGACACTGCTTTAGCCATTTCAGATTTTAATTCCTGCACAGAACCGATACAAATTTCCTCTTTACCATCTTCAGTTCTCCAAATAGGTAATGGGATTCCCCAATAACGAGATCGTGATAAATTCCAATCGTTTGCATTTGCTAACCAATTTCCGAAACGACCTTCACCAGTTGATTTTGGTTTCCAGTTAATCGTTGTATTTAGCTCATGCATTCTATCCTTAACATCAGTGACTTTAATAAACCATGAGTCCAATGGGTAGTATAAAATTGGCTTATCTGTACGCCAACAATGCGGATAGTTATGCTTATATTTTTCAACCTTAAAGGCTTTGTTTTCTTCTTTTAATTTAATCGCTAATTCAACATCTATTGAGCGCTCTGGCGCTTCTCCATCTGCATAATACTCGTTCTTTACGTACTTACCAGCTAACTCTTTCATTTCTGGTCTAAAACGACCTTGCAAATCTACAAGTGGCACTAAGTTGTCGTTTTCATCTTTTACTAAAAGAGGTGGTATTTCTGGAGTTGCTTGTTTTGCAACCAAAGCATCATCTGCTCCAAATGTTGGTGCTGTATGTACGATTCCTGTTCCATCTTCTGTCGTTACAAAATCTCCTGCAATAATTCTAAAAGCATCCTGTGGATTATCGTTTGGTAACGCGTATTGCAATAACTGCTCGTATTTTATTCCGACTAAATCTTTTCCTTTAAATTCTTTTACAACATAGTATGGGATTTGTTTGTCACCATCTTTATATACTAAAAGAGCAGATTTTTCTTCAACTTGATTAAATAACTTTCCACCAAATTGTTTTCCAACCAATAGTTTTGCCATAATCACATTCATAGGTCTGAATGTATATTGATTATACGTTTGCACTAGTACGTAATCAATTTTTGGCCCAACAGTTAATGCGGTATTACTTGGTAATGTCCAAGGTGTTGTGGTCCATGCTGTAAAATGGATATCGCCTTGGTTTTGTAAAAAATCTGGCAACGTGCTTTCAATAGCTTTAAACTGAGCAACTATCGTTGTATCTGTTACATCTTGGTATGCACCTGGTTGGTTAACTTCATGCGAGCTAAGACCTGTTCCTGCTTTTGGTGAATAAGGCTGAATTGTATAGCCTTTATACATCAATTTTTTAGTATAAATTTCTTTTAGCAACCACCAAACACTTTCCATGTATTTTGGTTCGTAAGTAATATATGGATCATCCATATTTACCCAATAGCCCATCTTTTGCGTGAGGTCGTTCCAAACATCTGTATAGCGCATGACTGCTTTACGACAAGCTGCGTTGTAATCTTCTACAGATATTGTTTTACCAATATCTTCTTTAGTGATTCCTAATTCTTTCTCGACACCAAGCTCAATAGGCAAACCATGTGTATCCCAACCCGCTTTACGCTTTACTTGGAATCCTTTCATCGTTTTATATCTTGGGAAGATATCTTTAATAGCACGTGCTAAAACATGATGTACTCCTGGCAATCCGTTGGCAGAAGGTGGTCCTTCAAAAAACACATAAGGCTCGCTGCCTTCTCTAGTGGAAATACTTTTTTCAAAGATGTTCTTTTCCTCCCAATAGTTAAGAATTTCTTCTGCTACTTTTGGTAAGTCAAGTCCTTTATATTCAGGAAATTTAGCGCTCATAATATCTATATGCTTGTCGAGTCGCGAAATTAAGGAATTTTGGTAAAAATGTGGTAGTGGTTTGATTAAAAAAGGACCGCTGGAATTCCAGCTTGTTTATTAGGCTAAAATTGTTAGTGAAAAACACCAACAATAGCACTAATGATAACGGTTAATTGGGGCAAAAAAGATAGTTTGATACAATTAATAAAGGTCATTTAATTTTAATGAGCTAACTACAGGGTAATAAAATGATACAATCACTTAAAAAAACTATAGGATATCTTTTTATTATAAGTTCTCACATCTGAATTTTCTGGTTTGTTATTGAACTCACCATCTGTTGATACCCAATCGGAACTTACGTCAACAAAAATGGATATTTCACCTAATTCTATTACTTCTAAAAGTTGCATCATTGAATGATTTTTTACATTGACATACATAAAACCAACATCATCAAGTGCACCATGAAAGGTTACCCCTTTAAGCATCAGGTCAGTCCAGACGTCTGGTTTACTATCATCATTCACCTTAAATTTAATTGAGGAGTTGGATGTGATTTTTGCATAACCTCTAATTGTAGTACCATCGTTAAAATTAATAGTCGCCTCTTCGTATGAACTAAATACATCTAGCACAAAAACGCTCAAGTCTTGAGCAGATAAAGCTGTAGATATTAAAAAAAATGCTAACAATAAAGATCTCTTCATGATACGAAGTTAAAAAACGATTTTCAAAAAAGAAAGCCTATTCTGTAAAAAACAGAATAGGCTTTCTTTAATAATTTATCTAGAAATTATTGTGCTAGAATCTTTTTGGTTTTTATGCCATTCTCAGTTTTAAAATAGGCAACATAAGTTCCTGTAGTCAATTTAGAGAGTTGTAAACCGGCATTCAAATCTTGGTAATTTACGTCTGTAAACTCCTGAACAGTTTGACCTAACATATTTATAATTTGTACATTATTGACATTCTTTTGAAGTCCTTTTACAAACAGTTTATTAGTATCACTATTAAAGTAAATCAAGTTGTATTGATAGTCTTGATCTTCTGTATACAAGGCTTCTCCAGGTTGAAAAACAATTTCAAACCTGTTGTTGAACGTTCCAATTTCCGAAGAAAACTCATACCCCTGATCATTTCTCAAGTCAAAAACGTCACCAGTCAAATTATCTTTCAAGTACACCTCTTGGTCCTCATCAAAATTAACAAGGTCAGTTATTTTTATTTCGTAATTATGAGTTCCAGATGTCTTTATAGATAATGGAACTACCTTATCGTCTGTAATTTCAGCATAAGCTTGGATGAGCATGAGTTTATTTTCTAATATAAGACTCATATCATCATTACCTATACCTGAATTTTCTGCTTCGTAACCGTAATCAAAATCATCTGTAGTATAATTACTGAATGCTAACAACAATTCACGTCTCGCTTCTGGTCCATCAACAGAATTAAACTCTAAGCGTATTTTCTGCATACTGTTTTCTTCGACAATTGTAATATCTTGAGAAACATTGCTCATTCTTAAAAATACCGAACCCACATCTGAAGTTCCATCTGCATCTGATTCCTTTATAAAGACACGCTGACTGTTATTAAAGACTAAGCTTCCATTGGCAACGATTTCAGTAGTGAAACCTTGACCTACTGGCAGGTATCTTGTTGGTAACTTTGTACCTTCTTCACCTCCACTGTTTCCTCCATTAACTCCAACAAATTGTGATGCTCTAACTGAACCACTAAGGTTTACTGTAGCATACCCACCATTGTACTCATCCAAAAAGTGTGATGCTCCACTCCATTGCTGCCATAGTTGTACATTTCCATCTATAACCGCTGAATTATCAAGAATAAATTTGTGAAGATCAATTCCAGAAGGGTATGGATTACCTAATAGGTAATCTGTTTTAGACACCGAAGGTATGGATCCAGGACCTCCAGAATCAACAACATCTAATAAAATAGTACCATTATTAGGTTTTCCTTCAAAAATGTATTGTTGTTCAGTACCTGGATTTCCAGTTCCTTTTTGTGTGTAACCAACTCCTGGTTGAAGATTGGTGTTTTCATTTATTGCAACATAATCATCATAGGTAACACCATTTTGGTAAACATACATCCATTGTTTGCTTACTCTATCAACTTGATTATTCGCATTAGTAAACTGAACACTTGTTCCGTCTCCTTTTTTGAGCATATTTATTTGATAGTCGGTGTTATTCGCATTGTTGAAATTAGTGTTATTATCGGCAAATGTGGTGGTGCTTGTAGCTCCAACTGGAGAAGCCCAATAGTTATACCAAAAAGCACTTGAAGCGCCTTCTTGTCGTCGTAATATTTTTCCTTCTGAATTGGTCACTAAATCACTATTAACACCTTGTATTAATTGAGAATCCGCTTGTAAGTCTAAGGTACCACCAAGTTCAAAATACCATGAATTATCAACTTCATGATCACCGTTAATTGTCAATTTTTGATTGTTATCTATAATTAAACCTAAATTGGTATGTGAATTTGAAGAGGTAACTTCATTACTAATGTGCACTATACTCCAATCCTTATTAGTTAGAGCGTTTTCAATATCCCAAACATCACCATATAACCATGTGTTTTCAATACTCCAATCTCCATCAGCACTTGTTTTAAAAGGCATTGGTGCAGTTTGGATTGGTATTGATGTTATATTTCTAAGTTTAAAAGTTCTAGTATATTGAGAGAAATCAATTAAATCATTTCCTCTAATATTGGACATAGGATAGTAGGCCAAAAGGCTAGACCATAAAACGTTATTAGAATTAGAATAATCAATAATATCTTTATTGATTACACTACCCCTAACATTACCAGAATCGTTAATCTCTTGAAAAACCATTTGTTGGATTTGGCTAGCAGATAAGGCTTTATTAAAAACTCTAACCTCATCTATCTCTCCATTAAAATATTCTTTATTGCTTAAGTTACTTGATCGTCTTCCTATCTCAAAAGCGCCATTACTATCTGATGTTACTTCAATATTTGCTCCTGCACTTGCTAAAGTTCCTGCATTGAAACCAGCAAGTTGACCGTCAATGTATAATTCATTTCGACCAGTCATGGAAGTAAATGTTCCGGTTACATGATGCCATTCACCAGTATTTATTTCAGAACTTATAATTGAACGTGACGCATTACCTTGTGTTTTTGTTAAGAATCCAATAGTATTCCCATTCTCAACAAATAGTCTACAACTTAAGTCCTCTCCAACAATAGTCATTGTTCCAGTGGCAGAGTTATCAATTTTCACCCAAGCCATAATAGACACTTGATCTAAGTCATCAACAAAACCATTACCTGTTACGTAATCATCAAGACCATCAAAACTAAGAGTAGCCGAAATTGGAGGGTTTATATCGAATACATCCCTATAGTCAAGGTCACCAGTACTAAATCGATCATTATCTATATCTGGCAAAATTGATAAATCTGAAGGATTACTAATATCTTCATTCACATCATGTGTCATATCATTGACTCCATTAGTTTCGAAATTATCATCTAAGCCATCGTTATCAGTATCTATACCAGAAAGTGTATTAGGCATAATACCGTTTTCTTGAATATCTAGTGTACCATCGTTATCTGAATCTGGATCTAAATAATCTGGAATGCCATCTCCATCTGTATCTTGAGGGGTTAAACCTGAAGGATAATTATTAACAATTCCTGATCCATTAACACTATTTGAAGGCTGACTATAAGCAGTTGTTGACTGCGCTTCGACATTATCTGGAATGCCATCATTATCACTATCTATATCTATATAATTTGGAATACCATCACTATCTGCATCACTATAGACTACTACGGGATTTGTGAAATTATTTACACAAGAAAATTGCAAGCTAAAGTATCTTACGAGGTTGCTAATATTTGTTCTCGCAAGAATTCCCATTTGAAAGGTTAAACTAGACCTGTTGAAATAGCGTGCCTTAACATTAACCACAGAAAATGCGCTTGATGTTCCCTGATAATTAGTAGTTCCAGAAGTTGCAATCAAAAAATTATTTTCTTGGGTAATAGTAACATCTGTTGGGTTATCAATTACATAACTGTAAGGAATTGGGATTTTAATAACCTCGCCCTTTTGGCTATCTCCATCTATGTCATTAAGGTTCACAAAAAACTCTGGTATAACCACTGGTGTAGTTGATGCTGCAGATACGAATTCAAGACTAAATTCAACATAACCTTCTTGACCTGTTGATAAGCTTCCAGATCTTACGCCTGGCTTGAGGTATTCTGTTTGGGATGAATTATCATCTAACAAAGGACAAGTAGCGTCAACACGAGAATTAATTTTAAGTAACCCATCTACACCAGGCGCTATATTGGTAAATCTAAAGACTTCGTTTTCTAACAAAGAACCCATGCTACCATCACCAATAATTTCTGTTGGAGAAGCGGTAAAATCAAAATCGTCTTGAGCACCACATTCATTGGTCGTTATTAAGAAGCTTCCTTGTTCTACGCTATCCAAAATACCATCATTATCATCATCAGCATCAAAGATATCTGCGATGCCATCACCATCCGTATCCTGGGAAAAAGAAAACTGAGGAACAGAAAAAAGCACTAAAAATAATATTAAATGTAATAATTTATACTTCATTACGCAACGGTTAAATTTACAGACCAATATATTAGTCATTTAGATTTTAGGGGGACATCTATTTGATATAAAGATATTTGTGCAAACACGTTATCCTTGTACCAAAAACAAATTTACGTATTAGTTATAGGTTTAAGAATTACATAAAGGGTGATTTAGACGAAACGTTTGGGAAATCAGTTGAATAACTAATAGTGACAAAAAAAACTTAAAAACAGGTTAGAACACGCTGTGAATTAGCTGTATCTCTTATTTCTAACACATAAGCGTTAATTTACTCACCCTCAATCACATAATCAAATCAACAACATCTTCAATTTTAGAAATCAACTGAATCTTAATTTCTGTGTTTTTTAAAGAAATCTTATTGTATTTAGATACAAAAATTGTAGAAAATCCTAATTTCTCGGCTTCCAAAATACGCTGTTCTACACGTTGAACAGGACGTACTTCTCCAGATAGCCCAACCTCGGCAGCAAAGCAAAAATCCTTTTGTAGTGCTGCATCTTCATTTGATGATAATATTGCTACAACAACAGCCAAATCTATCGCGGGATCATCAACTGTAATTCCTCCTGTAATATTCAAAAAGACATCCTTTGCACCTAATCTAAAACCTGCGCGTTTCTCCAAAACTGCCAGTAGCATATTGAGACGTTTTGCATTGAAGCCAGTCGCACTTCGCTGTGGAGTTCCATAAACCGCAGTACTAACCAATGCTTGTACTTCTATCATTAATGGGCGCATCCCTTCTAAAGTAGCTGCGATAGCATTACCTGATAAGTCTTCATCTTTTTGAGAGATTAATATCTCTGACGGATTAGAAACTTCTCTTAAACCAGAACCTTGCATTTCATAAATACCTAATTCATTTGTAGATCCAAAACGGTTTTTATTAGCGCGTAAAATTCTAAACACATGATTGCGGTCACCTTCAAATTGTAATACGGTGTCCACCATATGTTCCAATATTTTTGGTCCAGCAATGTTACCATCTTTAGTGATATGTCCAATTAAAATAACTGGTGTAGCAGTTTCTTTTGCAAATTTAATAAGCTCTGTTGTGCATTCTTTTACTTGAGAAATACTACCAGAAGAAGACTCAATATAATCGCTATGAAGCGTTTGGATTGAATCTATAACAACAATATCTGGCTGTAATCCCTCAATTTGTTTGAATATATTTTGAGTTTTAGTTTCGGTAAGTATGTAACAGTTATTTGAGCTTGGGTTTATACGCTCAGCACGCATTTTTATTTGTTTCTGACTTTCCTCTCCAGAAACATATAAGGTTTTATATGGTAATTTTAACGAGATTTGAAGTAACAATGTGCTTTTTCCTATACCCGGTTCTCCACCTAAAAGCGTTAAGGAACCTGGAACTAAACCGCCTCCAAGTACGCGATTAAACTCTTCATCCATGGTATTCAATCTCGCTTCTTGTGAGGTGTCTATCTCATTTATTAGAAGTGGTTTTGAGGCTCTTTTTGAAGTATTAGATGGTGTTTTCCAATCACTTTTCTCAGGTTTCTGTATGACTTCCTCAGTAATTGTATTCCATTCTTTGCAAGCTGTACATTGACCTTGCCATTTAGAGTATTGAGTGCCACAATTTTGACAAAAAAAAGTAGTTTTTAGTTTAGCCATATTTTTTTCTTCGAAAAAAGTCTTCCGCAGTTAAAATTTCAGCTAAATTAAGATATTTTAATTGATATCCCTGAATAAACTTATTAAGGAAAAGAATTTGAGTACAACAAGTTTCGATCTGAAATCTGAAGTAAAATACCCTTTAATTTTCTTAAATAAGTAGACAAAAAAGTAGTCTGTCGAATATATGCTTAGTTTAGTTTTCCTCATCCTCTTCGTCTTCAGTTACTGTATCCTCTTCTACGACCTTCAAATCCTCTAAGTGAGCCATTATAAATTCTCTATTAATATGTGCCATATTATCTAAAGTTAGCGCAGACTCATATAATTTTAATGCTTTTTTAGTTTTACCTAACTTCTCAGCGTGAAGCGCCATATAATACGTTCCAAATGATGAACTCGGATTCAATTTATTAGCTAATTTTCCTAATTTGTAGACAGATTCTATATCCTCGCGTTGGTCTGCAATGGTTATTAATTGTTGTAATTCTTCTTCGGAAATAGGCTTAAATATTCCAAAGAGATCATCAATACGCTTATAGCGATCTACGATATAATCATCTAGTGTGCCTTCATACGGGAATGCCTTTTCCTTTAGTTCTTTTTCGTCAAGAGGTTTATATAATTCAAAAATTCTGTCTAGTGCTTTAGATAGAGCTCCAGTTACCAATGTATAATGAGAATCACCAACTAGCTCATCAAAGTAATACGTCAAGTTTTGATTATCAATTCTTTTTAAATCCTCGTTTGTTTGTCGAATCCTATTTCTTATAGGCTTGATATCTTCATCCGCTGTTGCCATGTAGTAGAAAATATCATTCTCTAACCAGTCTAGTCGTGTTGCTACATTTTGATTCATCGACCCTTTAAAATCAGGGCTTAGGTTTATATACGCTTGAAAAACTGGAGTATCTTGAAATAAAAATGAATTTATGAAGTTACCCATCAAATCATGACCAACTGCCACCTTAAATTTACTCGTATTATATTTGGAATCTATGTATGGTATTAATTCTTGGTCTATAAATTTGTAGAACCGGTCACCAGATTCAAATGGAAGTCCAGAGACCTCATCAAAATAACTATCATAAAAACGCTCTTTACCTTGAACAACTCCCACAATTATGGATTCTGGCATTTCATCAAAATAAGTTTGGTAACTGACTTGACCTGATACAGGATCAAACAAATATTCTGCGTCAAAAACTATAATAACGGGATGTTTTAAATCGGAATCTGGATCATAATTATCCGGAAGTTTAATTTTTAATTCTCTCGTAGAGTTTAGATTGCGAGATTCAAATTTCTCGTAAGTAACTTGCGCATAAGATTGCACACAAAATAGCAATGAGAAGATAAAAAGGTAGGCTTTCTTCATCTTAAGTAGGTTTTAATTTGGGGACTGTAAATATACCTAAAATAAGTTAAACTACTAATTTATTCGATGAAATGCATAAATTAATTAAATATTACTCTTGAAGATCGTAGATTTTATCTAACAATATATCTTTGTTTATGAACTCAGATTCTTCCAATAATAAACCAGATTGATATTCTACCAATGCACGTCTATCATTACCACTCATTTCTTGATATAACCCTGAATAGTAGGCGCTTATCATTGATTCTGGATATTCTTTTTTAGCGAGTTTAGATAGGCTTTTCATTGACTCAAGGTCATCCTTTTTCTTTGTTGCTGCCAATATAGCTCTAAGATCGTTTTCAACCACCTTCTTTTCAAACCCGTAAAAGAACTCTATATCCTCATATTTTTTCATTAGATAAGCAAAAGGACCCTCTTCATAAGTGAGCACTTTCTCTTTATACTCCTTTTTGTTAATGGGCTTGTACAGTCCAAAAATTTCATTAATGGCTTTAGGGATCCCAAGACCAACAAGTGAATAGTGGTCTGCATCTGTGAAATCATCAAATCTATAGTGTAATTTTGGATTTTCAATAGCGCTTAGTGCTGTATTACACTCTAAAATAGCTTCTCTTAATCCTTTGACATCATTATCTGCGGTTGCCAAATAATAAAATGTATCTTCTGAAGTAACCGAAAGTTTTTCTTGCAAACGACTTACCATCTCTGGAGATAAATCTGGACTAAAAGCTATATAACCTCTAAACAGAGGCTTGTCTTTAAATAACCAATAATTAATAAAATTAGCGCTTTGATCATGTCCAACTACGATTCTAAAATTTGAAGTTAAATAGTTTTTATTCATATATGGTATTAATTCCATACCTACAAACTCAAAAAACTGAGAACCACCTTCATCTGAGGGAAAATATGTGGTATCACTAAAAGATAAATCTTCATCTCTCTTGTTTACTTGGTTAATACCCACAACTATAGATTTTGGCATATCTCCCCAATATGAATGATAATCTGCATTACCACTTATAGGTTCAAATAAATAATCACCGTCTAATACAACGACCAATGGGTACAAAATATCGCCTTCAGGGTCGTAATTTCTTGGTAATTGAATTTTAACCTCTCTTGTTTCTCCAAGTCTAGAAGATTTAATAGTCTCATAGGCAACTTGAGAAGTCGCAATTTGAAAAAAGAGACCAAAACATATCAATATTATTGTTTTATTCATGACAAGCAAAGTTTAATAATGAAGCAAGGTAAAAAATTATTTAATTCTATTATAGATTGGTAAATAAATTAGAGACAAACCTCCTAGTAATATAATCATAAATGTTTGGGATGACCACATGATCCAACCAAAAGCAATACTTGGTTCTTTAGCTATTGCAAATATTGAAAATGCTGCATATACCGCTACAGGATAAGATCCTATTCCTCCATTAGTAGCTGCAATACTAAAACTAGCAGAAATAAATCCAATTAAAATAGCTGCCAATGGCAAGTTAGCCGTTTCTGGAATTGCCAATGTTGTCACATAAAACATAAGGATGTACATTCCCCAAATAAATACAGTATGAAAAATGAAAGCCCACTTATGTTTCATTTTAAATATACTTAATATGCCTTCTAATAATCCACTAGCAAACGAGCGTACTTTAACTGCAAATTTAGACTGGCTCTTTTTTATAAATAAAAAAAAGAGGAATGCAATAACTATAAGTCCAACAGCAGCAATCATAATTTTATAAGGATCAAATCGTTCAGAAAAAAATTGATAAATAAAATCAAATTCTAAAAATAGGGTAATAGTTATAATGCCCAGCATAACAACCATATCTGCAATTCGCTCCGCTACAATTGTACCAAAACCCTTTTCAAAAGGCACGCCTTCATAGTTTGTTAAAATAGTCGCTCTAGTAATTTCTCCAGCTCTTGGTATCGTATAATTTACTAGATATGTTGCAAAAACTGCCATAATGCTATTAGGTAATCTCAATGTATAACCCAATGGTTCAATCATAAATTTCCATCTATAAGCTCTTGAAAGATGACTTAAAAGCCCAAAAAACAGTCCAAGACTTATATATGCGTAATTTGCGTTTTTGAAGTAAGTTATTAGTTCTTCAATAGAAATCTTAGACAAAGAATACCATACCAAAGCTACTCCTAACAATAAAGGGAGCGTTATTTTTAGGATTTTACCAGTCTTTTTATTCAAAAGATTATTTTAAAAGATTGTTAACTTCATTTGGAAAAACTAATGAAGGCTTAAATACTTTAGCCTTTTCAATATCCATAAGAGCATAAGTAATTAAAATAAGTGTATCTCCAACTGCCACTTTGCGCGCAGCAGCACCATTTAAAGTAATTTCACCACTGTTTCGTGGACCAGGAATACAATATGTTTCTAAGCGTTCTCCATTGTCATTATTAACAATTTGAACTTTCTCACCTTGAATGATATTTGCTGCTTCCATTAAATCTTCATCAATAGTAATACTACCAATGTAATTAAGCTTAGCACCTGTAACTTTTACGCGGTGAATTTTAGATTTTACTACTTGAATTTGCATGAGGCAAAGATAATTAATTTAGTGCGATATTATCTATTAGTCTAATATCATCTGCATACACAGCAATAAATGCTCTATATGATTTTTGATTAGATTTCCGTTTAACAGTTTTTAATGTATTAATATCTGCTATTATAAAATACTCTAAGGTTAATAAGTTGTGTTTCTCAAATTGTTTAGTCACCCACTCCGTCACTTTAGTAGCACTTTTTGTGCCAAATTTTTCTTTGGCTGTTTTTAAGGTTTTAAATACAAAAGGAGCAGCTTGTCGATACTCTGGCTTAAGTCTGGTGTTACGAGAACTCATGGCTAAACCATCTTTAGCTCTGTATATTTTACAACCAATAACTTTTACAGGGATATTAAGTTTCTCGACCAGTTTTTTAATGATCATAAGTTGTTGAAAATCTTTTTCTCCAAAATAGGCCTTATTAGGTCTTACAATTTCAAAAAGTCGTTTTACAATGGTACCAACGCCATCAAAATGACCCTCTCTAAAACGACCTTCCATTTCATGCTCTAAACCATCATAAGCAAAAGACCTAGATATCACATTGTCGCCATAAATATCCTCTACTGATGGAGCATAAACTATGATTTTTTCTTCGGAAATCGTCGCAAGCAACTCAACATCGCTATCCAGAGTTCTAGGGTATTTCAATAAATCTTCAACGTTATCAAACTGAGTAGGATTAACAAAAACACTCACAAACACAACGTCGTTTTCATTTAAGCTTTTACTTATTAATGACCCATGACCGATATGCAGCGCACCCATAGTTGGCACAAAACCAACTGTTTTCTTTTCAGACTTTAGGATATCGACAAAAGCGATTAAGTCTGTTTTGTTTTTAAAAATTCTCATACAATAACAAAAGTTTAACAGCGTGCAAACTTAATATTTTACTTACAATCTGCATAAATTTTTGTAATTTTGCATGTTTTTTACTTTTAATTACAAAAACGAAAGATTTATGAAAGATAAGAGAATATTGTACGTGTCATCTGAGGTTGTGCCATATTTACCAGAAACTGAGATTTCTTCAATGTCATTTGAAGCTCCAAAAATGGTAAACAAACAAGGAGGGCAAATACGAATATTTATGCCACGTTATGGAAACATAAATGAAAGGAGACACCAGCTTCATGAAGTCATTCGTTTGTCAGGTATCAATTTAGTTATAAACGACTTAGATATGCCATTGATTATTAAAGTAGCTTCTATTCCGAAGGAAAGAATACAAGTTTACTTTATTGACAACGAAGAGTATTTTAAAAGAAAAGCAACATTAACTGACGAAGATGGAAAACTTTTTAAGGATAATGACGAACGTGCAATCTTTTTTGCAAAGGGAGTCATTGAAACCGTAAAAAAATTAAACTGGTCTCCAGATATTATTCATGTCAATGGATGGTTAGCGTCTTTATTGCCACTCTACTTGAAAGAGTTTTACAAAAACGAACCATTATTTACCGAAAGCAAAATTGTGACTTCTGTATACAATCAAACCTTCGAAGGTGCGTTAGATAATAACATGATCAATAAAGTGAAATTTGATAATATTGATGAGAGTAAGATTAAAGGTTTAGAAAAACCTACGTACAATAACCTTATGAAAATTGCGATTGATAATTCTGATGCGCTTATTAAAGGATCAAATGAATTACCAAAAGAATTAAGTGAGCATATAGATGCATCTGAAAAACCTGTCTTGGACTATTATCCAATTGAGGATTTCGCAGAGCATTTTACCGAATTTTACACTACTAAAGTTTTAGATTAGTAAATACGTTTATGAAAAAAAGAAAAATTACCTTGAGATATTTAGCTTTACTAACAGTTTTGCTAAGCTCATTTATTGCCTGTGATAAAGAATTTGCCAACATTGACTCAGATATCATAAACAATGATAATGCAACTCATTTTGGAACAGATTCTAGATTGTTTGACGTAATAGCCTATACAACAGAATTAGATCCAGTTCAATCTAATAATTTACCTCTAAATTCTCTAGGTGTTTACGAAGACCCTATTCAAAGTTATGGTGGTACTACTTCAAGTTTTGTATCACAAATACGTGGGACATTAACAGATCCAGATTTTGGCACAAATGCAGAGATAGACTCTGTAGTTCTTACCATCCCTTATTTTAGTGAACCAACAGCTGTTGATGAAGATGGCGGTAGGACTTATGAACTAGATTCTGTTTTTGGTGGAGGTTCATTTAACTTTTCTATCTATGAAAGCAATTATTTTTTAAGGGATTTTGATCCAACAGCTTCTGAAATTGACAGTCCTCAAAACTACTATGCCAATCAGTCTACAGGTGTAGATATGATAAGTAATGCTCAATTAGAAGGAGAATTGCTATATGAGCAAATAAATTTCTTTCCTTTAGCAGCAGAAATAGAATTGACTGAAGAAGATGAGGATGGAGAACCATTTATTACATCTAGGTCAGCTCCTGCATTGAGGATAAAATTTGATGATGACATACAGCAATTCTGGCAAGAAAAAATAATTGATGCAGCTGGACAACCAGAATTAAGCAATATCAATAATTTCAATAACTATTTTAGAGGTATTTATTTCAAAGCAGAATCTAATGGTAGTACCGGAGGTCGAATGATGCTGCTAAACATGGCTTCCAATTCTGCTAACATTATCATATATTACACAAGAGACCCATTCACTGAAGGTGCGGATCGAGTTCAAACAACATATACATTTAACTTTACTGGTCAAAGAGTAAACTTCATATCAAATGATTTTTCAATTCCTAATGGAGATGAAACTACTGGAGATGAAAATTTATTTTTAAAAGGTGCTCAAGGTTCTATTGCAGAATTAAAGCTGTTTGGCGGTGATGACCTCGATCCAGAAAACCTTACAGATAACGCGTTTGAGTTGTTTAAAAAAGAGTTTGTAGAAACTGATGAGAACGGAAATTTTGTAAGTTCTAAAAAGCTAATCAATGAAGCTAATTTAGTGTTTTATGTCAATCAAGAACTAGTGAATACTGATGGTGATGAGCCAAATCGTGTTTTTATATATGATATGAATAATAATATCGCATTATCAGATTATTTCTTTGACACTGCTAATACAGTCTTCCCACAATTCTCAAGAGGCTCTCATTTAGTGCCTTTAGAAAGAGAAGGTAATGAAGTGGATGGTGATGGGATTAGATACAAAATTAGAATAACATCACATCTTAACAATTTAATACTAAAAGATTCTACAAATGTTAAACTTGGTCTAGCGGTATCTGGAAACATAAATCTCGAAGCAAATTCTTTACAATACGATTTACTTAGTACAGATGATAATGATAAAGTCCCAGTAAGTTCTATAGTGACACCCAGAGGAACAATTTTATATGGTAACAATACTGCCGGTGTAAACGAAAGTAAAAAACTATATTTAGAAATATTTTTCACCGAACCTAACAACTAAAACATATGTGTGGAATCGTAGGCTATATTGGTCATAGAGAAGCGTACCCAATAATTCTCAAAGGATTAAAGCGCTTAGAATACAGAGGCTATGATAGTGCAGGTATTGCACTTTATGATGGTACTGACATTAAATTATCAAAAACTAAAGGTAAAGTTGCCGATTTAGAAGAACGACTTGAAAAAGAAATATCTACTAGCGGTACATTAGGAATTGGTCATACACGTTGGGCAACTCATGGTGTTCCAAATGATGTTAATTCGCATCCACATTATTCAAATTCTGGCGATTTAGTTATCATTCATAACGGAATCATAGAAAACTATGAATCTCTTAGAAAAGAATTGATTACACGAGGATACACTTTTAAATCTGACACAGATACTGAGGTTCTAGTGAATCTAATAGAGGACGTTAAGAAAAAGGAAAATATAAAATTAGGAAAAGCTGTACAAATCGCATTGAATCAAGTAATTGGAGCTTATGCTATTGCTGTATTTGACAAGCACAAGCCAAATGAAATAGTAGTTGCTAGACTAGGTAGTCCTCTTGCTATAGGCGTTGGAGAAGATGAATTTTTCATTGCTAGTGATGCGTCACCATTTATTGAGTACACAAAAAATGCTATTTATCTAGAAGATGAAGAAATGGCAATTGTACGTCGTCATAAAAGAATAAAAATTAGAAAAATTAAAGATGACTCTTTAGTTGCTCCTTACATTCAAGAACTTCAATTAAACCTTGAACAAATTGAAAAAGGTGGCTATGAACACTTTATGCTTAAAGAAATTTATGAGCAACCAAATGCTATTCTAGACACTTTTAGAGGTCGATTACTATCAAACGAAGCTATAATTAAAATGGCTGGTATTGAGGATAACATGAAAAAATTCCTCAACGCGGATAGAATTATTATTGTTGCTTGCGGTACGTCTTGGCATGCTGGATTAGTTGCAGAATATATTTTTGAAGACTTAGCTCGAATTCCTGTTGAAGTTGAATACGCATCAGAGTTTAGATATAGAAATCCAATCATTAATGAAAATGATGTCGTTATAGCTATTTCACAATCTGGTGAAACTGCAGATACACTTGCCGCTATAAAACTTGCTAAATCTAAAGGTGCATTCGTCTTTGGAGTTTGTAACGTAGTAGGGTCTTCAATTGCTAGAGAAACTCATGCAGGAGCTTATACACACGCAGGACCAGAAATTGGAGTTGCTTCAACAAAAGCATTTACAACTCAAATAACAGTATTAACATTAATTGCTCTTCGTTTAGCAAGAGCAAAAGGAACAATTTCAAGTTCAGACTTTAGAACTCACTTAATCGAACTAGAGTTAATTCCGGAGAAAGTAAAAAAAGCATTAGAATCTGATGCTTACGTTAAAACAGTTGCTGACATATATAAAGATTCAAAAAACTTCTTATATCTTGGAAGAGGTTTTAATTTTCCAGTAGCTCTAGAAGGAGCGCTTAAGCTTAAAGAGATTTCTTATATTCATGCTGAAGGATATCCTGCTGCAGAAATGAAACACGGTCCAATAGCATTAATTGATGAAAATATGCCAATTGTAGTGATCGCTACAAAAAAAGGACATTACGAAAAAGTAGTAAGTAACATCCAAGAGATCAAATCAAGATCAGGAAAAATAATTGGTATTGTTACTGTTGGAGATGAACAAGTGAAGAATTTAGCAGATCACGTCATTGAAGTTCCAGAAACTATAGAATCTTTGACGCCTTTACTCACTACGATTCCTTTACAACTCTTATCATATCACATAGCACTTATGCTAGGTAAGAATGTAGATCAACCGCGTAATCTTGCAAAAGCAGTTACGGTAGAATAGTTGATTTTTCATATGTTAAAAAAAAAGCTGAAAATATGAATATCACATTTTCAGCTTTTTAACTTTACAAATCTCTTAAAAAACAAGGTCATTTTTTGTTAAAAATTACTATGCACGCATAATTTTTTCATTTTTTTTCATTTCAGTAGCATTAAATTCTATATATTGCTTTACTATAATTAACTAATTCCCTAAAATGAAGACAATTTTTAAGATTATGATGTTGTTCTGTTGTGCTCTAACTTTTGCACAATCAACAACAGTGAAAGGTAAAGTCATCGATAATAATGGTATTCCATTACCAGGTGCAAACATTCTTGTTGTAGGAACAACTACAGGTACAATTACAGATTTCGATGGAAATTACACGCTCGTTGTAAACCAAGCACCTCCATTCACTATTGAAGTGAGTAGCGTAGGTTTTGAATCTATAGCAGCCGATGTTACAACCAATCCTCAAACCATAGATATTACTATGACCGAAGGAACGTCTTTAGACGAAATTATTATTTCTGCTTCTAGAACTCCAGAACGTATTTTTGAATCTCCTGTTACAGTAGAGCGTTTCGGTCTAAAAGAAATTAAAAATACGGCATCTGCAGATTTTTATGGTGGTTTAGAAAACTTAAAAGGTGTAGATGTTAACACTAACAGTTTAACTTTTAAGTCTGTAAACACAAGAGGTTTTGCAACCTTTGCTAATACGCGTTTTATGCAATTAGTAGACGGTATGGATAACTCTACTCCTGCACTTAACTTCCCAATTGGAAATTTAGTTGGTATGATAGAAACAGATGTACTAAGTGTAGAACTTCTACCTGGAGCATCTTCTGCTCTTTATGGTGCAAATGCTTTCAACGGTATTTTATTCATGAGAAGTAAAAACCCATTTGATCATCAAGGTATTAGTGGCTACATTAAAAGAGGTATCACTTCTCAAGAAGCTTCTGGTGATAATGAATATACAGACATAGGAATGAGGATGGCCTATAAATTCAGTGATAAATTTGCTGCAAAAATCAACTTTGGGTATTTAAAAGGTACAGATTGGGCTGCAACAAGTGAGGTTGATAGTGATACTCCTGGTGGCACAAGAGCTACCAATCTAAACTATAACGGTATTAATGTTTATGGTGATGAAGTTTCTACAGACATTAAAGGTGTTGCTGTAACTTTAGAAGGTTTAGGTATTTTGCCAGGTGGTGCAAACGCATTAGTCCCTTCAGTAAATGTTAGTAGAACAGGATATAACGAACGTGATTTAACAAACTATAATGCCGAAAGTATTAAAGCAGATTGGGGATTATACTTCAGGCCAATTGAAGATAATAGTTTAGAATTATCTTATGTAGGTAAAGTAGGTACTGGATCAACAATTTATCAAGGTACAAATAGATATAACATTAATGGGTTTTTCCAAGAGCAACACAAACTTGAAGTTAGAAATGACAACTTCTTTTTAAGAGCTTATGTAGTTGCAGATAAAGCTGGAGATTCGTATGATATGGTATTCACAGGTATTAATATCAATAGAGCTTGGAAAGATGACAATACTTGGTTTGGAGAATACACAGGTGCTTATGTTCAATCAACGCTAGCTGGTGCAACAAATGATCAAGCTCATGCCATTGCAAGAGCTACTGCCGAAACTGGGCGTTTTGAACCAGGATCACAAGGATTTCAAGATGCATTTGATGCAAGCGTTGCTAATCCAGATTTATCTCAAGGATCTAAATTTCAAGATGCCTCTAAATATTACCATTCAGATGCAAATTATAACTTTAGTCACTTAACAGATTTTGCAGACATTCAAATTGGTGGATCTTATAGACAGTATAGTTTAAATTCAAGTGGAACAATCTATACAGATTTAGATGGTCCTATTGATTATTCTGAATTTGGTATCTATACACAAATACAAAAAGAATTTGAAATTAACGAGATGATGGATTTAAAATTAACGGGTTCTGCTCGTTATGATAAGTCTGAATTTTTTGATGGCTTTATATCACCAAGAATTTCTGCAGGTCTAACCGTTAATAGAAATCATAATATTAGAGCTTCGGTTCAAACTGGTTTTAGAAACCCTACAACACAAGATTTATTTATTGGTTTAGATGCTGGTAGAGCAATATTAGTTGGTTCTGCACCAAATAATTTAGATCGCTATGTAAGAACTTTTGGAGTTAGTGGTACAGGACAAGCATTAGGCCAACCAGCAAGTATAACTCAAACAGGTGCTTCTGCTTATAACAACTCATACACACTTAGTTCAGTTACTGAATTAGGAGCAACAGGAAACCCAGCGGTATTAGAAGTAGCAAACCCTGCCTTAATAAAGCCAGAACAAGTGAGCTCTGCGGAAATAGGATATCGTGGAAAATTTAGCAATTTAATTGTTGACTTTAGCACATACTATAATAAGTACAAAGATTTTATTTCTCAAAAAGTAGTTATCTCTCCTTATTACGGAACAGTTGGAGATGGAGGTTTATCAGTTGCTGCAATAGCAAATGGAGATTTTCAAGCTTATAGTACATATACAAACTCAGGAGCAGATGTAAACTCTTATGGTGCTTCAATTGGTTTATCAACTAAAGTATTTAAAGATTTTGATTTAAGTGGGAGTTATACATTTACTAAATTGGATTTTGACCAATCTTCAGATCCAGATTTAATGACAAACTTCAATACACCTGAGCATAAGTTTAAAGCGTCATTTGGTAATACTGAATTATTTAAAAACTTCGGTTTCAATGTGTCTTATAGATTTAGTGATGACTATTTCTGGGAAGCTACATTTGGAAATGGTGCCATTCCAGAATTTCATGTCTTAGATGCACAATTAAGCTATAAAGTTCCTAGTTTAAAATCACAATTTAAAATTGGCGCAACTAACTTAACAGGTGATGAATACTATACTGCATTTGGTACTGGGTTTATTGGATCTATGTATTATGCATCTTGGACAATTAATAACTTATAAAATTTACAATAATGAAAACTATAAAATATATATTACTTTCTGCAGTACTTATAGGCTTTACAGCTTGTAACGATGAAGAAGATTTTGATATGACCGAAGCGGAAGTTGTACTTCCTGAATTAACAACTGGGTCACTTGATTTATCTAACTATGTAGCATTAGGTGCTTCTTTTACATCTGGGTTCACAGACAATGCATTATTTATTACAGCTCAAGAAAATTCGTTTCCTAATCAACTTGCAACTCAGTTTGCAAAAGCTGGAAGCGGAAGTTTTTCACAACCTTTAATGAGTGACAATACTGGAGGGCTGCTATTTAATGGCATGCCTGCTCCTGATGGAAGTTTTGGACCAAGATTATTTTTTAATGGTGCTGGACCTGCTGTTTTACCTGGCATGTCAACAACAGAAGCTACTAATAATTTAGGAGGAACCTTTAATAATGTAGGTGTACCTGGAGCTAAAAGTTTTCATGTCCCTTTTCAGGGCTATGGCGCACTAAACCCTTACTTTGGCCGTATGGCGTCTTCTCCTACAGCATCTATGTTAGGAGATGCTGTAGCTCAAAGTCCCACCTTTTTTACATTATCAGAAATTGGAGGTAATGACGTTTTGACTTATGCGACTTCTGGTGGAGTTGGTGTGGACCAAACAGGTAATATAAACCCATTGACTTATAGTAATAATGATATTACAGACCCAAATGTTTTCGCCCAATCATTTAATGCTATGGTTACTGCATTAACTCAAAATGGTGCTAAAGGTGTAGTTACTAATGTACCAGATATTACAAGCTTAGCGCATTTCACAACAGTACCACATAATCCTATTCCTTTAGACGCAGCAACTGCTGGTTTTTTAAATAGTGCTAGTGCTTATGGTGCTTACAATGGAGGCTTAGATGCAACTTTGGCATTCCTTTTAGCGAATCCACCTCAACTTGCTTTTTTCTTTCCACCTGCTAATGATATGACATCAGAAGAAATAGCTCAAGCTGAAATAGCGCGAAGAAAAATAACTTTTTCTGAAGGAGAAGGTAATGCAGTAGTGATTTTCGATGAAAATTTAACAGATCTTACAGCAATAAACGCAGGACTAGTTAATATGAGACAAGCAACAGCAGAAGATTTACTTGTTCTACCAAGCTCATCTTTTATTGGTACAGAAGCAATTCCAGGAAATCCTGCAACTGTTAATGGTGTTGCAATACCTTTAGCTGATAAGTGGGTATTAACACCTGAAGAACAATTAGCAATTGCAACAGCAACAGCTGCTTATAATGCAACTATAGAGTCTGTAACAAGTTCAAACCCTAATGTAGCTTTAACCGATTTAAGAGCAGTTCTTGAACAAGCAGCAACTGTAGGATACCCTTATGATGAGTATACGATGACTACTGATTTAGTTTTTGGTGGTATGGTAAGTCTTGATGGTGTGCATTTAACAGCAAGAGGTTATGGCTTAATGGCTAGAGAATTTTTAGTAGCAATGGATGCTGCTTTTGGTTCAAATTTTATAGCTTCCAGAAATACTCCCGCTGCTGGCCCTTTACCAACAAATTATTCGCCTACATTATAATAAAACAATATAGAATACCATATAAAAAACACCCTCAAATTGAGGGTGTTTTTTTATGCATAAAAAAGCATAAAAATTTACTTCAGTTTTAAATTAAAAAATATATCTTTGCAGCGCGAAAAACGATTGTTTTTCAATTGAAATATCTAAACATTAAACACATAAGTAATGTCAAAAGTTACAGGTAAAGTTGCACAAATAGTAGGTCCAGTTATCGATGTTGAATTCGGAGCTGGTGCTGAACTTCCAAAAATTTACGATTCTTTAGAAATCAAAAAAGCAGATGGTACACTTTTAGTACTTGAAGTACAATCTCACATTGGTGAAGATACTGTGCGTACTATTGCGATGGACTCTTCTGATGGTTTAAGTAGAGGAACTGAAGTTACTGCAACTGGTGCACCAATTCAAATGCCAATTGGTGGAGATATCTACGGACGTCTTTTCAACGTTATTGGAGATGCTATTGATGGTATTGGCGATTTACCAAAAGCTGGTGATCATGGTTTACCAATTCACAGACAAGCACCAAAATTTGAAGATTTATCAACATCTACTGAAGTTTTATTTACTGGTATTAAAGTAATCGATTTAATTGAGCCTTATGCAAAAGGTGGTAAAATCGGTTTATTTGGTGGTGCTGGTGTAGGTAAAACGGTATTAATTCAAGAGTTGATTAATAACATTGCAAAAGGACACGGTGGACTTTCTGTATTTGCTGGTGTAGGTGAACGTACTCGTGAGGGTAATGATTTACTACGTGAGATGTTAGAATCTGGAATTATCAAGTATGGTGATGACTTTATGCATTCTATGGAAGAAGGCGGATGGGATTTATCTAAAGTTGACAAAGAAGCAATGAAAGGCTCTAAAGCAACTTTCGTTTTCGGACAAATGAATGAGCCTCCTGGAGCTCGTGCTCGTGTGGCACTTTCAGGATTAACTATAGCAGAATATTTTAGAGATGGCGCTGGTGACGGACAAGGAAAAGATGTACTTTTCTTCGTAGATAATATTTTCCGTTTTACACAAGCTGGATCTGAGGTATCTGCATTATTAGGTCGTATGCCTTCTGCGGTAGGTTACCAACCAACATTAGCAACCGAAATGGGTGCAATGCAAGAACGTATTACTTCAACTAAAAAAGGATCTATTACATCTGTACAAGCGGTTTACGTACCTGCAGATGATTTAACAGATCCTGCTCCTGCAACAACGTTTGCTCACTTAGATGCAACAACTGTATTATCACGTAAGATTGCTGAGCTAGGTATTTATCCTGCAGTAGATCCATTAGATTCTACGTCACGTATCTTAGCAGCAGATATTTTAGGTGATGAGCATTATGATTGTGCAACTCGTGTAAAAGAGTTGTTACAACGTTATAAAGAATTACAAGATATTATTGCCATCTTAGGTATGGAAGAATTATCTGAAGAAGATAAAATGGCTGTAAACCGTGCACGTCGTGTACAACGTTTCTTATCTCAGCCTTTCCATGTAGCAGAACAGTTTACAGGTCTTAAAGGTGTTTTAGTTGATATCAAAGAAACTATTAAAGGATTTAACATGATTATGGATGGTGAATTAGATCACTTACCAGAAGCAGCGTTTAACCTTAAAGGAACGATCGAAGACGCTATTGAATCAGGAGAAAAAATGCTTGCAGAAGCTTAAAAATAAGTCCACAGTCCACAGTCCGCGGTACGCATTGACTGAAGACTGAAGACTACAAACTGAAGACTATATGTATTTAGAAATTGTATCACCAGAAGCTACATTATTTAGTAGTGAAGTAGACTCGGTAGTTGTACCAGGAATTAATGGAGAGTTTCAAATGTTGAACAATCACGCTCCTATTATTTCACTATTAAAATCAGGTATTATTAAAATTCATACACATACCCAATCACATTTAGTATTTGATGAATTACATGGTTCTGTTATTCCTCACAATGATGATGATAAAGTATTGACAGTGACAATAAATTCTGGAACACTTGAAATGAAAGATAATAAAGTTATTGTATTAGCAGACTAAGCAAAACTTTATTTTGTAGATATAAAAAACGCCAAACTTAATGTTTGGCGTTTTTTTTGTTTTTAATACTGATTTAGAACATCTGCTACATGCTGCTTACTCCAGCGACAAAATTAGTATATCCTACTGATTGAAAGGAATTAACCACAGCCATAATAGTTTTAACAAAAAAGGCGGCAAATAATACCAATAGAAAAAATGCACTGATCTCTAAAGCCCTTAAAAACTGGAAATTTTTATTCTTTGCTTCCATTTTTAGTTGAGTGAGTTGGTTAGTATGACTCCTAATATACTAAACATTTTTAACATATCCTTAACTTTTATAATATTATAATATTGACTGTCAATCGTTTAGAATTTTCCTAAAGCTTATAAATCTACTTTCAAAACCTAAAAGATCCTAGGCTAGCGAGTGTAATTCGTTTCATATTGAGCTTAATAACTATACGAGATTCTAAGAAGCGTATTTTGTTTTAAACTAAACTTTCTTAATCACATTGGTGACAATACCCCAAATTAAGAAGTTGTTATCGGCTGTTATATTTATAATAGGATAATCAGGGTTTTCTGGTTGCAACCATACTTCTCCATCAGAGACACGCAATCGTTTCACCGTGAATTCACCATCAATAAAACAAACCGCTATTTTATTATTTACCGGCTCAAGACTTCTATCGATTACCAACAAATCATTATCATCCAGTCCTGCCCCAATCATAGATTGCCCACTTACTCGAGCATAAAACGTTGTGTCTTTATTTTTAACGAGCTCTTCGTCTAGAGATAAACGTTGCTCATTAAAGTCTTCTGCTGGTGATGGGACACCTGCCGAGATACCTGTATCAAATAATTGTGCTGCTGCACCTTCTATGGTTTCTGGTGTGAAGACTATTAAACTTCCTGTTTGTTGTGCCATCATTTAATACAATAATACTATTAGGGATCTCGTGTTCATAATATCGCTTTAAGTGCGAAATTATAGGTCTGAATATACAACAAATGTTCCGAAATCGATTGCACCAAAACCAGACATCTAATAAAAAGCAATGCTGTAATTAAAACTGCTTTTATAATAGTCGTATTTGACTAATTACCATTCTCTTCTATGCATTCTAATATATCTGCTGGCTGACAATCTAAAGCGTTGCAAATAGCCTCTAAGGTTGAAAACCGAACAGCCTTAGCTTTACCTGATTTTAAGATAGATAGATTTGCTGTGGTGATACCAATAATTTCTGCTAAGTCTTTACTTTTCATTTTCCGCTTAGCAAGCATAACATCAAGATTAACTACTATTGGCATACTTATATTGTTAATTCGTTTTCCTGTTTTAAAACGCTTCCTTCCTTAAAAATTTCTGCCATTATAAATGCCAACAACGAATAAATTAATGGTGCCAATGATAAACTAAATGTAACCTTAGTAATATCATCAAATCTAAGAACAGAATAACTTATTAAGATAACGATGTAAATAATATATCTTCCAATCTTTTTAAATAACTGTGAATTATGACTAGTAAAAGTTTTTAATGTTTTTACAGACAACATAATTTTTTCAAATGATCTAATAGATAGAAAAATCAAAGCCATTATAATAAGTCCTTTACAATAAATTACATAAAGCGATACTGTTTTAAGCTTCCCGATAGTATATGGACTTGTATCCCATTCAATATTCACTGAATTACTAGATTCCGTTGAAGAAAAACCAATAAGACTTGATGTCTCACCAAATTTAACGTCTTGATTTGCAAAAGCTTCATTATCTACTTGAACATACACAAATAAAATCGTTAGCCCTATTGCGCCAAGAATCAATAAAACATTTAATATTCTAGAAATTGAAATGGCAATATTTAAAAGTGTGTTTCTTGTCATAAAAATATTGTTAGTTCGTTTTCTTGTTTTAAAACGCTTCCGTTTTGTCGAATATCTACAATGATATAGAGGCTAAACCACTAAAAATAAATTAGCAAATAATTGAAAAATATAAATCGCGATTAACAGCAATACAAAACCGTTTAAGAATTTATTTTTTTTCATGATTATATCAATACTGTAAAAATAAATTATCGTTTAACAATAACAAATATATAAAAATTATTGATAAACAATAATTTTTTATTTAAATCACGTTATTTTATTGTCTCTTAAGTTTTAATGTATTCCTCATTTCATTATCTATATTTGTAGTTATGAATGCAATTATTACATACAAAAGAAAAGTGCCTACATGGAAAACCATTCTAGGGTTTGTTGCACTACTTATTGGTCTTTTAGGTTTAATATCTCTAATCTATTTAGCTTTAGTTCCCCTTCTCTTTGGGTTTATGATGTTAAAAACAGATGGTTCTGAAATAGACCTAGAATCAAAAACCTATAGAAAAACAAATTCGTTACTAGGTTTTACTATTGGGAAATGGCAAACACTTCAAAACCCAGAATACATTTCTGTATTTAATACCACAGAGGATATCACAGTGAGAGCAGTAACTGCTGAAACAACAAACAGTTTTCCTATTATAGCATTGAATATTTTTTATGAAAGAAATAAAAAGATAACTATATACAAAACAGAGGATATTAAAGATGCTTATGATGTCGCTTCCCACATTGCAGACGCATTAGCAATTGACCTTTTAGATGCTACAGTAAAAAACGATTATAAATGGGTCGATAAAGACCGATTGAGAGAAAAAGGTGAAATTATTTATAAAGATTAATCTCAATCATGCTACCAAAAAAACTCCAAAACAAACTCAATTCTAGAATCCAAGACAACGCTTTTAGAAATCTAGGAGAATCCAATGACTTCGTTGATTTCTCTTCTAATGACTATTTAGGGTTTTCTAAATCAAAAACCATATTTAAAAATGCGCATCAATATCTTCTAGACAATAATAGCTTTCAAAATGGTGCAACAGGTTCTCGACTATTATCTGGAAATCACAAACTTTTTATTCAAGTAGAACAGCAAATAAGTAATTTCCACAATAGCGAAGCTGCCCTCATTTTTAATTCTGGATATGACGCTAACCTTGGTTTTTTCTCATGTGTACCTCAACGAAATGATAGTATTATGTATGATGAATTTTGCCATGCCTCCATTCGTGATGGCATCAAAATGAGTAATGCAAAAGCGTATAAGTTTAAGCACAATGATTTACAAGATTTAGAGAAAGAGATAGAACGTTTGCGATTAGACTGCGCTCAGCGTGACACTATAGACAGCCACATATATGTCATAACAGAATCAGTCTTCTCAATGGATGGCGATTCTCCAGACCTAAAAACACTCTCTGAAATCTGTAAAAAAAATAATGTGAACCTCATCATTGACGAAGCTCATGCTATTGGGGTTTTTGGACAACATGGCAACGGATTAGTGAATGAGTTTCAGTTAGAAGGTTCCATTTTTGCAAGAATCATAACCTTTGGCAAAGCACTTGGTTGTCATGGTGCAGCAATTCTAGGCAGCAATAACCTTAGAGACTATCTCATCAACTTTTCAAGACCTTTTATTTACACCACTGCATTGCCTCCACATAGTTTAGCAACTATTAAAGCCTCTTATGAAGAACTTGTCATTCAGAGCGAACGCGAAGAATCTCAATTACACCAACTTCAACAAAACATCAGTTTTTTCAAGTCTGAAATCAAGAGACTACAACTACAGCAGTTATTCACAACTAGTGATTCTGCTATCCAGTGTTGTATTATCTCCGGGAATGATCTGGTCAAGCACGTTTCCGACGCATTAAAAGAAAACCATTTTGACGTTAAAGCGATCCTCTCTCCTACTGTTCCTAAAGAAAAAGAACGTTTACGCTTTTGTTTACACAGTTATAATTCTTCGGAAGAAATCACCAAAGTCTTAGAGTTACTTGCTACTTTTGTTTAAAATCAATTCATCTTTATGATCGATAATTATAAAGTGCTTACAACGTTCCCTTATTCAACCGAAGCACAAATCACAAAGTCTAAACTAGAATCTGAAGGCATTTCTGTAATGCTATTAGACGAAAAAACTGTAGACTCAGACCCTTTGATAAGTCAAGCCATTGGAGGTGTAAAGCTATTAATAGCAGACGATGATTTCGAAAAAGCATTACAAATATTTAATGAGATAAGACCTTATGAAGTTGATACAAATGGAGATCCCATAGCGTGTCCATCTTGTAATTCTAGTCGTATTTTGATTGCGCCTTTAGAGCGCAAAAACCTATTTCATATGCTATTTCCTTTTTTTGAAAAGACAAAACACATATGTAATGATTGCAAAACAATTTTTTAAATGAACACCTATTTCATCACAGGGATTGGCACAGATGTTGGCAAAACAGTGGCTTCAGCAATTGTGACCGAAGCTTTAAAAGCCGACTATTGGAAACCTATCCAAGCAGGAGACTTAGAGAACTGCGACACTAAAAAAGTGAAACGCTTAGTCTCAAATACAACCTCTAAATTCCATGACAATAGTTATGCGCTAAATACGCCTATGAGTCCGCATGCTGCAGCAGACATTGATAATATCTCAATCGAACTTAAACATATTATACAGCCAAAAACCAAAAACAATTTAGTGATTGAAGGTGCTGGCGGATTATTAGTGCCCATCAATACTAAGAACACTATTTTAGACCTCATCAAACCAAATTATAAAGTGATCGTGGTATCCAGACATTATTTAGGGAGCATAAATCATACACTTTTAACGCTTAATTTATTAAAAGAAAAAGGATTTGAAGTGGCTCTTATTTTCTCCGGAAATGAGCATAAAACAACAGAAGAGATTATCACAAAAATGACGACTATTAATGTCATTGGTCGCATTGCCGAAGAACCTTATTTTGATAAAAATGTGGTTTTGGAATATGCTGATAAATTTAGAGATAATATAAAAGCGTTTTAGGTAAAAACGAAGGATTGTGCTCTCAAAAATAAAATCTAACATTCAGGGCCCAAATTTCGACAGCGTCGGAAAACGTCAATCTGCAGAATTAAAGAGCGAAAAACGATTGCTTGCTATAGGCAAAACCATAAAATAAATATACCTTTTGTATTTTGAAGCGTAATTAATAAATTAAAGCATTTCGACTACGCTCAATGTGACAGATCTAACTAGAATTATGACCCTAAAACAAAGAGATAAAAAACACCTTTGGCACCCACTAAAGCAGCACCAGCTTCATCCGGAAAGCCTTGCAATAATTAAAGCAAAAGGCTGTATTCTCACAGATGAAGATGGCAATGACTATATAGATGCAATTTCTTCATGGTACACGTCCATGTACGGACATTGCAACGATTATATCATCGAGAAAACCTACAAACAAATGCAGCAACTCGATCAAATCATGTTTAGTGATTTTACCCATGAACCTGCTATATCCTTATCTGAAGAGCTTATAAAAATACTCCCAGAAGGTCAAAACAAGATTTTCTTTAATGATAATGGATCAACTGCTGTTGAAGCAGCTATTAAGATGGCGCTGCAATTCCATTTTAATAGTGATGATAAACGCTCGGTTTTTATAGCTTTTGAAAACGGGTTTCATGGCGATACTTTTGGAGCTATGAGTGTTTCAGGCTTATCGGTTTATAATGGACCGTTCGAAGATTTCTTGATTGATGTCAAAAGAATCCCAACACCAGATGGGACAAATACAGCGCATATTTTAAAACTCATTAAAGATTACAATTCACAATTTAAGATAGCAGGATTTATCTATGAACCTTTAGTTCAAGGCGCTGCTGGCATGAAAATTCATGATGCCAATGGTTTAAACGATATTCTATCATTATGTAAACACTACCAAATCTTGACTATTGCAGATGAAGTGATGACAGGTTTTGGCAAAACAGGTCGTTACTTTGCATCAGACCACATCACCACCAAACCAGACATTATATGTTTGAGTAAAGCGTTAACCGCAGGATTAATCCCAATGGCAATTACCTCCTGTACTCAAGCGATATATGATGCGTTTTTGAGTAATGACATGTCTAAAGGTTTTTTTCACTGCCACACCTACTCGGCAAATCCAATTGCTTGTGCAACTGCTATTGCTGGAATTGAGCTTTTAATATCTTCGGAAATTCAACAAAACATCAAACAGATTTCTAAAGCTCATGAAGCTTTTGAACTAAAAATAAAAAACCATCCAAAAGTTAAATCCACACGACATTTAGGTGTCATTTTTGCACTAGATCTCAATACCAAAATGGAACGTTATGGAGATTTACGAGATAAGCTTCTCAAATTTTTTATGGATCGAGGCGTGTTTTTAAGACCTTTAGGAAATACGATATATATTCAAGTGCCCTATGTGATTTCAGATATTCAACTCAAAAAAGTGTATCAAGTCATTGAGGAGGCTTTGGAAATAGTTTAGCTTTGCAAATATAAAATTAGACTCTTGAAACAGCCCATTTCAATAACTGCACTATCATCCATTTCTCCTTTAGGAAAAACTCCTGAAAGCGTCTGGAATAACTATTTGAATGATTCCCATTGTTTCACTGAGAAAGACGGTGTTTTAGTGGCCACATTTCCGAAGGAATTAAAAGCAGGCATAGAACACTTACGACAGTCTAATTCAAAATACAAAGCCTTAGATAATTCCGTATTATACGCTATTTTTTCTGCTCGTAACGCCATTAAAGATGCTGGGTGGAAGGCAACAGACAACTTTGGGATCAACATTGGATCCTCAAGAGGTGCAACATCACTTTTTGAAACATATCACGAAGAATTTTTAAAAAACAATAAAGCAGAAACCTTAACGTCTCCAACCACAACCTTAGGAAATATCTCATCTTGGGTTGCTCACGATTTACAAACTCAAGGTCCAGAAATCTCACATTCTATAACCTGTTCTACCGCTTTACACGCAATGCTTAACGGGATTGCATGGATCAACTCTGGCATGTGTAATAAGTTTTTAGTTGGAGGTAGTGAGGCGCCTTTGACCGCGTTTACAATAGCTCAAATGCAGGCTTTGAAAATTTATGCCAAATCTAAAAGCAGTTCAACAAGTCACCCTGAACGCAGTCAAAGTATCAAAAAAATATCTCATTACCCAAACCAAGCCCTAAACTTAAACAAAACCGAAAACACCATGATTCTTGGAGAAGGCGCAGCGATGGCTTGTCTTGAATCTGGAGCAACTAAAAATGCTTTAGCAAAAATTATAGGGATAGGTTATGCTACCGAAATTCTTGAACACAACGCGTCATTATCAACAAACGCCATTTGTTTTCAACGCTCCATGAGAATGGCTTTAGACGATATAAATCTCGAAGATATCGATATTATTATCACACACACACCAGGAACCATCAAAGGTGATCAAGCAGAAATAAATGCTATTAAAAATGTTTTTGGAAATCAATATCCTGCATTAACCTGTAATAAATGGAAGATTGGTCATAGCCTTGGAGCTAGCGGACTGTTAAGTATTGAAATGGCTGTTTTGATGTTACAAAATCAAGATTTTATTGGTATTCCCTTTTTAAAGAATACAGCTCCTAAACGTATTAAAACAATTATGATAAATGCCGTTGGATTTGGTGGCAATGCAGTGTCAATAATTCTGAGGCATTAGTTGATTTTAGAATTGTTATGAGGCATTTGACTTTAATTCAGCAAATACCTTTCTTATATGTTCGTTCTGTAACAAGCCTCCATAGGCCATATCACTAACTGGTATATGGATATGAGCATTTGATTCAATAATTATGGGACCATTTGGCGTTATAGCCACATCCCAACCAATGAGTCTTACAGGTATAACTTTTACAGCATTTATTACCATTTCACAAGCCTCTTTAAAAAATGGCACTTTAAAATCTTTAAATTTCACACCACTATCAGGATGCTCATAAATTTCATTACCACTATGTTCTTGTAAATAATATCCAAAATCCTTCAAAGTCCCTTTTTCCATATTAATACCTACAAAAAACCCTCCAGAAGACGCATTATCTACAACACTATTTCCAACTCCAAAACGCATTAATGCACTTACTATTTGCGTCGTATGGTCTGAAGTAACGAGTGTAACTATTCTTAAGGTGTTAATTGAATTACTATTAATATCGTTAATCTGTTTATGTTGATTAATTACTTCTGTATGCACATAGTTGTCTTTCATGAACATTTCAAAGTTTGAGTTTACTGCTTGAGTAATTTCATTTTTTGATATCTTAAAACAACCTCTACCGCCTTCTTCTGAAGGTGGTCTAAAAAACAAACTATCAATAGCAGACTGATCAAAAATCTTTTCAAACAATTTAATAAGTTCAGTTGTGGTCTTTATATGCTCGGTTGTGTTATTAAAAAAAAAAGTTGAGCCAAAATTATAACTTATCAATTTTGGGGTTTCTAAATTTATTTTTTCACTAAAAAAAGCGAAAAATAATTTGTCGTCAAGCAAACCAATATACTGTGGATTATTTAAGGTGTCATGAGTCGTAATAAGTTGTTGCTCTTTCAAACCAATATAATCTAAATAATTGGTAACCTTTTTCTTATACAGAAACTTGAAATAATAAAAAGGGATTTCCTTCTTTATAAACGCTAGAACAACGATCTCTTTTATTATTTTTAAAAAAGGCTTTTTATTAGGGTCTTTTAAAAAGATCTTGACTCTACCAAGTTTACTCAAATTTCCCATATTAAATCAAAAATCATATTAGTTAGTGTAACAAATCATCTTAAATGTATACAAATAATATAGAACATTGTTTAGAAATCACAAAATATGATTAAAGCAACTCTATTTGCTCTCAAATAAAATTGTAGGACCGTACTAAAGGTCTTATATTTCAATATTAATTTTTAATACGTACCGACTATGGAATGGTTTTCAGCTTTAGATGGATTCTCGCAATTCTTTTGGATTATTGCGCTTGCAGGCTCAGTAATTTTCGTGTTTGTTATCATCACAACCTTTTTAGGGATGGATGGTGGAGACGATTTTGATGGTGTAGATTCTGAAATTGATGCTGATGGAGGCATCGGTTTTCAATTCTTAACATTCAAAAATCTAGTTGGCTTTTTTACCATTTTTGGATGGATAGGCATCGGTTGTATCAATACAGGATTTTCAAAACCTGTAAGTGTGATCATTGCGTTAGGCTGCGGATTATTAATGATGAGTATCATGGCAGCTCTATTTTATGGCATGAAAAAATTAGCAGATAGCGGAACATTAAATTACAAAAACGCCATTGGTGCCATTGGTGAAATTTATCTCACTGTTGGCGAAAACCGATCAAGTATGGGAAAAGTAAGTGTGAATGTTCAAGGGACTTTAAGAGAACTTCAGGCACTTTCAGATTCATTGTCTGAGCTAAAATCTGGAACCATCATTCAAGTCGTAGACGTCACTAGCAATGGCATATTAATAGTAGAACAAACAAAAAAAGCAATAGAACCAATAAAAACCAAAACCATTAAAACCAAAACCTATGAACTACCTAGTGATACAACAAAGCTTTGATTTAGGCTTTCCTATTGCAGCAGTTGCTGCATTACTCTTTATCTTTATAATCCTTATCGTCCTTATTAAACGTTATAAGCGTTGTCCTTCTGACCGTATTTTAGTGGTCTATGGGAAAGTAGGTGGCGGGCAATCTGCCAAATGTATTCATGGTGGAGCAGCCTTTATAGTTCCTGTATTTCAGGATTATGAATTTTTAGATTTGACACCTATCTCAATTGAAGTTAATTTAGTCAATGCGCTTTCTAAACAAAACATTCGTGTGAATGTACCGTCACGTTTTACGATTGGTATCTCTACCGAACCTGGTGTGATGCAAAATGCTGCTGAGCGTTTATTAGGCTTAGGTCAAAATGAAATTCAAGAATTAGCTCAAGAAATTATTTTTGGACAATTACGCTTAGTAGTTGCGTCAATGGATATTGAAGAAATCAATAATGATCGTGATAAATTCTTAACAAACATTTCACAGAGTGTTGAAACCGAATTAAGAAAAGTAGGTCTTAAGTTGATCAACGTAAATATCACAGATATCGTTGATGAGTCTGGTTATATTGAAGCTTTAGGTAAAGAAGCTGCAGCCCATGCTATTAACGCAGCACGTAAATCAGTTGCTGAGAAAACCAGAGATGGTTCTATTGGTGAAGCCAATGCTGTACAAGACGAAAGAACACAAGTTGCTGCAGCCAATGCAAAAGCTGTAGAAGGAGAAAACACTGCAAAAATTGCTGTTGCAAATTCAGATTCGTTACGTCGTCAACGGGAAGCAGAAGCAGAACGCGTGGCTATAGCCTCTGAAAAAGTTCAAACTGCAAAAGCCTTAGAAGAATCTTATTCTGCAGAACAACAAGCAGAAGTTGCTAGAGCAGAGCGTGAGCGTTCATCTCAAATGGCAGATGTTATTGTACCAGCTGAAATTGACAAAAAGAAAGTTGAAATCGATGCAGAAGCAGAAGCTGAACGTATTAGAAGACGTGCAAAAGGGGAAGCAGATGCCATCTTATTTAAAGCGCAAGCTGAAGCGCAAGGTCAATTTGAAATCTTAACCAAGCAAGCTGCTGGTATGGAACAAATTGTAAAAGCTGCTGGTAATAATACTAGAGATGCTGTACTCTTATTAATTGCAGATAAATTACCAGAATTAGTAAAAACACAAGCGGAAGCTATTAAGAATATCAAGATAGATAAAGTGACTGTTTGGGATAGTGGTAGTGGTGGCGAAGACGGAAAATCATCTACAGCTAATTTCTTATCAGGTATGTACAAATCAGTTCCGCCACTGCAGGAAATGTTTAATATGGCTGGTATGGATTTACCTGAGTATTTAAAAGGTAAAGACAAAGTACAAACAGAGGATGCTAAAATTCTTCCGAAGAAAAAAGAAGACGATAACAGCTAATTGTCTCAAATTGAAAACCCGCTAAATGGCGGGTTTTTTTTTATTATAAGTTGTAATCCCTCTATATAAATTGTAGTTCATTATGAATGAAAAAAAAAATTACAAATCAACATTTGAAGTTGTCCTGAGACAATGTGTGTTTTTCATTCTCAATATTTATGCAATTTCAAAAATATTTGGTGGACAATTTTATATGAAAGGTAAATTACCTGCCGAAATTGCTAATACAACATTAGGTGAAGCAAGCAGCTTTTCATTGGCATGGACATTTATGGGTCACTCCTATTTTTATATTCTATTTGTAGGCTTTACTCAACTTATTGGAGCGTGGTTTTTGTTATGGAATAAAACAAAACTATTAGGAGTATTCATATTAATCCCAATAATGGTAAACATTATAATATTCGATATTATTTTTCTCGATATTTATCCTGCTTTAGCGAATGCTATTATTATTATTTTAATGTTATTGCTCATTCTATTTTTCAATAAAGAGATCGTCAAAACAGCATACCAAAAGTTAATTAGCTCGCCACAAAAAACCAAAGTGTCTTTAAAAAGAAAACTCCTCACCATTGGAATCACCATTTTTGCTATTGTTTTAATTTTTAGTTTTGATACGCTTCTTGAGTACTGGCTTGGTGCAAGCAAAGAAAAAATTATAGAATAACTAACCATAACATTAAGACGAGTATTGTTAATCACTTCTTGTTTGCGTTGCGGAAAATCTTTACTTCTTAACTTTAGCTTCTCTCTTTTTACTACCTTAGTAGACAACAGAGTTAAATCAGGTAAGCCTAAATTAATGAAAACAATCACAACAGTTTTCTGTGTATTTCTTATGTACACAGTCACCACTTTAAACGCACAAACAGACCCAAACATCTTCGAGAAATTTGAATCCAAGTTTTATGAGATTGATGGTTACAATATCAATGTAGAAGTTCTTGGTGAAGGTGATCCCATATTTTTTCTACCTGGAGGTCCTGGAAATTCTCATGATTACCTGCAAGGTGCTTTTGGGCAGTATTACAAAACCAATACCGTTGTGTTTTTCGATTGGCTAGGTCGTGGTATGAGTGATAATGCCAAAAATATTAGCGAATACAGCGTAGAAGCAGACGTTGAACTCATTGAGAAACTGCGACAACTTCTAAAGTTTGACAAAATCTCACTCGTTGGGCACTCTTATGGAACCGTTCCTGCTCAAGCCTATGCTATAAAATATAAAGACAATGTAAAAAATATGGTGCTCATTAATGGGTTCCATTCTGGAGCCATGTGGCAAGCCAATTGTGATAGCTACAACCATTATGCAAAAACACATTTTCCTGAGAAATGGGTTGCTGTAGATTCTCTTAGAAAATTAGGTTACCTGTCAAGTCAAGAACCTCTCAAGACCGTTTATGGAAATTTCCCAACAAAATACATCTACTATCACAATACGACGTTACGATCAAAAGTTCCGAAGAAAAAATATAGAGGCTGGGCAGGAGATGTTTACACTACGATTATTGGAAAAGATGGTGATTTTGATGTGTCAGGAAGTATGATTAATCAAGATTATAGACAACAATTAAAAGATGTGAACGCCAAAACATTAATTGTCGCTGGACGCTATGATGGTGTGTCAACACCAGAATTTGCAGTGCAATACAAAACATTTATGCCTCAAGCACAATTTGAAATGTTTGAGCAAAGTGGACATAATCCATACCTTGAAGAACCAGAAAAATTTTATGTGCTTTTTGATGAATTTATGGACTTAAAATAAGTATTTTTGATTTTAATAAGACTAACCTATTACTATGAGCGAGATGAAACACACCTGGACAAAAGAAGAAGTATTAGCGATTTACAACAAACCACTAATGGATTTGCTTTTTGATGCTGCAACAACGCATCGTGTACATCACGACCCAAATACAGTCCAAGTGTCTACATTATTATCTATAAAAACGGGTGGTTGTCCTGAGGATTGTGGCTATTGCCCACAAGCAGCAAGATATCATACAGATATAGATGGTAATGATTTGATGTCTGTTCATCAGGTAAAAGCTCAGGCGTTGCGTGCAAAATCATCAGGAAGTTCTCGTGTTTGTATGGGAGCAGCTTGGCGTAATGTTAAAGATGGCGAAGAATTTGATCAAGTTTTAGAAATGGTGAGAACCATTAATAAACTGGATATGGAAGTCTGTTGTACCTTAGGTATGATCACAGAAAACCAAGCACAACGTTTGGCAGAAGCTGGTTTATATGCCTACAATCACAATTTAGATTCTAGTGAAGAATATTATAAAGAAGTGATTTCTACTCGTGGTTATGAAGACCGTTTAAAAACGATTGATAATGTTAGAAAAACCAATGTCACAGTCTGTTCTGGCGGAATCATTGGTATGGGTGAAAAAGCCGAAGACAGAGCAGGAATGTTAGTCGCTTTAGCAACATTGAATCCACAACCAGAGTCTGTTCCAATCAACGCATTAGTTGCTGTTGAAGGCACACCTTTAGAAGACCAAACACCAGTCTCTATTTGGGATATGGTGCGCATGGTAGCTACGACGAGAATCGTTATGCCAGAAACGCAAGTAAGACTAAGTGCAGGACGAACAGAAATGTCTCGCGAAGGCCAAGCCATGTGTTTCTTTGCTGGTGCTAATTCTATTTTTGCAGGTGATAAATTATTAACCACGCCTAATCCAGATGTTGGTGAGGACATGGAAATGTTTAAACTCTTAGGTTTAAATCCACAAAAGGCATTCGTCAAAAAGACACAACCAGAAACTGTTGAAGCTTCAGAATCTCAATACGAAGCTTTAGGAGAAAAGCCAAAATGGACACGTCCAGAGCACAAAATTGAGCGTAATGAAGACGCTAAACAAAAGGCCAAAGTTTTAAAATAAATAAATATAAGCATTGCTGTAATTTTCATAATCCTTGGTATTTTGATTAAATATAGCCAACTCTACATGCTTATTGACGGTTATAACACCATCTCTAAAGAAGAACAGAAAAATTAGACATCAAGGCATTACCAGTGTGTTTAGAAATGGAATATTCGGGATGGCTGCATTGTTATTTATAGGTTAGACACTTCCCATATGGCTGGCAGATGACCGTATAGAATCCTATTTACTTTTTCTATCAATCGCCATTGGGTTTCCTTATATGCTTATCGTCTCAAACTCGAGTAAATACAAAATCAACAATGATTAACACATTCTCTTGAACTCTTTTTTCTTCGGAAATGGGCCTATTTCAAAACTGTCCTACTGATATAAACCATTAAATTTTAACAAAGTATTAATTTCGTTTGGTAAGGTTTTATTAACTTTGAAATCTAAATTTTTTCCTCTTTTGAAACTCAATCTTCAGGATATTCCTCGTGTTAAAACTATTAGTAAGGAGGCCTTTATGCAGGATTACTTTAAACCACAAAAACCTGTGGTGATTGAGCAATATATAAAAGATTGGCCAGCCTATAGCAAATGGAGTTTAGATTATATTAAGGAGATTGCAGGAGACAAAACAGTGCCTTTGTATGATGATCGACCTGTAGATTACGACGATGGGTTTAATGAGCCTCATGCCGAAATGAAAATGAGTGACTATGTGGACTTACTCAAAAAAGGACCTACGAAATACCGCATTTTTCTTTGGAACCTGTTGAAGGAAATTCCGCAGTTACAAGAAGATTACACATCTCCAGATTTTGGTTTGAAGTTAATGAAGCGTCTACCCATGTTATTTTTTGGTGGGGAAAATTCGCATACCTTCATGCATCATGATATTGACTTGGCTAACATCTTTCACTTTCATTTTGAAGGCAAAAAACAATGTATCCTATTTGACCAGAAGCAAAATGACTACTTATATAAAATCCCTCATTCATTAATCACTAGAGAGGATATTGACTTTTCAAATCCAGATTTTGAAAAATGGCCTGCACTTAAAAATGCAAACGGATGGCAGTGTGAATTAAATCATGGGGAAGTTTTGTATATGCCAGAAGGCTATTGGCATTATATGAAATATTTAACACCTGGTTTTTCAATGAGTTTGCGCGCCATAGCGAGACATCCCAAAAATTTTGGTAAAGCAGTCTACAATCTATTTTTTATGCGTTATTACGACCATATTATGCGACGTATTAAAGGCCAAAAATGGATGGATTGGAAAAATGAACAAGCTATTATACGAACACATAACAGCAAATAAACATTAAGATAAACTCTTTAATTCGTTTAGTATAAGAGTTTTTACCAAAAACGCTTCAGTATTAAAAAGTTGTAATATATTTGCAGCCTCAAATAGCAGAGGAGCCTAGATTGGCTTTCAATAAAACAAATAATTTGATACTTTAAAATGATGAAAAATATACTTTTAATTTTGACACTGGTTTCTGTTTCATTTGTAAACGGACAAGCATTTAAAGGAAAAGGAGACCAAAAATTTCAGGTTGGAGCAAACATCCAAGATGAAGCAACAGGAATCAATGTAACTTATGATTATGGTTTGGGAGAAAATATTTCGGTAGGAATTTCTTCAGCTTACTCATTAGGAATTGATGATAGATTAGATGCCGGTTTTGGAGATCGTTTTGATATAAAAGGACGTTTCAACGCTAACTTAGGTAGTGTTTTAAATATTGATGAGAATTTTGATTTCTATCCAGGCTTAAACATAAGTTTAAAGAATTTTGGTGGTCACTTTGGCGCACGTTATTTCTTTTCTGAAGGCTTTGGAGTGTTTACAGAAGCGACGTTCCCAATAGCAAAATATGGTAATGACAGATTAGATGTTGGATATTACATTCATAACCAGTTTGCTATCAATATTGGAGCGACTTTCAATTTGTAAGATCTCAAATAGAATTATATAAAAAAAGCATCTTAAAATTAAGATGCTTTTTTTATGGAATTAACTCTCGTATTTTATCATAAACGAGATGACTTTCCCAACCTCTGTAAAACAAATAATCTGCTAATTTTTTTCGTTTCTTTTGAGCATTCGTTTCTCTTATGGTCTCTACTTTTTTTTCTGCTAAAGCATGAAACGTATTGTAGTAATCGACATCACTAATTTCTTTAAACGCAATAGTAATTATGGTTTTACTAATATCGCGTCTTTTAAGTTCTAAACGGATGCGTTGCTTTCCCCATTTTTTTATTCTAAATTTCCCTCGGGTATAAGCCTGAGCAAAGCGCTCTTCATTTAAAAAATTATGTTGTAATAAGTGCACAATAATCTTGTCTCTCGCCTCAGGAATCATCTTCATATCATATAATTTCTGTGTGACTTCCTTATGACAACGCTCTTGATACGCACAATAATGTTCGAGCTTTTTTTGCGCTTCATCGACGGTGTAAGTTTTTACTGAGTATTTGTCCATCGTGCAAAGATATAACGTTTTGTTAATAAGTGGGAACTTCCAAACTCCTGATTTCTATGTAAATTGGAGTATATTCGTATGCTTGTTTTTGCAAACAAAATTAATCCATTTCCCTATGAAAAAGAATTACGCCCTCGTTTTAATAGTATTTTTGTGTGCTGTTTTTTCTGGTTATGGGCAATCAGATATTATAGTTAGCCAATATATTGAAACAAATTTTGGTACGTCACCAAAAGGTATAGAAATATTTAACGTTTCAGGTACTGATATCATTTTTTCTGTAACTAATAACCTTCAGCTTTATCAAGGTACTAATGGTGGCCCCTGCATTGCTTTAGGTTCTACAAACATAACATCAGGCACTCTTAGTGCTGACGAAGTGTGGGTTATAGGAACAAGTGGATTAACTAGCTTTGCTGCAATTAATGGCACTGGACTAAGTGGAACTTTTACTTATAATTTTGCATTTAATGGAGATGATGCTTTACAAGTCTATTTAGGCGGAATTTTACAAGATGAATTTGGCTCTTGTGGATCTGACCCAGGAAATTCTTGGAATGCAGGAGGAGTTGATACAAGAAATAACAATTTACAAATAAAAAATGGAATATGTGATGGTGATATAGCTGGCTGGATAGACCCAAGTGTCCGTTTTGACGAAATTGCTGATGGGTCAACAATGATTGGTTTTGGGAATGCTCCTGAATCCTGTTCCGCTACTTCAGATTTAGCTATATCAGGAACACCTTTAGATCATGGTGCAACTTGTATCACTACTGCTGCATCAACAGTTCAATATACAATTACAAATAATGGAGCAGTCGCAGCTCTTAATGTCTCTGTAAATT